>CBIGSA010000210.1:0-6152 GCA_966192215.1 uncultured Devosia sp. | reverse complement strand
TACGAGAAGGGCGCCGAGATCGTGCGCATGCTGGCGACGCTGCTGGGCGAAGCCGGCTTCCGCAAGGGCATGGACCTCTATTTCGAGCGGCATGACGGACAAGCCACGACCATCGAGGCCTTTCTCAAGGTGTTCGAGGATGCCAATGGCATCGACCTGGACCAGTTCAAGACCTGGTACCTGCAGGCCGGCACGCCGCGGCTTGATGTGGCCGAGCATTACGATGCCGACAAGCAGACCTATACGCTCAAGCTGAAGCAGGAGACGCTGCCGACGCCGGGTCAGCCGACGAAATCGCCGCTGGTCATCCCGATCAAGTTCGGGCTGATCGGGCCCAATGGCAGCCCGATGGGCTGGAGTGGGGTCAGCGGCGCCGAAGTGCGCGACGACATGATCGTGTTCAAGGACGGCAGTGCCGAAGTGACCTTTACCGGCGTGCCCAACCGCCCGGTTCCGTCGCTGCTGCGCGGTTTCTCGGCGCCTGTCATCCTCGAAACCGAAGCCAGCCAGCAGGACCAGTTGTTCCTGGCGCGGCATGACAGCGATCCGTTCAACCGCTGGCAGGCCTTGCAGGATGTCGGCATGGCGCTGGCCGTGGATGCCGTGAAGGGCCAGAGCTGGAGCCAGGAGGCGGTGGCGGCGCTGAGCCAGGCCATGGGCGACACGCTGGCCAGCGATACGCTGGACAATGCCTTCAAGGCGCTGGCGCTGGCCTTGCCGGACGAACAGTTGATCGGCCGGACCATCGGCAAGGATATTGACCCGGACGCCATCCACGATGTGCGCAAGCAATTGTTGCGAGCGGTATTCGGGCCGCTCTCCCGACAGATGCTCGGCACCTATAACGCGCTGGCCAGCACCGCGCCCTATGCACCGGACCCGGCCAGCACCGGGCGGCGGGCCCTGCGCAACCGCATGCTGACCCTGCTGGTCGGCAGCGATGCGCCCGGCGCCTCGATGCTGGTGGCTCAGCAATATGACGCGGCCAGCAACATGACCGACCGGCTTGCTGCCCTTTCGGCCGCGGCCATGGCGGGCACGCCGGAGGCGCCGGCCATGTTGGCCGATTTCCGTACCAGGTTCGGCGGCGACCCGCTGGTGCTCGACAAGTGGCTGACCGTGACGGCCGCCGCGCCGCGCGACGGAGTGATCGCGGACATGAAGGCGATCCTGGCCGATCCCACCTTCCCCCGCACCAACCCCAACCGGCTGCGCTCGCTGGTGGGCACCTTTGCCATGAGCAACCCGACGCAGTTTGCGCGGGCCGACGGCGCCGGCTTCCGCTTCGTCGCCGATTTCGTGGCCGAGGTGGACAAGGTCAACCCGCAGGTGGCGGCGCGGGTGCTGACCGGCTTCCGCATCTGGCCGATGCTGGACAGCGCCCGCCGCGAGGCCGCCAAATCGGCGCTTACGGGCCTGTCCGCCAGCGGCGCGCTGAGCCGGAACACCGCTGATATCCTGACGCGTATGCTGGCGGGGTGAGCCCACCCCCGCCGGCACCCTAAACGCCCGCCATAATTGGAAGAATTTTTCTTCAGCGGCTAAGTGATTCTGACGACTCGTGAATTTGCCCAACCCCTCTCCGGCCCCGCCGGAGAGGGTCTGGACACATGAGTCGCGGTGATTCATTGTTTGTTAAAGGGCAAATCGGGCGGGCTAATACGGCCCTACAGATCGGGAGAGTTATATGCGGTCGGCGGAGGCATCCGGCGCCAGCGTTACCGGATTCGGTGCTGGCAAAGGTAAGGCGGGTTCCCGCCGCCCAGCGAGCAAAGGGCAGGCGCCCAATGCATGGCCATTCCGCATAACGCTTTCTCCCATCACCCTGGCGGTGGCGCTCACAGCCCTGCTGGCCGCGGGCCTGTTCGTGGCCTACGACATCGCCCGCACCTTCGACGATGCCCGCCGCGAATTGTCGATCATCGGGGCTGCATTGGCTTCGGAAATTTCGGCCATGACGCCGGAGGCGGCCCATGCCGCTGTGGATGCCTCCAGCCAGCGCTTCAGCGGCATTGCCCGGGCCAGTCTGGTGCTACCGGCAACAGCGCCGGACACCAATTTCGTGCGGCAATCCGTGGCGGCCGGGCCGCATGGCGTGCTCTCGCTGGAAGCCCGCGAGGGCCTGGCCTGGACCGGGATCGGCCAGCGAGGCGCCGCGGCCTTCGCCCTGGCTGGGTTGGTGGTGCTGCTGGCGGCCTGGCGGCGACGCGACGACATGCCCGACATGGTGCAGCGCCACAATTACCGCACGCTGGCGGCCGCCATCCCCATGGGCGTGGCCTGCTGGAGCAAGAGCGGCAAGCTCATCGTCTGCAACGAGCAATATCGCAGCCGGCTCAACCTCAACAGCTTCAGCACCACCTACCAGGAAGCGGTGAAGCGCCTGAGCATGGGCGGCTATATCAAACTGGTGAACGAGGATGGCGGCTGCAAGGTACTCGAACTGCACCGCGAAGACGGCTCGTGCCTGCTGATCGACGAACGGCCGCTGGGCAATGGCGCCCTGATGACGCTTATCAGCGACGTTACCGAGGCCAAGAAGACCGACACCATGCTCCACACCATCAGGCAGGAGCAGCGCCTGCTGGCCCGGCGCTACCACGAGGAAAAGCTCAAGGCGGAAGCGGCCAGCCGCTCCAAGACCAATTTCCTCGCCCATCTCAGCCACGATATCCGCACGCCGCTCAACCACATTATCGGCTTTGCCGAGCTGATGCGGCACCAGACCTATGGGCCGCTGGGCGATGCCCGCTACTCGGACTATGTGCAGTCCATCAAGACCTCGGGCGAGCACCTGCTAGCCTCCTTCGCCACCATTCTGGACCTGGCCGAGCTCGAAGGCGGGCAGAAGCCGCTGCGCAGCGATCCGGTAGCGATAGACGACCTGCTCGATGGCGTGGTCCAGCGCTTCCAGGCGCAGGCGTCGCGCGCCGGCATCCTGTTCGTGCTGGGCGAACAGAGCGGTGCCGTGGTGCGAGGCGACAAGCTGGGCCTCAATCGCATGGTCGGCAATATCGTCGAAAACGCTCTGCGCTTCACGCCTTCGGGCGGGCGGGTGACGCTCAATGCCTATGCGGCGCGGGATGGCGTGGTGGTGGAAATCACCGATACCGGGCTGGGCATGAGCGAGGAGCGGCTGGCCAGCCTGTCGCAACCCTTCGCGCTGGGGGATTCCACCTTCACCCGCGAGGGCGTGGGGCCGGGCCTGGGCATTTCCATTGCCCGCGCCATAGCCGAACTGAGCGGGGGGAGCCTCGCCATCGATTCCAGCCCGTCGCTGGGCACGACGGTGGCCATTTCGCTGCCGCTCGACGCGGCCAGCACCATGCAGGCGGCATGACGTGATCAACCGGGACTGGCACGAAACGCATCGCATGCCAAAGAATGCCAATCTCGAACAGCGCATCGAATGGCAGATCTAACATGCCGAACAGTGCGGCTGCCGGGACATTCCCGAAAGCGTCAAGCGGGCGCTGGAACAGCGCGGCACGCCAGTGCCGCCACGGCGGGTGGAATAGCCGCTAAAGCCCCCGCGCCTTCTCGTACCATTGCGATGCGGCAGCACTGACCTCGCCGCGCATCTGGACCAGGTCGAGTTCCAGCCGCCCGAAATCGGGGTAATGCGTCAGCCCGGCCAGCAATTCCTTGAAGGCGTCGGTCCAGGCTTCGTCCTTGAAGGGGCTGACCAAAGCCGAGCTCATCACCTGCAGCACGGTTGAATAGGTGCCGTGGATCTCCGCCAACCGGGCGCCGTCGGGCACGAGCCCGACCTCGCCCAGCCGGGCGAGAACGCGGGCGGTGAGGGCCTGCGGCATGTCGAGCCTGGTGCCCGCCACCAGTTGCGCCGACTGGGCGATGAATTCGAGATCGACCAGCCCACCTTCGGCCAGCTTGAGGTCGAAGGGATGGCGGGCCGGCCGCTCCTTGGCCATCAGCGCGCGCATGGAGACGACATCGTCAATGGTTTTGGCGACGTCGCGACTGCGCTCCATCACCTCGGCAATGGCGGCATCGACATCGGCGCCGAAGGCCCCGTCGGCCGCGATGACCCGGGCGCGGCTGAGGGCGAGATGTTCCCAGGTCCAGGCATTGTCCCGATGATAGGCACGGAAACCGGCAATGCTGGTGGCCAGCGGGCCGGCATTGCCCGAGGGCCGCAGGCGCATATCGGCCTCGTAGAGCACGCCTTCTGCCGTGGGCGAGGTCACTGCCGCCACGAGCCGCTGGGTGAGGCGGGTATAGTAGTGATTGGTGCTGAGGGGCTTTTCGCCATCGGATTCGCCGTCCGGCGCATCGTAGAGCAGGATGAAATCGAGATCCGACGTCACCGTCATCTCGCGGCTGGCCATCTTGCCGAAAGCGAGCAGCGCAACGCGCCCGCCGGCCAGCCTGCCATGGCGGCGCTCGAATTCGGCGCGGACGCTGCCGAAGAGGCGATTGACCAGGGTTTCGGCAAGAGCCGTGAACTGCTCCCCTGCCCCGACAGCGCTGACCGTTCCAGACAAAAGGCCGGCCGCGATAAGGAATTTCTGCTCCTGCCCGATGATGCGGGCACGATCGATGATTTCCTCATAGGAACGGGATTCGGCGAGGAAGGCATCGACCTTGGCGATCAACACGTCCCGATGGGTCACGTCATTGGCAAAGGCCGGATCGATCAGCCCGTCCATGACATGGGCGCGATGGATGACCGCCTCGGACATGCGTGGCGCCGAGGCCATGAGCTGGACCAGCAGCCGGCGGAGGTCCGGATGGGTGCGCAACAGCGAGAAGAGCGGCACGCCGGCGGGCAGGCGCGACAGGAAGTTATCGAAACGCAGCAGGGCATCGTCGGCATTGCCGGCCTCGCCCAGGGTAGTCAGCAAAGCGGGCAGCAATTCGGTGAGATGAGCGCGGGCGGCGGCGGCACGGGTGGCGGCATAGCTGCCATAATGCCACTTGCGCACCACCTCAATGGCTTTGGACGGATTGGCGAAACCCATGGCGGAGAGCGTTTCCACCGTGCCTGGATCGTCGTCGCTGCCGGTGAAGACGAGGTTGCCCTCGCCGCTGCCCAGTGTTTCACCTTCGGTGAAGAGCTCGGAATAGTAGCCAACAACGCGTTCCAGTGCGGCGCGGTAACTGGCTTCGAAGGCCCGCAGGTCGGGCTCGCCCATCAGCCGGCCGATGACGGCGACCTCCTCGGCCGTGGCGGGCATGATGTGGGTCTGCTCGTCACGCAGCATCTGCAGCCGGTTCTCGACGCCGCGCAGGTACCAATAGGTCTGGGTCAGCTCAGTGGCGGCCTTGGGCGTGATCCAGTTGGCATCGGCCAAGGCCGCCAGCGCATGGGCCGTCGGCTTGACGCGCAGGCTCTTGTCGCGGCCGCCGGCAATCAATTGCTGGGTCTGGGTGAAGAATTCGATCTCGCGAATGCCGCCGCGACCCAGCTTCACATTGTGTCCCTCGACTCGGATGTCCCCGACATTCTTGGCGATGTTGATCTGGCGCTTCATCGCCTGGATGTCGGCAATGGTGGCGAAGTCGAGATGCTTGCGCCAGACATAGGGCGCCAGCTCGCGCAGGAAGGCTTCGCCCACCTGCCGGTCGCCGGCGCAGGCGCGGGCCTTGATCCAGGCGGCGCGCTCCCAGTTCTGGCCACGGCTTTCGTAATAGGCTAGCGCCGCATCGAAGGAGATGGCGACCGGGGTCGAGCCCGGATCGGGGCGCAGGCGCAGATCGGTGCGGAACACATAACCATGCGCCTGGCGGTCCTCCATCAGGCCGACCAGCTTCTGGATCATGCGCGAATAGATTTTCGTCGCTTCGCCTGGATCGGCCAGCACGCCTTTTTCGGGATCGTAGAAGGCGACGATGTCGATATCGGAGGAGTAGTTGAGCTCCTGCCCGCCATGCTTGCCCAAGGCGAAGATGGCCAGGCCCGAATTGGCTGACATGGCTTCGCTGGCGGGAATGGCCAGCAAGCCCCGTTCGGCCGCGCCGCGCATCAGCAGGTTGAGCGCCGCATCGAGGGCGGCATCGGCGAGATCGGACAAAGCCGCAGTGGACTGCGCCGTGGTCCAGGCACCGCCCGTCTCGGCGATGGCGGCGAGCAAGGCGGTGCGCCCCTTGGCGATGCGCAAAACCGGCGCCAGAGCCTCCTCGCTGGAGGC
>CBIGSA010000209.1:0-6190 GCA_966192215.1 uncultured Devosia sp. | reverse complement strand
CACGGCAGACTACGTGCAGGAAGGCGAGACCAGCCATATCGCCTTCGAATGGCCTGTCGGCGTCGACCTGCGCGACCTGGCCGTGGATCTGCCGCCCGAAATCGCCTCGGTGGAAAGTGCCGTGACGCCTGACGGGGCCATGGTCTCGCTGGCCCTGGCCAAGGGCGTGACGCCGCGCTTCTACGAGAATTCGCCGAGCCAGTACATTCTCGACATCGACATTGCCGGCGTCGGCCTGCCCAGCTTCACGGCCGCCAGCCTGGTCGAGGAAACCGACGCGGGAGCCGAGGCCGCGGCCGAGACGCCGGCCGGCCCCGACACGGCTCAGGTCGACAAGCTCTTCCCTGAAAGCGCCGCCCCCACGGTGACGCCCTTTGTGAGCGTCCTCGGCTCGACGGTGCGCGTCGTCTTCCCCTTCGAGCAGGATACGCCGGCTGCTGTCTTCCGCCGGGGCGACACGGTCTGGATGATGTTCGACACCATTTCGGGCATCATGCCGCCGGATCATTCGGAGGCACTGGACGCGCTGGCGAGCGAATTTGCTGTCGTCACTTCGGGCGATACGCAGGTGGTGCGGGTCGAGCTGACGCAGGACCGGCTGGCGACCCTGGGCTCGGAGGGCATGGCCTGGGTCCTGTCGCTGGGCGACATCATGCTTACCCCTACCGAGCCGATCGAACTCAGTCGCCGCCGCGACATCGAGGGCAATTTCGAGGTCGTGGCCAATGTGGCGCGGCCGGCCCGTATCCATGATTTCCGCGATCCGCTGGTAGGCGACATTCTCAAAGTGGTCACCGCCTATCCGCCGGCGCGGGGCGTTACCCGCAGGCTCGACTATGTCGAATTCTCAGCGCTGCGGAGCGTGCATGGCCTAGTCATCAAGCCGGAAAGCCCCGAGCTCGACCTGGCCATCGAAAATGACCTGGCGGTGCTCTCCACCCATGGTGGGCTCACCGTTTCGGCGGCCGACGCGCCGCGCACCATCGGCAATGGCATCACCGAAAGCCTGCGCGGCAGCTTCATCGACCTGGCGGGGCTGGAAGAGAAGGATTTCGGCTCCCTCAACAGCCATCTCGACGAATTGCTGGTCGCCGCCGCCGATGGTGATGGCCGCGACCGGGACGTTGCCCGGCTGGACCTGGCGCAATATTACGTCGCCAATCGCTTCGCCCATGAGGCGCTGGGCGTGCTCGATGTGCTGGAAGCCGACCTCAAGGCCGAGGACCTGACGCGCAAGATCCGCATGACGCGCGCCATTGCCGAAACGCTGGCTGCGCGACCCAACGAGGCGCTGGCCATCCTCAATTCGCCCGGCATCGGGCAGGAACTCGATGCGCTGCTGTGGCGCACCATTGCGCGGGCCGACGGCTATGACTTCAAGGGCGCCCGGTTCGACGCCATCGAGGCCAACAGCATTGTCGAGAATTACCCGCTCTGGGTGCGCAACAAGTTCTATTTTGCCGCCCTGCGCGCCGCCGTTGAAACCGACGACATGGCCCTGGCCGAGCGGTTCCTCGCCGCGATCGACTTTGCGGGGCTCAACCCCGAGGATTCCAGCCTCTATCACCTGATGTCGGGCCGGATCGACGAAGGTCGCGATCGGATTTCGGAGGCCATCGACACCTATGGCCAGGTGATCGCGGCCGATATCCGCCCCACGCGCGCCGAAGCCATCTACCGCACGCTGCGCCTGCTCGACGAGCAGGGTACGCTGGACCTGGCCAAGGCCAGCGACACGCTGTCGGCAGAATCGCTGCTCTGGCGCGGCAATCCGCTGGAAGCGGACATGCAGACCATGCTGGCCGATTTCTATTTCCGCGACGGCCAGTACCGGCGCGGCTTCGAGACCGTGCAGCAGGCCGTGGCCAACTATCCCGAAAGCCCGCCGGTCAATGCCCTGCGCGACAAGGCGCAGCACATGTTCAGCGAGCTGTTCCTCAATGGCATGGCCGACGCCCTCGGGCCGGTCGATGCGCTCGGCCTCTATTACGACTTCCGCCAGCTCACCCCGCCCGGCGCGCGCGGCGACGAGATGATCCGCAATCTGGCACGGCGGCTGGTGCGCGTCGACCTCCTGGCGCAGGCCGCCGAACTGCTCGAGTACCAGCTCGAAAACCGGTTGCGCGGCGTGGCCCGCACCCAGATCGCCGCCGACCTCGCCGTCATCTACCTGGCCGACCGCAGGCCGCAGGACGCTCTGCGGGTGCTCAACGAGACACGCCTGCCCGACCTGCCGGAAACGCTGCAGCGCCAGCGGCGCATTCTCGAAGCCCGCGCCATGATCGATGGCGGCCGCGACCAGCTCGCGCTCGACTTGCTGCGCGATGTCGACGGGAGCGATGCGACCCTGCTGCGCATCGACGCGCATTGGCGGGCCAAGCGCTATGATCAGGCCAGCGAAATGCTGGAAGCTTTCTATGCCGGGCAGCCGGAAGGGGTGCCCCTGAGCCAGCCCGTGCGCCTCGGGCTCATCAAGGCGGCGGTGGGCTTTGCCCTGTCGGGCGATACATTCGGCCTCTCGCGCCTGCGCGCCAAGTTCGGCGATGCCATGGTGGTGACACCGGAATGGCCGATGTTCGACCTGGTGACCGGGCAGGTCGCCATTACCAGCCTCGAATTCAAGGCGGTGGCCAGCCAGGTGGCCGATGTCGGCGGCATCAACGCCTTCCTGGCCTCCTACCGCGATACCTATGCCGGCGAAGGTGCCCTGGCTCCGCTCAACGCAGCTGCGCCCGGCGCGGATATGGCGAGCCTCTGACAGGGCTTCATGCATCCAAAAACGCGGTGTCATCCCGGCCTTGAGCCGGGATCCATCCTGAGATAGTCGCCAGATGCCGAGCGATGGACCTTGCGGCTGTAGCTAAATCTCGGGATGGGCCCCGCCTCAAGGCCGGGGTGATACCGTGCGTGGGTCTCATTTAGCGCACGTTACGCGCTCGGGCAGATTGGACGGCGTGATCCCTTTGCGCGACGAATACCCGTGCCCGCGGGATGACGTCGCGCAGGTATTGGTCCGGCCCCAGCATCTTTCGTGAATTCAGGGCATTGGCGGCCAGAATGGGGAAGTCCACGCGCTCGATGGTGCAAGCCCAGCCGGGATAGTCGACCGACCAACTGCGACAATGGTGGTCGAGCAACCGCCCGCGCCGGCTATAGCCGTGATAGTCGAAGGCGATCTCGCCATCAGTCACGTACATATGGCCGCCGGGGGCGCCGTCCCGCGGGATGATGCGCTCGGCGTAGAAGCCGGGGAGAGGCGCGTCGGCTAGGTAGATACCGGCCAGGATGTGGCAGGCACCATGGCCGAAGAATATTCGATCCGGCAGGGCCCATCGGCGCACATGGTCCCGCTTGATACCGGGCTTAAGGCGATACACGCTGCTACCCGCTGACGAAACTTCGCACCAGCGATCCGGCAACGAGATACCAGCCATCGACCAGCACGAAAAAGATCAGCTTGAACGGCAGCGAAATCACCACGGGCGGCAGCATCATCATGCCCATGCTCATCAGCACCGAGGCGACCACCATGTCGATGACGACGAAGGGCAGGAACAGCAGGAACCCGATTTCGAAGGCGCGCCGCAATTCGGAGATCATGAAGGCCGGGATCAGCAATTGCAGCGGAATGGCTTCCGGCTCCTCGGGCACGGGCGCGTCGGTGAGGTCAAAGAACAGGGTGAGGTCCTGTTCGCGCACATTGGCCCGCATGAATTCATGCAGCGGGGCGCTGCCCAGCTCGAACGCCTCGGTGATTTCGATCTCGCCGGCCAGCAGCGGGGCGATGCCCTGGTCATAGCTCTGCTGCAGGGTGGGCTGCATGACGAAAATGGTGAGGAACAAAGCCAGCGACACCATCACCGAATTGGGCGGCGCGGTCTGCAGGCCAATGGCCGTGCGCAGCAGCGACAGCACCACGACGATGCGCGTGAAGCTGGTCACCATCACCAGGATGGAGGGCGCCAGCGACAGCAGGGTGATGAGGCCGATGAGCTGGATCGCCCGCTCGGTCAGCGTCGTGTCGTCACCGAAATCGATCGAGACATCCTGGCCGAAGGCCACTGATGGCAGCAGGGCCGCCAGCGCGAAGGCGGCGAGCCCGGCCCAGGGTGCAAGCCGCCGCAGGCGCGACGGCTGCGCCTCAGTTCCGGTTTGCCTCGCTGTTGTCCTCGACAAGGTCGGTGCCTTCTACGTCACGCCGCGCCGTGTCCTCTTTAGCTGAGTCGGCGTCCGGCGAGGCGGGAGCAGGCGAGTTTTCCGGGGAAACCGGCATTTCCATCTCGCTGACCGGGCGCAGCAGGCCGGTATGGCGCAGCGAGAGGTGGGCGCGCTTATTGGTGGGCTGGCCGAGTTCACGCAGGCGCTCGATGGCCGTCCCCGGTGCGGCGACAGGCTCGGGCGCCACTGCCGGGGCAGGGGCCGCCGGAGACGCAGGCGCGGGGGCAGCAGCCTTGGCCGGCGCCGGCTTGCGGGTGGCGACCATGGGGATGGGCCGCCGTGTCGGCTGGTTGGCCGGGGCTTCTTCCACGGCGATGCCTGACTCCACCACCACGTCCTGCGGGCCGCCGGTGAGGATCAGGTGTTCGACATTGTCACGCCTGATGATCAGCAATTGCCGCTTGGGGTCGAGCGCCAGCGAGTCCACGACCGCCAGCCGCCGGTTCCGGCCGCGGGCCACGTTGCCGGAAGCATTGAACAGCAGCTTGAGCAGCCACAGCACCAGCAGGATGGCCACGATGACCACGCCAAGAGCGAAAATCGCGGTGAGGAAGCTGTTGCCCTCGCCACCGAACAGGCTGGTGATAAAACTCATGTCGGCTCCAATCCCGTCTCGCCCGAATCCGGGCGGCATATATTGCCTATCACATAAGGCAAAAGTGCAGAATGCGAGGCGAAAGCTGCTCTAAACAGGTCCGGTTAACGCTTGATTAACCATAGGTCGGCAAGATTTGCCCATCGCGCCACGCTTTATGGACTCGCGGGGGACTTCGGCCAATGGGCCTTCTGAACATGCCGGTCTTTGCGGCGCTCACCGACAAGATGCGCTGGCACCAGACCCGTCAAGGCCTGCTGGCCGAGAATGTGGCCAATGCCGAAACGCCCGGCTATCGCGGCCGCGACCTGGCACAGTACGATTTTGCCGACCGGAGCTCGGCCTTCTCCACTGCCTCGGTCACGACAGCAGCGACCCAACCCATGCATTATTCGGTCCCCAGCAGCGAAGGCGGGGCCTTCGGCGCGCAGCGCATGGCCAATTTCGAGATTACTCCGGAAGGCAATGGGGTCACGCTCGAAGACGAGATGATGAAGGTCACGACCAACCTGATGGACTATCAGGCCGCGACCAGCCTCTACCAGAAATCGATCAAGATCCTCCGCACCGCCATGGGCAAGCAGGCTTAACAGGGATAGCGCGTCATGGACTTCAATTCCTCGCTCCGCATCGCCGCCACGGGCCTGCATGCCCAGACGGCCCGCATGCGCGTCATCGCCGAAAACCTGGCCAATGCCGATTCTGCCGGCAAGGCGCCGGGGGAGGAGCCCTATCGTCGGCGCATCCCGACCTTCCAGACCACGTTCGATGCCGAAGTGGGCGGTAAGATCGTCGAGGTGGGCAACCTCGCCTATGACATGAGCGATTTTTCCTCGCGCTACGAGCCGGGCCATCCGGCCGCCGATGCGGCGGGCTATGTGCAGTATCCCAATGTCAATCCGCTGATCGAGGCGATGGACATGCGCGAGGCCCAGCGCACCTACGAGGCCAATCTCAACGTCGTCACTGTCACGCGGCAGATGCTCGGGCGCACGCTCGACATTCTGCGCGGCTGATCGGGAGGGAATAAATGGCCGTCAATACACCCTTCAACGCCGCCACTGCCGCCTATGGCAATGCCCAGCGCCTGATCAACCAGGCCGCAAGGCCGCAGACCGATCTCACGGCTTTGGCCAATCCCCAGGGTGGCCCGAACTTCGCCGACATGCTGGCCCAGCAGGTGCAGGGTGTGGTCGATGCCGGCGCGGCCAGCGACCGGATGGCTATCGATATGGTGAACGGCAAGGCCAATGTCGTGGACATGGTGACCGCTCTCAGCGAGACCGAAATCGCCATCGAAAGCATGGTGACAGTCCGCGACCGCGTGATCTCGGCCTATGAAGAAATCATGCGGATGCCGATTTAGCATCGTGCCAC
>CBIGSA010000208.1:0-6235 GCA_966192215.1 uncultured Devosia sp. | reverse complement strand
TGGGGCGAGAACGTCCACGAACAGAAGAACAAGATCGTTGCCGACAACTATCCCAGCGGCATGCATAACCAGATTGCCAAGCTCTTGAGCCAAGACAGCAATATCGTGACCAGGACCACGACATTGCAGGAGCCAGAGCATGGCTGCACGGTCGAGGCGTTGGCCAATACCGACGTGCTGGTGTGGTGGGGCCATGCCGCCCATGGCGAAGTGCAGGACGAAATCGTCGAGCGCATCGCCAAGCGCGTCTGGGAAGGCATGGGCCTGATCGTGCTGCATTCGGGGCATTTCTCCAAGATTTTCAAGCGGCTGATGGGTTCGCCCTGCGCGCTGCACTGGCGCGAGGCGGGCGAGCGTGAACGGCTGTGGGTGACCAATCCGGGGCACCCGATCGCCAAGGGCCTGCCGGCCTATTTCGAGCTCGAAATGGAAGAGATGTATGGCGAGCCCTTCAGCGTGCCCGAGCCGCTGGAAACGGTGTTCGTGAGCTGGTTCCAGGGCGGTGAAGTGTTCCGTTCGGGCCTCACCTATCGCCGCGGCGCCGGCAATATCTTCTATTTCCGTCCGGGCCACGAAACCTATCCGACCTATCACGACGAGACGGTCGGGCTGGTGCTGCGCAATGCGGTCAACTGGGCCTATAACGCCAACCAGCATCCCGAATTGCTCGACGCGCCAAACACGCCTGTGGACGAGGCGCTGGAAAAGATCGTGGAACGCGGCCCCAAGCTGCATCACGGCCGCGAAGAGGGGTTCAAGTAGGGTCTTTTCGCCGCTCCTGTTCCAACCATGGTGTCACCCCGGCGCAGGCCGGGGTCCATCCTGAAATGACAGGCGCGGCACTATCTCGGGATAGATACCGGCCTGCGCCGGTATGACATCGGGTTTGTTGAAACGTCGCGGTCCCGGGGGCCGCATAGGGAAATACGAATATGCGTATCCTCATTCTGGGTACCGGCGGCATGGCCAATCAGCATGCCAAGCATTTTGCGGCCATCGAGGGCGTGACCCTGGCGGGCGGCGTGGACGTCGATCCGGCACGGGTCGAAGCCTTTTGCACGACGCATAACATCGAGCGCGGCTTCGGTTCGCTCGACGCGGCGCTCGCCTGGGGCGAATTCGATGCGGTCGCCAATGTGACGCCGGACAGCGTGCATTATCCGACCACGATGGCGGCGCTGGCGGCGGGCAAGCATGTCTTCTGCGAAAAGCCGCTGGCGACCGACCACGCCAAGGCCATGGAAATGACCGAGGCTGCAGAGCGGCTGGGCCTGGTCAACATGGTCAACCTCACCTATCGCAATGTGAGCCAGTTGCAGAAGGCGCGCGAAATCGTGCAGTCGGGCGCGGTCGGCAAGGTCAAGCATTTCGAGGCGAGCTACCTGCAGTCCTGGCTGGTTTCCAAGGCCTGGGGCGACTGGCGCACGGAGAGCCAGTGGCTGTGGCGGCTTTCCAAGAAGCACGGCTCCAATGGCGTGCTGGGCGATATCGGCGTGCATATCCTGGATTTCGCCGCCTATGGTGCGGGCAGCGATTTCTCCAAGGTGTTCTGCCGGCTGGAGACGTTCGACAAGGCCGAGAACAACAAAATTGGCGAATACGACCTCGACGCCAATGACAGCTTCGCCATGACGGCGCAGCTCGAAAATGGCGCACTGGGCGTGATCCATGCCACGCGCTGGGCGACGGGGCATTTCAACGAGTTGCGGCTGCGCGTCTATGGCGAACTGGGTTCGATAGAGGTGCAGCACCGGCATGACTGGAGCAAGCTCTTCACCTGCCTGGGTCCCGATGCCGAAACCGGCACCTGGACGGAAGTTGCCGTCGATGCGGTGCCGACCAATTATATGCGCTTCGTGGATGCGGTGCGCGCCGGCAAGACGCTGGAGCCCAGCTTCCGCCACGCCACCAATATCCAGAAAGTGCTGGACCTGGCGACGGTGACCGATCGGGACCGGATGGAACACAAGGTCTGAGCACTGGGTTCAGACAATGAAAAACCCCGGCCGCAAGGCCGGGGTTTCGTCTTTCGTGGCGCTACGCTTAGGCGCGGTCGTCCACATAGACGATGAGCGAGCCGTCCGCATTGCTCTTGACCGCGACGACGTCGCTGGAGGCATAGCCCTCGGCTTCGAGCTTGGCCTTGATCGTGGCATTGCCGTCGATATTGGTGTGCAGCGTGGTCATGCCATCGGCATTGGCCGAAATCGCCTCGTCGAGCGCAGCCGCTTCGGTGGCGGCGTTACCCTGGAGCGACGACAGCAGCACGATTGTGACCTTGGATTCGTCGGTCACGGTGGACAGATCGACATCGGCAGAGCCCGAAACGGACGAAACCACCGAACCATAGGTATTGTCCGACATGCCGCCGGCATTGGCGTTGGCGTTGGCATCAGCGCCGGCCTCGGCATCAACCGCCGGCGTATCGACAGTCACGCCTGCACCGGCATCGACGCCGACACCCGCATCCTGCGCCAGGGCAGGCAGGGCGGTGGCGGCCAGAAGAGCGGCAATGGCGGTCGTAGCAATGGTCTTTTTCATTTTGGAAACTCCTAGGTGTGGGTGTGCCCCCCACTTGACAGGCTCCCAACGGCTGGGCTGGCGAGGAGTTGCCTGCTATCCGATCACAATCGGAACTTAATCCCTCACGGCTCCGCGAGTGATGCAGTCTTGCAACCCGGGCGCCGGGTACCGACTTATCCCGCAAGCAACACACGGAGCGCCGCATGAGTATCGTCTGGGCCATCATTGTCGGATTTTTCGCGGGGCTGATCGCCAAGTGGATCACGCCGGGAGACAAGAAGCCTAGCGGCTTCATTCTTACCACGGTGCTGGGCATTATCGGCTCGGTGCTGGCAACCTGGCTGGGCCAGGCCATCGGCTGGTACGGGCCGGGGGACGGGGCCAATTTCATCGGCGCTATCGTGGGCGCGGTGATTATCCTGCTGGCCTGGGGGCAGATCGCAAGAAGGGCCTAGAAGGAACAAAAAGGGCGCCCGGTGGGGCGCCCCTGGTGTTCGTGGCTGGCGGGATCACTTGATCTCGGTGATGCGGCCGTCGGTATAGGGCGTGTAGGTGCCGCCCTGCTTGGCGATGTAGTCGGCCACCACTTCTTCCAGCGGCGGGCCGAAATCGTAGGGGTTGGCGCCTTCGGCAAAGGTGCCGTAGCCGTCGCCGCCGCCACGCACGTAATTGTTGGTGGCGACGATGTAGTTGGCCTCCTCGTCGATCGGCACCCAGGTATCGCCCTCACCCTTGACCAGCACATCGCTGACGCGGCTGCCGGCGGGCTGGCTGAGGTCGAAGCTGTATTTCAGGCCCGCGACCTGGGCGAAGCGGCCGGCACCGTTCTCGACATCGCTAACGCCGTTTTCGAGCGCCTCGATGACGTCGGCGCCGCTGATTTCCACGGTGGCCAGCGTGTTGGAGAAAGGCAGCACGGTGATCACGTCGCCCTTGGTGATGTCACCGGCATCGATGGAGGCGCGGATGCCGCCGCCATTCTGGAAGGCGATGGTGGCGCCCTGGTCGGCCACGCGGTCGAGAATGGCATCGGCGAGCAGGTTGCCCATCGAGCATTCCATGGCGCGGCAGACTTCGCGCGAGCCCTCGATGGCCTCGGCGGCGGTGCCGATCACCACGCCCATGGCTTCTTCGATGGGGCCGGCAAGTTCAGCGAGCTGGCTCTTGAAGTCCTCGTTGCCCTTGACCGACGCATCGATCAGGTAGGGTTCGCCTTCGGCCTTGGTGACGACGCCATTGTCGTCCCAGGTGATGGCGATGTCGCCCAGATACTTGCCATACTGGTTGGCCTGCACCACCGGCACTTCGACGCCGTCGGGATTGGTCACCATGGTCGGGTAGGGACCGGCCGCGCCTTCGGCGGTGTTGGAGAGCAGGGTGTGGCTGTGACCGCCCACGATAACGTCGACCAGCGGCAGGGCCGCGGCCACGTCCATGTCGACCGTGTAGCCGATATGGCTCAAAAGGATGATCTTGTTGACGCCGGCCGCATCGAGCGCCTCGGACGCGCCGCGGACATACTGGATAACGTCGTGGAATTCGACATCGTCGCCGGGCGAGGCGATTTCGGGCGTATCCTCGGTGGTGGCGCCGATAATGCCGATCTTTTCGCCGCCCACTTCGAGAACGATGGAGCCCTTGATCTTGCCGCGCAGGTTTTCATCGCGGGTGACGTCGAAATTGCCGCCGATGATGGGGAATTCAGCCGCTTCGATGAATTTCATGAACTCTTCGGGGCCGTCGTCGAATTCGTGGTTGCCGGTGGCGACCACGTCAAAGCCCATCTGGTTGAAGAAGTCGGACACGACCTTGGACTTGTAGGTCGTGTAATAGAGCGAACCCTGGAAATTGTCGCCGGCCGAGAGCAGCAGCGTATTGCCATCGGCATGGCTGGCGCGGGTGTCGTCGATGATGGTCTTGAGGCGGGCAATGCCGCCGAAGCATTCGCCGGCCGCATCGGTCTCGGCATCGCAGTTGGAATCGGTGCCGGTGATGGGATCGAAGCGGGAGTGGAAGTCATTGATATGCAGGATGTTCAGCGTGAAATCCGCGAGAGCCGGGCCGGAAAAGCCGGCGCAGAGGGTGAGCGCCGTGGCGCCGAGAAGTAATCTTTTCATCCCTGTATCCTTTTGATTGCTTGACTTCAGACCAGTTTCCGCAGCTCGGGCGATGCCAAATGGAGCCCTCCATCCAGCCACGGCGATAGGGATGAGTTAACCAGTCTTTTGTGACAGTGAAAAGTGGACCTTTTGGTCAATTTTCGGGCGTCATGCCCGGCTCATGGATGGCATGCGCAAACAGGGGTTCAACATCGGTCAACCATGACGCAAAACAATGCGGCGCCGCGGCACGGGTAAACCGGCGGGAAAGGCGAGCGGGGCTATAGTCGCGGAACCAGACCTGCCCGACAAGGATTGAACGGTCATGAGTGCCGCCCTGGAAAGCCTGATGCGCGACGTGCCGCCGACGCGGCCCGATGCGCCGCTCCTGGGCAGGCTCATTGCCTTCATCGTTATTGGGTCAGGCGGCGCAGCGGCCTTTGTTATGCTGTCGACCGCGATGATCTGGCTCGATACGGGCCTTGCCGACTGGGTGGTCAATACGGCCTGCTATGCCAGCCTGATCGTGCCGGTCTATCTGCTGCATCGGCGCTATTCCTTCGATTCCGATGCACCGCACCGGCAAGCGCTGCCCCGCTACATGGCCGTCCAGGCCATGGCACTGGTGCTGGCGGCGGTATTCTCCTATCTCGTGCATGGCCTGCTCGCTGTGCCGACACTGCCGGCCTCCATGCTGGTCATCGCCCTGACATCGGGGGTGAATTTCATGGTGCTGCGAAGCTGGGCCTTTGCCCGGGCGCAATGGGGCATAACTGTCCCGGCGTGACGCCGGGGTTTCAATACTGAACCAGTCGGGTATTCTCCGCGCCAATCGATTTGCGGAGTCTGCGGCATGAAAAGTGCATTGATCGTTTATGGCGGCTGGTCCGGGCATGACCCGGAGGAATGCGCTGCCATCTATCGCCGATGGTTGCACGAGGACGGATTTTCGGTGCGCACGGCCACCGAAACCAAGGCCTTCGCCGATCCGGCCATCCATGACCTGAGCCTCATCATCCCGATCTTCACCATGAGCAAGATCGAGAAGGACGAAGTGGAAAACCTGACCAGGGCGGTCGAGGGCGGGGTGGGGCTGGCCGGCCACCATGGCGGCATGAGCGACGCCTTCCGCGATGCGGTGGACTATCAGTTCATGGTTGGCGGACAATGGGTGGCCCATCCGGGCGGAATCATCGACTATATGGTGGACGTGGCCGATCCGCTCGACCCCATCATGGCGGGGATCAAGTCATTCGCCTATACGTCCGAGCAATATTACATGCATGTCGACCCCTCCAACCATGTGCTGGCGACCACGACCTTCAGCGGCGAGCATGCGCCCTGGATCGAGGGTGTGAAAATGCCGGTCGTCTGGAAGCGGATGCATGGCAAGGGCCGGGTATTCCACTCAACGCTGGGTCACCAGGCCAAGGAATTCGACGTGCTGGAAATGGCGACGATCATGCGGCGCGGCATGAACTGGGCGGCGCGGGACGAGTAGGGCGAAGACAAGTCTTGGTGGAGACCCCCCCCGAGGCTCCCCCCGACCGGGGGGGGGTCACAGAAACTTGAGGGGCGCTAGGGGGCCGTCCACCCCCCGACTCCGCCCCCCC
>CBIGSA010000207.1:0-6261 GCA_966192215.1 uncultured Devosia sp. | reverse complement strand
CCGGATATGGGGGCCAATGAGAATGCGGAGTCACTGGCTCTGGCGGCGGACCTGGCCAAGCTGGGGCTGATTTAGCTCTTCACCTCCCCAAGGAGAGAGGTGACGAGCCCTTGCCCAACCGCCCGCCCGCCCACATATTGAAGTCATGGCGGACAAAGACCCGATTGCCCGAAGAGAAACCGGCCTGCCCCAGCAGGGCAAGGTCAGTGGTGACGTTGCCGCCTTCGTGAAAAAGGTCGGCGCCATGGCGCGGCCCAATCAGGCGCAGGATGGCCGCCTGCTCTTCGCGCTCGATGCCACGATGAGCCGCCAGCCCACCTGGGACCTGGCCTGTTCGCTCCAGGCCGAAATGTTCAAGGCGATTCCCAGGGATGCGGCGCTGCAGGTGCAATTGCTCTACTTCCGCGGTTTCGGCGAATGCAGGGCCTCCAAATGGGTGCTCGATGCCAATGCGCTGGCCCGGCTGATGACGGGCATCGATTGCCGCGGCGGCAATACGCAGATCGGCAAGGTTTTCGCCCACGCCCGCGCCGAACACGCCAAACGCCGCATCAACGCGGTGGTCTATGTCGGTGATGCCATCGAAGAGAATGTCGACGATCTCTCCGAAAAGGCCGGCCAGCTTGGCCTGCTCAATTGTCCGATCTTCGTGTTCCAGGAAGGCCGCGACAGCCATGTCGAAGCCGCGTTCCGCGAATTCGCGCGACTGACCAAGGGCGCCTATGCCCGGTTCGACGCCTCCGCCCCGCAGGAGCTGGCGGCCCTGCTCAAGGCCGTAGCAGCCTATGCCAGCGGGGGCAGGGACCTGCTCAGGCTCCAGGGCAGCGGCCAGGCCCAGGCTTTGCTGGCGCAATTGCCAAGATGAGCTGGTTCTTCCTTGGCGGCGCGGCACTGCTCGCCCTCGCCGCCCTCTACCAATATCTCCGCAACATGGATCGCCGCCGCCTGATGAAGGGGCTGCGCTGGGTCGTGGGCGGTGGGCTGGCGCTGATCGCCGGCCTGTTGTTGTTGGTGCGGCGCTTCGACATCGCGCTCTTTGTCGGGGCAGGGGCCGTGCAGGTGCTCCGCATGGGCCGCCTGGGGCCGTTTTCATTCGATGCGGCTGGTGCGGATAAGGGCAATGTCTCGGCCGTGCGCAGCTATTATTTCTCCATGGAGCTCGATCACGATACCGGCGCCGTGACCGGCAATGTCATTGCCGGCCAATATGCCGGGGCTGACCTCATGGATCTGGGCGAAGTCGAGACGCGCCTGTTGCTGGCCGAGGTGGAGGGTGATGTGGACAGCATGAGCCTGCTCGAAAGCTGGCTCGATGCCAACAGGGCCGGCTGGCGCGAATATTTCGCCGCCCAGGATGCCGGCGAGGCGCCACCCGAGGCCGAAGCGGCCGATCCCCTGGCCGAGGCCTATGCCGTGCTCGGTCTCAAGCCCGGCGCCAGCGACGACGACATCCGCGCCGCGCATCGCGAGCTGATGAAGGGTGTCCACCCCGATCACGGCGGTTCGAGTTATCTAGCCTCCAAGATCAATGCGGCGCGGGATCGTCTGCTCAAACACTAGGATTGGGTCAGACGCATTGTCGTTGTTAATGAGCTGTTAACCATACAAGCCCTCTCTAGCAACCAAGGGTGCATGCACTGATTTGGGGGCGGCGATGGCGCGTGATGGTGCACATGTCATTGTAGTGGGCAACGAGAAGGGCGGGTCGGGCAAGTCGACCACGGCCTTCCACCTGGCCGTCTACCTGCTCTATGCCGACCATCGCGTGGCGACCATCGATGTCGATAGCCGCCAGCAGACGCTGACCCACTATGTCCGCAACCGCCGCGCCCATTGCAAGGAAACCGGCCGCAGCCTGCCCAATCCGCTGCATTTCCACCTGCCGTCCGCCTGGGGCGACTCGGTCAAGGAAAACCAGAAGGCCGAATTCGACGTGTTCCGCCGCGCCGTGGGCGAGGTGGAGAACAGCGTCGATTTCATCGTCATCGATACGCCCGGCTTCGATACCAATCTCACCCGCCTGGCCCATTCGCTGGCCGATACGCTGGTCACCCCGATCAATGACAGCCTGATCGACATCAATGTGCTGGCCCGGACCGATCCCGAAACCGGCCTGCCGGTCGAAACCAGTCACTATGCCCGCCTCGTGCAGCGCGCCCGTTCCGAGCGCATGTCCATCGATGGCGAGACGGTGGACTGGGTGCTGGTGCGCAACCGCATTTCCATGCTGGCCTCGCGTAATGCGCGGCAGGTTCATGCGACGCTCGAAGGCATCGCTACCCGCTTTGGTTGCCGCATTGCCGATGGCATTGCCGAGCGCGTCATCTTCCGCTCGCTGTTCCCTTCGGGAACCACAGTGTTCGATCCGCTGGACGAGGAGGGCGAGGCCGCCTCGGTGTCCCATATCAGCGCCAGGCAGGAATATCGCAATCTCGTTTCGGCTCTGAACCTGCCGGTGCGCGTGGTTGAGCCCGCGCGCCTCTCGGCCTGAGATCGGCGTTAAGCCTTTAACAAATATTCACCATAAGCACCCTTGCCAGTGCGGGCCGAAGCTCGGAGACTCCGGCGCAGGCGCAAGTGGGTGGGGCGATGGCTCGGCAGGGCGTACATGTCATCGTGGTGGGCAATGAGAAGGGTGGGTCGGGCAAATCGACCACGGCCTTCCATCTGGCTATTTACCTGCTTTATGAGGGCTTCAAGGTGGCGTCCATCGATGTGGATAGCCGCCAGCAGACGCTGACCTGGTATGTGCGCAACCGCCGCGACTGGGCGCGCAACCGGGGGCTGCGCATTCCCCACACCACCCATTTCCACCTGCCCTTGTCGCGCGGGGACTCCGTTCGCGAAAACCACCGCGCCGAGTTCGACCTGTTCCGCCAGGCCGTGGCCGAAGTGGAGCATGATGCCGATTTCCTGGTCATCGACACGCCCGGCTTCGATACCAACCTGACGCGCCTGGCCCATTCGCTGGCCGATACCCTCATCACGCCGGTCAATGACAGCCTGATTGATCTCAATGTCATGGCTCAGTTCGATGCCGTGACCGGCGAGCCGCGCGAGATGAGCCATTATGCCAGGCTGGTGCAGCGCGCCCGCTCCGAGCGCCTCGCCATCGACGGCAAGACCATCGACTGGGTGCTGGTGCGCAATCGCATTTCCATGCTGTCCTCGCGCAATATGCGGCAGGTGCAGACCATGCTGGAGCGTATCGCCTTGCGCCTGGGGTGCCGGGTGGCCGACGGCATTGCCGAACGCGTGATCTTCCGCTCGCTGTTCCCCACCGGCATGACCGTCTTCGATCCGCTGGACGAGGCCCTGCTGGGTGGCTTGCCCTCCATGTCGCATATGAGCGCGCGGCAGGAATATCGGAGCCTGGTATCGGCCCTGCACCTGCCGACCGAAGCCATATCAGCGGCCCGCCAGGCCCTGGTGCCTCCGGTCGACGAAGACCCCGTCCGCCGCTTCATCCACATGATGCAGACCGAGCCGGGAGAATAGAGCGGGCTCGCCCGCTACTTGTCGCCGAACAGTAGTTCGACCGCGCGGCTGCCGCCAGGGGCGAAGACGTCGAGGTCGATGCGCACCGGCTCCTGCACCATCCGGCGCGTGCGCGCGGAGAGCGCCAGGACGACGCCGAGCAGGTCGCCTACGCCGCGCTTTTTCGGCAGCATGCGCTGGGTGATGCCGGCCAAAGCGCGGTTGCGCACGGCCATGTCTTCCGAGGCAAGCTCGGAGCGGCCGACGAAATTGGCCAGCTCGGTAAGGGCAGTATTTTCGCTCATTGGGCTACTCCAACACAGGCACCAATTTGCTTCCCCGGGGTGGCCGGCACTCCTGGGCGCCGACTCGTTCTATTCGTCGTCGTCAGCTCTGCATCGCCAGGCAGCTCATATCCTGCTGCTTGAGCTGGTTGCACATGGCCGTGGCATCGTCGCGTCCGCCAAAGCCGATGAAGCGGGCGCGGAAGAAGATCTGGCCGTTCTTTTCGAAGCGCTCGACATAGGAGCGGAAGTCGCCCAGCGTGCCGACCTTGCCGGCCGCATCGGCCAGCATGGCGCGGGCGCTGTCTTCGGACGGGCCGGCGCCGATCTGCACCACCCAGCCGCCCGGCGTCACGCCGGTATCGGCCGTGTCCACGGCGCCCGAGGTCAGAAGGTCCACCGGCTGGCCGCCCTGCTGGGTGCCGACATCGGCCGGCGGCGGCTGGAAGCCCAGCGGCGCGGACGGCATGGTCTGGCCAAGGGCGGCGGGCGGAGCGCCCAGATTGTAGCTTTCGCTCAGCCATGCGCCAATGACGTCCTGGCTGGGATAGGCGGGCTGCGGCGCCTGGCTGGGCGCGGCGAGAATATTGGCGGCCTGCACGGCCGGCTGCAGGCCCAGATCGGCCGGCATGGGCTGGGGCACCGGGGCGCTCGCCACGACCACGTCCTGCGCGGGCTGGATCGCCGGGGCCTGCGGCTGGGCGCCATTGGCGGCCACGAGCTGGGCCAGGCGGAAGCCGGGCAGGGGCATGGGCATGACGAAGACCGGCTGGCTGGGCTGGGCCACGGCCACCTGCACATTGCCCTGGCGGCCCGGCACGGGGATCATCGCCGTCTGCAGATAATCGCCGCGGCGGCCCTTGGGCAGGTAGGTGGCAACGAGGTCGCGCACCTTCTGGTCGCGGGCCCCGGCCGTATTGAAGCCGAAGGCGACGACCACGATATGGCGGCCGTCCTTGCGGGCGGCGGTCAGCAGGTTGGAACCGGCGGCATTGATATAGCCGGTCTTGATGCCGTCCACCGCGCCCATATAGCCGAGCACGCGGTTATGGTTGCCATAGGTGGATTTGCCGTAGCTGAAGCTGCGGGTCTGGAAGAATTCGTAATAGCTCGGGAAGTGCTGGTAGATGGCGATGCCCAGGATGGCCTGGTCGCGCACCGTGGTCACCTGGCCGCCGTCGGGCAGGCCCGAGGCGTTGCGATAGGTGGTGTTGCGCATGCCCAGGGCCCGGGCCGTGGCTGTCATGCGCTCGGCGAATTTGGATTCGGTGCCCGAAATATGCTCGGCAATGACGCGGGCCATGTCATTGGCCGACAGCGTCACCAGCGATTTGATCGCATCTTCCACGGTGATTTCCGCACCGGCGCGCAGGCCCAGCTTGGTGGGCACGGCGGCCGCGGCGTGGCGCGATACGGTCATCTTCGTGGAGAGCTTGATATTGCCCGCGCTCAGCTCCTGGAACAGGATGTAGAGCGTCATCACCTTGGCGACGGATGCCGGATAGCGCCTGGAATCCGCGGCTTCCTCATACATCACCTGGCCTGACTTGGCGTCGACCACGATGCCCGCATATTTGCGCAGGTTTTCGATGGCCTGGGCGGGCGCCGCCGCATGGGCGCTGACCGCGAGGGCGACGAGGATTGCGGCAAAGGCGCGAAGCAACGCGACGCGCCATGGGGTTTTCGCCTGGGAAGCCACCCGGTACTCCAACTCATTCTCGGACGCTTCTGCGTCCGTACGCAACACACTGGCTGGATGATCCGGGTGAGCCCCACGCGCCCGAAAAGTCCATTATTGGAGGAAGATACCCACCCGCCGTTACCATTCCGTAAAATGCGAACGAATTTGGCCGCGGTGTGGAAACGTGGTCACGGATGGGTGAGGGTGCTTCGAGCGGTGCCGCGGTTCTCGGGCCTCCCTCCCCCTTGTGGGGAGGGATGAGGGTGGGGGTGAGTCACGCGCACTGAGCTTGCGGAGCCATACCCCCACTTGACCCCTTCGGGCCACCCTCCCCACAAGGGGGAGGAGACCCCGACTGCAAGATGGCGGTACATCCAGCCATTTTTGTCCCTCACGAATTCGGGACAACACACCCCTTAACACCGGCCATCTTTTGCCTACATAATGGTCCTCACCATGCTGCTTCGTTTTCTCTGCGACAGATGCTCCGCCATGACTATCAAGGACCTCCTCGCTTCGATCGATGAGGCCCCAGCCGCCTTGCGTCTGGTGCCACAGCCTGCCCATGCCGGGCCGGGCGAGGATGATTCCGACAAGCAGGGCAAGGGCGGCACCGAAACCGGGACGATCACCAAGACCCGTCCCAAAACCAAGCGCCCGAGCCTCTATCGGGTGCTTCTGCTCAACGACGACTACACGCCGATGGAATTCGTCGTTCTGGTCCTGCAGGACGTCTTCAACAAATCGCGTGATGTGGCCATGCAGATCATGCTGCACGTTCACCAAAAGGGGGTGGGTGAGTGCGGCGTATATCCATAC
>CBIGSA010000206.1:0-6296 GCA_966192215.1 uncultured Devosia sp. | reverse complement strand
GATGAACCGCGCCGATGCGCTGGAGCGGCTGGTGGGCCTGCTGGTGGCGGGGTCGCATGTGCCCAAGGCGCGGGTGGCGACGCGGCCGACGCTGGCCAGCAGGAAGCGCCGGCTGGAGGGCAAGTCGATCCGCTCGGAGGTCAAGAAACTGCGTGGGACGCCGTCCGACATGCAGTGACGACGGGCGTTTCAATAGCGACATGAAGATGGCCTAACGCTATCATCGCCATGTCGCCCCGGGAGACTACCAGGATGAAGATTGCCATTGCCGGTGCCGGCTATGTGGGGCTGGTGACCGGAGCCTGCCTTGCCGATTTCGGCCATGAGGTCACCTGCATCGACACGGATATGAGCCGGATCGCGGCGCTGGAGCGCGGCGAGGTGCCCATTTATGAGCCGGGGCTGGCCGAACTGCTCCGAAGCAATGCGGGGGCAGGGAGACTGTCATTTTCGACGGTACTGGGCGAAGCCGTGGCGTCTGCCGACGTGGTGTTCATCGCGGTGGGGACGCCCTCACGGCGTGGTGACGGGCATGCCGACCTGAGCTATGTGCATGCGGTGGCCCGCGAGGTGGCAGCACATCTGGCGGGCTTTACCGTGATCGCCACCAAATCGACCGTGCCGGTGGGGACGGGCGACGAGGTGGCACGGATCATCGCGGCGGCGAATCCGGAGGCGGATGTGGCTGTGGTGTCGAACCCCGAATTCCTGCGCGAGGGCGCAGCGATCGACGATTTCAAGCGACCGGACCGTATCGTGGTGGGGATCGAGGACGAGCGGGCGCAGGCCGTGATGACCGAGGTCTATCGGCCGCTCTATCTCAATCAGGCGCCGCTGATGTTCACTGGCAGGCGGACGGCGGAGATGATCAAGTATGCCGCCAATGCGTTCCTCGCCATGAAGATCACCTTCATCAACGAGATGGCGGACCTCTGCGATGCGGCGGGGGCGGATGTGCAGCAGGTGGCGCGGGGCATGGGGCTGGATAACCGGATCGGCGGCAAGTTCCTTCATGCCGGACCGGGCTTCGGCGGTTCGTGCTTTCCCAAGGATACGCGGGCGCTGGTCAAGATCGGGGAGGATTTCGAGAGCCCCATGCGCCTGGTGGAAACCACCATCGCCATCAACGAGCAGCGCAAGCGGGCCATGGCGCGGCGGGTGATCGCGGCCTGCGGTGGCGATGTGCGCGGCAAGACAATCGGAGTGCTGGGGCTGACCTTCAAGCCCAATACCGACGACATGCGCGAGGCGCCATCGATCGATATCATCCAGGGCCTACTGGACCGCGGTGCGCAGGTGGCCGCCTATGATCCGCAAGGCATGACGGCGGCTCGCGCCGCGCTTTCGGGCGTAACCTTCGAGGATAGTGCCTATGCGGTCGCCGAGGGGGCCGATGCCCTGGTGCTGGTGACGGAGTGGAACGAGTTCCGGTCGCTCGATCTCGAGCGGCTCAAGGGTGCTATGAAGACACCTGTGCTGGTCGACCTGCGCAATGTCTATCGGCATGACGAAGTGGTGCGGCATGGTTTCGCCTATACGAGCATCGGGCGACCAGCCGGAGCCACGGGCGGCGGCGGACTGGCCGATGCCGCGGAATGAGAGCCTGACGTCGTGAAGATATTCATCACCGGCACGGCCGGCTTTATCGGGTTTCACCTGGTGCGGCGCCTGCTGGCGGGCGGGCATGAGGTGACCGGTTATGATGGGGTTACCGATTATTACGATCCTGCGCTGAAGCGGGCGCGGCTGGCTTTGCTGGCGCAGGAGCGGGGATTCCGGCCGGTGGAAGGCATGCTCGAAGATGCTGCGGACCTAAGCACGGCGATCGAGCGGAGCGAGGCGGAGATCGTGATCCATCTCGCGGCGCAGGCGGGCGTGCGGTACAGCCTCGAGGCGCCGCAGAGCTATGTGCAATCCAATGTGGTGGGCACCGGCAACCTGCTGGAGGCAATGCGGCGCTTGCCGCCACGGCATTTCCTCTTTGCCTCGACCAGCTCGATCTATGGCGGCAATACCAAGCTGCCCTTCGCCGAGACCGACCGGGCCGACGGGCCCGTGTCACTCTATGCCGCGACCAAGAAGGCGGGCGAGGCCATGGTGCATTCCTATGCCCATCTCTTCGGCATTCCCTCGACCTGCCTGCGTTTCTTCACGGTCTATGGACCTTGGGGACGGCCCGACATGGCGCCGATCAAGTTCGCTTCGGCGATCGTGGAAGGCCACCCCATCGACGTTTATGGCCATGGGCAGATGCGGCGAGATTTCACCTATATCGATGACCTAGTGGCCGCCATCGACCGGCTGAAGGACCTGCCGCCGGAGCTGGAAAAGCCGGTGGCGCATGACAGCCTGTCGACGGTAGCGCCGTTCCGGGTGGTCAACATTGCCGGCGGGCGGCAAACCGAATTGATGGATTTCATCCGCACCATCGAGGCGGCGCTGGGTCAGAAAGCACAGCTCAATATGCTGCCGATGCAACCGGGCGATGTGACGGAAACACAGTCCGACACGAGGCTGCTGCAGACGCTGATCGGGCAGGTGCCGGAAACGCCTGTCGAGACAGGTGTGGCGCGGTTCGTCAACTGGTTCCGGGACTATTATCGCAAGGAGGCATGATGGCGGCCAACAGCCTCAAATTCGGCACGAGCGGACTGCGCGGGCTGGCCTCGGAACTGGAAGGGCAGGCGGCGCGACGCTATGTGGCGGCATTCCTGCGGCATGCGGCATTGGCGCCAGGCGGCAAGGTATTCCTGGGGCGGGATTTCCGGGCGTCGAGCCCGGCTATCATGCGCGATTGCGCGGCGGCGACCGCCGCGGCGGGCCTCGTACCGGTGGATTGCGGGACGCTGCCGACGCCGGCCTTGGCGCTGCATGCCATGGCGGTGGGCAGCGCGGCGATCATGGTGACAGGCAGCCACATTCCGGCTGATCGCAACGGGCTCAAATTCTACCTGCCGGATGGCGAGATCAGCAAGGCGGACGAGGCCGGTATCGTGGCCGCACTGCGCGATGAGGCGGTGCCGGACTTCGCTGACACAATCGCCGATGAAAGCGAAGCGGCAGCGGCACGTTATGTCGAGCGGTTTGCCACCTTGCTGCCGGCCGGCGTGCTGGAGGGCTGGCGGATCGGCATTTTCGAGCATTCGAGCGTGGCGCGGGACCTACTGACGACGATCCTGCGCGGTTTCGGGGCCGAGACGGTGAGCCTAGGGCGGAGCGAGGACTTTGTCGCCGTGGATACGGAGGCTTTTGGCGATGCCGTATTCGGGCCGCTGCCGGGTTGGGTCGCGCAGCATGGGCTCGATGCGGTGGTGTCGGCCGATGGCGATGGCGACAGGCCTCTATTGATGGATGCCAACGGCAATTTCGTGCGCGGGGATGCGCTGGGGCTGATTACCGCGCGCTACCTCGGGGCACAGAGCGTGGTGACGCCGGTGACCTCCAATTCCGGCATCGAGCGCACGGGAGCGTTTTCGCGCGTGCTGCGGACGCGGGTGGGGTCGCCCTATGTGATCGAGGCAATGACAGAAGCGCCGGGTTCGGTGATCGGCTTCGAGGCCAATGGCGGGACATTCGTTGGCGGGAATGTGCGGGCCGCTGGTGTGCCGCTGCCGCCGCTGCCGACGCGCGATGCGGTATTGCCGCTGCTCTGTGCGCTGGGGCTGGCGGCGCAAAAGGGCCGCGCCGTGGCCGATCTGGTGGCGGATCTGCCGCTGCAACACGCGCTGGCCGACCGGCTGCAGGATGTGCCCAGCGAGAAGAGCGCGGCTTTCCTGGCGCGGCTGGCCGAGGATGCGGATTATGCACGCGCCGTGTTCGCTCCGCACGGCATTGCCGGGCTATCCCGGATCGATGGGCTGCAATTCCGTACCAGCGCCGGGGACATGGTGCATTTCCGGGCGTCGGGCAATGCGCCGGAACTGCGGTGCTATGTCGAGGGCGGCACGGAGGCGGCGGCGCAGGAGCTGCTGGCCTGGGGGCTGGCAATGGCGGCGCGGGAAGTGGAGTAGGCGAGGCGGGTCTTTGCTGGATACCCCCCCAACCTCCCCCTGATAGGGGAGGAGCGGCGCGGTGGATCGGGCAAGACGTGCTAACGCCCGATCTGTTCCTCCCCCTATCAGGGGGAGGTTGGGAGGGTGTCAGCTGCGCAGCGGGGTTACTTCGCTGACGCGTCGATGGTGACCTTGCCGATGAGGACGGTGGGGTCGTCTTCGGCGGCCATGAAGTCCATGAAGCCGAGGCCCGGTTCTTCCTTGGCGGTCATCTCGATTGTCAGGTACTTGGCCTTGCCGCTGACGAAGCTGTTGATGGCGGCGCCGACTTTCTGGGCCTCGGCGGCGCCGGTCAGGAGACCGACCACGGTGCCTTCGGCCAGGCCGGCAAAGACCGGGCGCATGGTGGCCGGATCGGAACCCTGTTCGGCCGAAACGGCGGTCAGGATGAGATCGCTGAGGCCGGAATCGGTGACATCAAGCTTAAGATTGCTGATGGCGACGCTCATGGCAGCGGCCAGTGCCGCGTTCTCGTCGATGCCGAATAAGGCTTCGGTGGCGTTAGCGATGGTGCCGGCCAGCTTGACGGTCGCCAGGTTAGCGCCGGTGATGGAAATTTCATCGACGGCGATGGCGCTGTCGGCCTCATTCCAGGAGGCGTCGATGGTGAAGCCGGCATCGATCTCGGTGACACCGAGCGCGATCAACTGCTGCATCTGCTCGTCATCGGTATCCTGGGGCAGGCTGACAAGGATATTGCTGGCCGTGGTCAGGACATCGGTGGGAATGCCGTTGAGATATTCGGCCAGCGACAGGTCGAAGGCGCCGATACTGGCCTTGATGCGTTCGCCATCGGCGTCGGGATCAGGCACGTCCACAACGACATCGCTGAAGGAGAAGCCGGCAAAGGCGGGGATCAGTGCGCGGGCATTGGCCATGAACCAGGCCTCGTCGATGGCCTCGGGCGCTCCCTGGATGGCGGCGATGGGTGCGGAAAGGTCCATTTCCTTGAAGGTGATATTGCCCACCTGGATGGAGCCGTCATTTTCTACCGTCACATCCAGGCCATCGAGCGAGACGGAAGGATAGATGCCGGGGCTCATGCCGCCCATGGACATGCCTGCAATGGAGAAGCTGATGGCCCGGCCTTCATCGTCAGTGCCCGAGCAATCGAACCCTTCGAATGTCGTCGGGGAGGATTCGAAGGCGCTGAAGATGTCGGCATACATGCGCAGCGCGGCGCCGACCAGTTCGGGCGAAGGATCGTCTTCCTGCGCTTCAAGGGACTCGGCCAGCGCCATGATGTCGGCAAAGGAATAGCCCAGCGGCCGCGCCTTGAATTCGGCGGCGGTCATGGAGCCGATGGTGCAAGAGGCTTCCGGCGCTTCAAAACTGCCACCTTCAAAGGTGAGGTCGGCATAGATGGTTTCAAGCTCGGTCTGCTCGCCGGCTTCGACCAGGCCGTAAAGGCCCAGCACGCCGCCGATATTGAAGCTGGAGGCCGAAAGGGGGCCGAACTGGCCGCTGCCTTCGTCACCGGCATCCAGGCTCATGCCCGCCAGGCTGACCGAGGCTGCCGTGCCGTCGGTGACGTCGGTGAGGACCAGGTTGGAGAAGGTAACAGTCGCCTCGGTGGTCTCGCCTTCGATCGTGGTGGTGGCGTTGAGGGTGATTTCGGGAATGGTGATACTGTCGGCCGTAAGCCCGGCCAGCGCATCGGCATTATCCACGACATTGCCGCTGAAAATGGCGCGCAGGGTATCCTCGTCCACATTGGAGCCGACCGCATCGATGGTGGCGATGTCGACGGTGATCTCCGATGTCGTTGCCGCGATGTGATTTTCCGGTGCTGGGGCAGGGTCCTTGTTCTTGACCTTCTGGGCCCAGGCGCTGCCGGCCGGCAGGGCGACGCTCAAGAGGCAGGCGGTGGCAAGAATGCCCAGGCGCTGCCGGGTCGTGGTGCTGAACGGCGTCATCATGTTCTCCCGCATTTGACGTGGCTGCAATCTGGGGCATCGGCAGCGCGGCTTCAATAGGCAACCTGCTTGTCAGCGGCAACAGGGCGGGCAATATAGCGCTCCATCATTTCCAGTCATGAGCGCAAAGCCGTGTGGTTCGCTTCGGTTGCCAGGGTCCTGCCGGTCGTGATTGTGGCGCTGCTGCCTGCCGCAGCCTGGGCGCAGAGCGCCGCCAAGCTGGGGGCACCCGCCGTGGCGGCGCCGGCCCGGGCGCAACCCGACCCCGGAACGCTGTTCGCCTTTGCCGACGCGGTGGGCCAGACACTGCAATTCTCGGTGGTGGGCA
>CBIGSA010000205.1:0-6307 GCA_966192215.1 uncultured Devosia sp. | reverse complement strand
ACAGAACCGGCCTCCCCAGAGGCGCAGTCCCCCGGCTGCGCCTCTTCCCCCTTTTTGGGAACGCTTCCGCGCCGTCACGGTTTGAGCCTGACCAGTCCAGCAGAGGAGTTTTGCCATGTCCCTGAGCATGGGCATCGCCATCGGCATTGCGATCGGAGCCGGGATCGGCACCGCCATCGACAATATTCCAATGGGAATCGGCATCGGAATCGCACTCGGCGCGGTCATGGGCGGCGCCTGGCAGGTCACCAGGGGCAAGCCAAAGGAGTAACCCGTTCAGGCGCGGGCCTTGAGGGGCAGCGGCTGGCCGGACGGCTGAACCGTCATGTCGCGCGCGAAGCGATGCAGCAGCCGGTTGAAGGCCTGGCTCTGCTCCCAGAATGGTGCATGACCCGCATCATCGACGAAGTGGCACCAGCCGCCCCACAGATGCGCATAATCGAGCTGCTCGATATAGCTGCGGCGCACGATGGGATCTTCCAGGCCATTGATCATGGCCACCGGAATGGCGCAGTTGGATACAAAGGCGCGCTGGTCGACCCCGTTGCCATACAGCATGCTGCGCAGGAAGTGTTCGCGCAGGCGGCCGTCGCTGCGTCTGATGTCGGCGGCAAAGCCGGGCGAGCCGCTGGTCCCGTAGCACAACCGCATGAACCGCTCGACATCCCGCTCGGAAAACTGAGGCTTGGACGCCAGTAGCATGTCCCATCTGGCATGAAATCCGCGCAGGCCGGCCAATGGGCCGCGGCCGACCGGTGGCGTTCCGGTGAGCACCAATCCGCTGACATCGCTCCGACGGGCGGCCAGTTCTATCGCCACATGCCCGCCAAGCGACCAGCCGAAAATACTGCTGCCCGCCAGGCCTATCGTGTCGATCGTGCGGCCGACCACCTCGGCGAGACCATCAATCGTATAGGTGCGCTCGGGCTCTCGCGCGTCGCTCGATGCCCCGTGCCCAGGAAGATCGATGGCCACCAGCCGAAACGTCTCGGCAAACTCGCTGTCGAACTGGCGCGCGAAAACCGCGCTTGACGCGCCCGAGCCATGCAGCATGAGCATCGGCCGTCCGGTCCCCGCGCTCTGCCGGCAGGCAATCGTCAGGCCATCGATCTCGATGGTGAAATCCTGGGTGGACATAACCGATCCAGACTGTTGAATTGGCCCTCCGATAGCACGTGACTGTCTAAGACCGGGTTTGCGTGAAGGGTAAACGAATTGCAGGAGGCATCGGTGGAATTTGCGCTGGACTTGATCGTGACGCTCACGGGCCTTGCCGTGTTCGCGCAGCATATCTGGGCACTGCGCGGCCATTTCGCCTCCGACAGGATGACACGAGAGGCCCGCATCATCTCGGTTGCGGCGCTGGCCACCTGCCTGGTCATGGTCCTGCTGGTCTGGCGGGCCCCGCAGCCGCTATTGGCGCAGTTTATCGGCCTCGCCATCATGGCGGGGAGCCTGGCGGTGTTCTGGGGGGCGGTGCGGGCTTCGCGGGCCGCAAGGCTGCGCTTCGCCTTCGACAGCGCGCTGCCCGAACGCCTGGTGACCACGGGACCCTACCGTGTTGTGCGGCACCCCTTCTACGTGTCCTACCTGCTGTTCTGGTTCGGCTGGGCTCTGGCGAGCTGGTCGGCCTGGGCGCTGCTGCCCCTGGCCACGATGGCGACGCTCTACCTGATCGCGGCCCGCTACGAAGAAAAGCTGCTCGCCACCAGCGACATGGCCGAGGCCTATGCCGCCTATCAGCGGGAAACCGGCCTGTTCTGGCCGAAAATCCGCTGGCGCAGCTTGCCGCAGAACTGAAGCGGGCGCATGTGAAGCGCCGCCCGCACAAAGGAGATTATCTTGTCGTTTGAACAACTTGACCAGCTCGGCCGCCGGCTCGAAGCGCTCGAGCATGCTTTGTCGATACTGGGCGCCGACGAGGCCACCCATATGGCCGTGGGCGGTGGCGAAAAGCGGGCCGAGGCCATGTCCGCTCTGGCCGGCATGTATCACGCCCAGGCCACCGCGCCCGAAATTGCCGACTGGATCGAGGCCGCGAAGCCCGAGAACGAAGACCAGAAGCTCGCTCTGGCCGAGTTCAAGCGACAATATATCAACGCCACCTGCCTGCCCACCGAATTCGTCGAGCGCCGCACCGCGGCCACGATGCGCTCCGAACAGCTCTGGCGCGAGCTGCGTGCCAAGGGCGATTGGGACTCTTTCCTGCCGGCACTGGAAGGCGTGGTCGCGCTGGTGCGCGAAGAGGCGCAATTGCGCAGCGAAGCGCTCAAGCTGGCGCCCTATGATGCGCTGATGGATCAGTACGACCCCGGCAACCGCACGGCCGAGCTGGACGGCGTATTCGACGATTTGAAGAGCTTCCTCAAAGGTTTTGTCCCGGAGGCCCTCGACGCACAGGAGCGCCGGCTGGCCAGGCGTCCGCGCAAGAGCCTCAACGGCCCCTACCCGATCGAAAAGCAGCGCGAACTGGGCCTAGCCGCCATGCGCGCCGTGGGCTTCGACTTCACCCATGGTTCGCTTTCCGTATCGCATCACCCCTTCTGCGGCGGCGTACCGACCGATGTGCGCATGACCACGCGCTATCGCACCGACGAGTTCTTGTCCTCGCTGATGGGCGTGCTGCACGAAACCGGCCACGCCCTCTACGAGCAGGGCCTGCCCAAGGACTGGTCGCATTGGCCGCTGGGCAAGGCGCGCGGCATGGGCATTCACGAAAGCCAGAGCCTGTTCGTGGAAATGCAGCTCGCCCGCAGTCCCGAATTCTGGGAATTCGCGTTGCCGCTGGTGCATCTGCATCTGGGCGAGGACGCCATTCCCGGCTGGGACATCGCCGATATCCTCAACGAGGTGAATTTCGTCGAGCGCGGCTATATCCGCGTCGATGCCGATGAGGTCACCTATCCGCTCCACGTCATCCTGCGCTACGAACTGGAACAGGACCTGGTCAACGGCAAGCTCGAAGCCAGCCAGATCCCCGAGGCCTGGGACGCCAAGATGACCGAATATCTGGGCATTTCGACGCTTGCCGACCCCAAGGACGGCCCGATGCAGGATGTGCACTGGCCCGGCGGCGCCTTCGGCTATTTCCCCAGCTACACGCTGGGCGCCATGATCGCCGCGCAGCAATGGGCCGCGCTGGAAAAGGCCCAGCCCAATGTGCGCGAAGATATCCGCAAGGGCGAATTTTCAGACGTGAACCAGTGGCGGAGCGACAACATCTGGAGCCAGGGCTCGCGCTGGTCGACGCCGGACCTCATTACCCGGGCGACCGGCGAACCGCTGAATGCCGATTTCTTCAAGGCGCATTTGAAGCGGCGCTACCTGGCCTGACGGAACGGGCGCGCGGATCACCTCGTTTCCTCCGAAAGGAGGTGCGAGATGATCCGCAAGCTCAAATCCGGCGAATACCGGCTCTATTCCCGCAAGACCGACCCCAAGACCGGCAAGCGCCGCAATCTGGGGACATTCGACACGCGCGAAGCGGCCGAAAAGCACGAGCGCGAAGTGCAGTATTTCAAGCGGCATTGAGAGCGTTCACCTCTCCCTTCGGGGAGAGGCAAAAGAGCCAAACCTTGACTTCCCCGCCTTCCCCCCTATTTTCACCCCATCCGCAGCACTGACCGGACGGTACCCCATGGATTCCACCTTGAACGACTGCCTCGCTTGCATCGCTCATCTGGAATCCGTCCATGCCCGCCTTCGTCACCCTGCACCAGCTTTCCCATTCGACGCCTGACAACCAGCCGCTTTTCTCCGGTCTCGACCTTTCGTTCGGCAATGAACGAACGGGCCTGATTGGCCGCAACGGCACCGGCAAATCCACCCTGCTCCGCATCGTCGCCGGGCAGCTTCAACCCGCCGCCGGCTCGGTGAGCGTGCAGGGCACGCTTGGCATGCTCGAGCAATCGGTGCAGGTCGCGCCCGACGCTACCGTGGCCGACCGGCTCGGCGCGGCCGATGCGCTGGCCCGGCTCGACCGGCTGGAACAGGGCGTGGGCGACATGGACGATGCCGCTGAAGCGGACTGGACCCTGCCCGGACGGATCGAAACTGCCCTTGCCGATGTCGGCCTGCCCGCCTATGCGCCAGACCGACCCCTGTCCACGTTGAGCGGTGGCCAGCGCACAAGGCTGGCGCTGGCAAGGCTGATCCTGACCGAGCCGGATATCATCCTGCTCGACGAACCCACCAACAATCTCGATGCCGATGGCCGGCAGGCCGTGGTCGACCTGCTGCATCGCTGGCGCGGCGCCGCCATCGTGGTCAGCCATGACCGCGCTTTGCTGCGCGAAATGGATGCCATCGTCGAGCTGACCACGCTCGGCGCCACGACCTATGGCGGCAATTGGGATCACTATGCCGAGCGCAAGGCGCTGGAACTGGCCTCGGCCGAGCACGAGCTGAACACCGCCGAGCGCAAGGTGGCCGAGATCGACCGCAAGATTCAGGCCGTGGCCGAAAAGAAGGCCCGCAAGGACGGCGCCGGCAAGCGCAAGGCGCCCAGGGGCGATATTCCCCGCATCATGCTGGGCGGCATGAAGGAGAATTCGGAGAATACCAGCGGCGGCAATGCGCGTCTGGCCAATCGCCTGCGCACCGATGCAGCGGAAGCCGCCAGCCAGGCGCGGGCCAAGGTGGAAATACTGGCGCCGCTTTCGGTGACGCTGACGTCCACGGGCCTGCCCGCGGGGCGCACGGTGCTGCAGGCCGATGGCCTGACCGGCGGTCCGGGCGGCGTACCACCTGTTATCCGCAATTTCTCGCTGAACATGACCGGCCCCGAGCGGGTGGCGATCACCGGGCCGAACGGCTCGGGCAAGACGACCCTGCTGCGCTTGCTGACCGGCGCCCTGCCCGCCACGTCAGGCAGCGCACGCATCCTGGTGCCCCATGCCATGCTCGACCAGACGGTGGGCCTGCTCGACCCGAACCTTTCCATCCGCGACAATTTCCGCGCGCTTAATCCCGATGCCGATGAGCGGACTTGCCGCGCGGCTCTGGCCCGCTTCATGTTCCGCGCCGATGCCGCCCTGCAGCAGGCCGGCACGCTGAGCGGCGGGGAAATGCTGCGGGCTGGCCTCGCCTGCACCATTGGTGGCAATCATCCGCCGCAATTGCTGATCCTGGACGAACCCACCAATCACCTCGATATCCACGCCATAGAGCAGGTCGAAGCCGGCCTGCGGGACTATGATGGGGCGCTGCTGGTGGTGAGCCACGATACCGATTTCCTGGAGGCCATCGGCATTGTCAGGGAGATCAGACTGGCCGGCCCCGAAGCCGCCACGCGGATGAATGGAGTCTGAATTTCCCGCTCAGGACCGGTTCCAAATCACCTCTCTATTCCTCGTGTCATCGGCAAGAAGCGCTCGGAGGGAGCGCAGCCAAGACAGGAGAGACCAAATGATCCGCAAGTTCTTCATCACCGCAGTCGCCGCCGTCGCCATTGCTGCCTCGGCTGCCCCCGCAATGTCCAACGACGTCTTCGTCAACCAGTTCGGCTTCGGCAATGCCGCCGGCGGCAACCAGCTCGGCTGGAACAACCTGCTCGGCGTCGACCAGAACGGCAACGGCAACACCGCTGTCGGCCAGCAGTTTGGCGGCAACAATGTCGGTGCCATCGGCCAGGCTGGCAACAACAACTATGCCGACACCTGGCAGGACGGCTGGAACAATGCCGCCGGCGTCGGCCAGTTCGGCGACAACCACAATGCCATCCTGACCCAGGACGGTAACGGCAACGTGGCTGCCGGCGTGCAGGTGGGCAATGGCTGCAACGCCAATATCCACCAGGCCGGTGCCGGCAATGTCACCGCTTTCGTGCAGGCCTGCCCATAATCCGGCCCTGACGTGACCTGTGCATAGCCGGAAGGGCCACCCCCTTCCGGCTCGTCTGCCAAAGGACTTCAGGAGGAAGCCATGACCATTTCACCCCGGCGCATAGGCGCCATCGCAATCGGCCTCGCCGTCGCTGCCCTTGCAGCCAATGCGGGCCTTGCCAACTCAGCATCCGGCGACACCACATGCGGCATCGCCACCGGCTCCGAACGCGGCATGCTGGCGCTCGAAGGCACCATACTCAGCCCGGTTGCACTCAGCGGCGAATACCGGCTCGCCATCCGCAGCTCGGGCGGCGGCGGCTCGTCCAATATCAGCCAGGGCGGTTATTTCACTGCCAAGGCCAATGAAGCCACCCCGCTGGGCAAGGTGCTGATCAATGCCGGCTCCAGCTACAGCATCGACTTCGACGTCACCGCCGGTGGCCAGAAGATCGATTGCGACCAGGACATTGCGAGCCTGCGTT
>CBIGSA010000204.1:0-6349 GCA_966192215.1 uncultured Devosia sp. | reverse complement strand
TCGGTGACCTTCGGGGCGAATGTGTTCGGGCTGGGCTCGGAGATTTCCCTTGCCGGGGCGATGACGCTCGACGGTGGCAATCTCGACGCTAATCTCGATATTGTCCGGCTCGATGGGCCGGGCGGCACGCTCGACCTCGACGTGGCCTTCCGCAATGCCGATGATACGATCGATCTGGGCCTGGCGCTGGTGGAGCCGGAAAATGGCGTCATCGCCAACCTGCTCAATATCGAGAACCGCCCGGCCGTGACGCTGACCGTCAATGGCAGCGGGCCGGTGCGCGACCTGCGGACCGAACTCACCCTGCAGGCCAACGGGCAGACGGCGCTTTCGGGCGTGGCGACGGTCAACCAGCAGGCCAGCGGCATTGCCGTGGCGGCCGACCTGCGCGGACCCCTGGCCATGCTGATCGCGGCGCCCTACCGACCCTTCTTCGGAGCCGAGACGGCGCTGAGCGCCAATGCGCTGCTCCATGCCGAAGGCGGGCTTTCCATCACCGGGCTACGGCTGACGGGGGGGCAATTGTCACTCGAAGCGGCGGCCGAGACGACGCCGGACAATTTCCTCAAGACGCTGGCGCTCAATGCCGTCATCGCCGATCCGGCGGGCGGACAGGTCGTGCTGCCGGTGCCGGGTGGCGCGACGAAGCTGGGAACGGCGCAACTGGCTATCGCCTTCGGCGGCGATGCCAGCGAGGACTGGACGGCGACGCTTGCTATGGCCGGGTTTGAGACCACTGGATTTGCCGCGCAAAACCTGGCGCTGACGCTGGGCGGCGTGGCGGCCAATCTCAGCGACCCCGCAACGCGGCGGGTGACCTTCAACGGCGATGGCGCGCTGTCGGGCATTGCCGGCTCCGAAGAGATAGAGGCGGCCTTGGGTGAAGGGATCGGCATCGGCATTGCCGGGCTGTGGAATGCGGGTGAGCCGGTGCAACTGGCCGAATTCCGCGTGGCCGGCCAGGCGCTGACGGCGGCGCTGACCGGCCAGCTCGACGGGCTGGATTTCCATGGGGACGTGGCTCTGGAGACATCGAGCATCGCACCCTTCTCGGGCTTGGCGGGACGCGATCTCAACGGGGCGCTGTCGCTCAAGGCCAATGGTGCGATCATGCCGCTGAGCGGCGGGTTCGATTTGACGCTGGATGGTACGGGAAGCAATCTGGCAATTGGCGACGAGCTTGCCGACGGTTTGCTTGCTGGAAGCGTGCAGCTTGCCGGCCGGATTGCCCGTACCGAGGCCGGTTTGACGGCCGACGATTTCCGCATCGCCAATGACCAGGTGCAGATGCTGGCCGATGGTACCTATTCCAACGCCCTGGCCGACTTTACCTTCAATCTCGATTTGAGCGATCTGGCCCTGCTGTCCGACGAGGCCAGCGGCGCGCTCAAGGTTGTCGGCACGGCCAAGGGGCAGGACGATGTCATCGACCTCGATCTGGAAGCGACCGTCGCCGCTGGCACGCTGGCAGGGCGGACCCTGCGCGATGCGGCACTGAGCTTCGACGGGCGCTATGACGTGGACCGGTTGGACGGCAATATTTCCGGCGCGGGGGCGCTGGATGGTTACCGCACGACGCTGGCTGCCGATGTGAGCGTGACGCCGGAGGCGCAAAGGCTTGCCGATCTCGACTTCCAGGCGGCCGGCACGCGGATCACGGGCGGGGTGACGCGCGCGGTCGAGTCGGGGCTGATCGATGGCGGGCTGACCATCGTATCGCCCGATGTGTCGGTGCCGGCGGCTTTGGCCCTGCTGGAGGCTACGGGGTCGGTCAATGCCGAGATCGGGCTGAGTATTGCGGACGGGCGGCAGTTCGCCTCGATAAGGGGCGCTGTGCGGGAATTGGATGTCAACGGCATCACTATTGCCTCGGCCGATATCGAAGGGGCCGCGCAGGATTTGTTCGGCGTACCAGCAATCAACGGAACGATCCGCGCGAGTGATGTGGTTGCCGCAGGCACACATGTCGAGACGCTGACCGCGGATGCGACCCAGGGTGCCGGGACGACTACGTTCGATGCCCAGGCCGCCCTGGCCACGGGCACCGATATCGACATTGCCGGCGCGCTGACGCCGGTGGATGGCGGCTATCGCCTGGCGGTGGACAGGGCACAATTGCAGCAGGGCCAGCTATCGGCGCGGCTGGCGCAGCCCACGGTGATCCAGGTGGCGGGGTCCAGCGTGGCGCTCGACGCCGTACGGTTCGATGTCGGTTCGGGGTCGATCACGGCGACAGGTTCGGCGGGCGAAACACTGGGCATTGCGCTCGATATCAATGCGCTGCCGCTTTCTATCGCCAATGCCGTGATGCCCGATCTGGGTCTGGCCGGCACGGTCAATGGCCGCGCCAGCATTTCCGGCACGGCCAGCGACCCGCAGGTGAGTTTCGAGGCGCGCGCCGAAGGTATCAATGCCGCGGCAATCCGCGATTTCGGCATTGCCCCGCTGGGCGTGACGGCCAATGGCAGCTTCCGCGATGGCGTGGTGACGCTGGCTTCGGTGACGGCCAGCGGCTCGGGCGGGCTCACCATGCGCGGCTCGGGCACGGTGCCGCTCGAAGGCAACGGGCTCAACCTGGCGCTGTCCGGTTCGGCGCCGCTGGTGCTGGGCAATCGCTTCGTGGCCGATCGCGGCGGGCAGCTGAGCGGCGTGGTGACGCTGGAAGCGCAGATGCGCGGGAGCCTGGCCAGCCCGCAATTCGGCGGACGCGTCTCGACCAGCAATGCCGGCTATATCGACCCCGAACTGAACCTGCGCCTCACGGGCATTACCGGTTCAGCCAGCCTCAACGGCACCAACCTGGTGATCGACAACCTTACGGGCAACCTTGCCACGGGCGGCTCGGTTTCGGCTTCGGGCTCGGTGGGGCTCAGCGGCGGATTCCCGGCCAATATCAGCGCGAGCCTCAATTCGGCCCGCTATGCCGATGGCAACCTGTTCGTCGCCACCGTTTCGGGCAACCTGGCGCTCACGGGCAATCTCACCGGCTCGCCGCTGCTGGCCGGCAATGTCTTCGTCGAAGAAGCCAACATAACCATTCCCGAGAATTTCGGCGGTGGGGCGCAGTTGATCGATGTCGATCATGTGCACGCGCCGGCCGGGGTGGAGCAGACGCTGCAACGCGCCAAGATCGATGACCGCACCGGCGCGCCGATCCCGCAGACGCGACCGGCCGGCCTATTGCTCGACATCAATGTCAGCGCGCCCAACCAAATCTTCATTCGCGGCCGTGGGCTCGATGCGGAAGTGGCCGGCTCGGTGCGGCTCACCGGGCCGGTCAACAATATCCAGCCGGTGGGCGGCTTCGCACTCAATCGCGGGCGGCTGGCCATTCTCGGCCAACGCGTGACTTTCGAAAGCGGCACGGTGACGCTGGTGGGCGATCTCGACCCGTTCCTCAACCTCGTCGCCCGCACCGAGGGTGAGGGCATCGCCGTCTTCGTCACGGTTTCGGGCCGGGCTTCCGATATCAATGTCAGCTTCACCTCCAGCCCGGCCCTGCCGCAGGACGAAGTGCTGAGCCGGCTGATCTTCAACCGCTCGATGGGCGAGCTGTCGCCACTGCAACTGGCCAAGCTGGCTGGCGCCGCGGCCGAACTGGTCGGTGGCGGCGGCAACGGGCTGGTCGACAGCCTGCGCGGCGCGGCGGGCCTGGCCGATCTCGATATCGTCACCGATGACAGCGGCAATGTTGCAGTGCAGGCCGGCACCTATATCCAGGACAATGTCTATCTGGGCGTGCAGGCCGGCGCCAATGGCCAGAGCAAGGTGACGATCAACCTCGACGTCACCAGCGACCTCAAGGTGACGGGCGCCACCAGCCAGGACGGGAATTCGAGCCTGGGTGTGTTTTATGAGCGGGATTACTAGCCCATACCCCTCCTAACCTCCCCCTGATAGGGGGAGGTTGGGAGGGGGTATCCCGGTGCCCTACTGGCTCGCCCCACCCGTCTTGGCCGCCTTTTCCGCGTCCCACCACCAGATGGTCGGGAAGCCCGACGAAAAGTCCGGCAGGTTTTCCGGGTGGCTGAAGCGGTTCCAGTGGGCGATGCGGGAATTGCGCAGGCTGTAGCTGGGGACCATGTAATAGTTGTGCAGCAGCACCCGATCGATGGCGGCGGTGATGGCGAGCTGAGTGTCGCGGTCATCGGCGACCACCAGCTTGTCAATCAGGGCGTCGATGGCCGGATTGGCGATGCCGGCATAGTTCTGGCTGCCTTCCTCGTTGGCCGTTGAAGAGCCGAAGAAGAAACGCTGCTCGTTGCCCGGCGAGAAGCTCTGCGCCCAGCCGGTATAGATCACGTCATAGTCGAAGCTGCGGGCGCGGTTGATATATTGCGGGCTGTCGACCGAGCGGATGGTGGCGGCTACGCCGATCTGCGCGAGGTTGGTGACCAGGTTCTGCGCCACCGGCTCGATGGTGGGGCCATTGAGCAGGATTTCGAAGCTGAATTGCTCGCCATTGGCGTCGACCAGCCGGTTGCCGTCGAGCGTATAGCCGGCCTCGTTGAAGAGGCCGAGCGCGGTGCGCAGGTTTTCGCGCAGCTTGGCCGGATCGCCGCTGACCGGATTGGCATAGGGTTCGGTGAACACGCTTGCCGGCACGAGGTCGCGGACGGATTCGAGCACTTCGAGCTCTTCGCCTTCGGGCAGGCCGGTGGACTTGAAGGGCAGGCCGAAGAAGTAGCTGTCGATGCGCTCATACTGGTTGAAGAACAGCGTATTGCTCAGCTCCTCGAAATCGAAGGCATAGTTGAGCGCCTTGCGCACGCGGATATCCTGGAATTTCTCGCGGCGCAGATTGGGCACGAAGCCCAGGCCGATGCCCGAGCCGGCATAATCCTGCGGGAAGAGTTCGCGCACGATGCGGCCTTCGGTAACGGCGGGGAAATCATAGGCGGTGGCCCAGCGGCGGGCGGTGTTTTCCCACCACCAGTCGAACTGGTCGCCCTTGAAGGCCTCGAACTGCACGGTGAGATCGAGGAAATATTCGAGCCTGTATTCGTCGAAATTGTTGTGGCCCACCTGGGTGGGGTGATCGATGCCCCAATAGTCGGGCACGCGCTTATAGGTCAGGGTCCGGCCGGCATCGAAGCTGGCCAGCTCATAAGGGCCAGAACCCAGAGGCGGCTCGAGCGTGGACTGGGTTATGTCGCGCTGCTTGCCAGTGGCATCGGTGCCCTCCCACCAGTGCTGGGGCAGGACCATGAGCTGGCCCAGGATGAGGGGCAATTCACGATTGTCGGTCTGGTTGAAGGTGAAGGTCACTTCGCCCGGTGCGGTGACCTCGGCCTTTTCGATATTGATGTAATATTGCTGGCGGTCGGGATTGACCTCGATGAGCTTGTTGAAGGTCCAGACCACGTCCTCGGCCGTTACCGGCTCGCCATCGTTCCAATGGGCCGCCGGGTCGATGCGGAAGGTGACGGCGCTGTAGTCGGGCGCGATCATCAGCTCCTTGGCCAGCAGGCCGTAATAGGTGTTCTGCTCGTCCATCGAGGGCGTCATCAGCGTCTCGTAGAGCAGGCCGATGCCGCCGGCCGTCTCGCCCTTGGGCAGGATGGGGTTGAAGGTGTCAAACCCGCCCAGCGCGCCCTGGCGCACCACGCCGCCCTTGGGTGCGTCGACATTGACATAATCGAAATGGGTATAGTCGGGGCCGTATTTGGGCTCCCCCTCGAGCGTGAAGGAATTGCTCCATACGCCTGTCGGCGTCTGGGCGAAGACCGGGGCCACGAGGGCCAGCAGCATGGCGGCAAGGAGGGGTGCGAGCTTCATCGGACGGCTCCGGGGATTGCGATGTGTCGGGGCAGGCTAGACGGTTTCAGGCTTTCTCGAAAGCCGCGACAAGCAGGGCCCTTGTATAGTCCGATTGCGGCGCGGCGAAGATGTCGTCGGCGGGCCCACGCTCGACCACGCGCCCATCGCGCATCACGATGAGCTGGTTTGCCAGGGCCCTCACCACCCTGAGGTCGTGCGAGATAAACATATAGGTGAGCCCGCGCTGCTGCTGGATATCGCGCAGCAGGTCGATGACCTGGGCCTGGATGGAAACATCGAGCGCCGAAGTGGGCTCGTCCAGCACCACGAAGCTGGGCTCCAGCACCATGGCGCGGGCGATGGCGATGCGCTGGCGCTGGCCGCCGGAGAACTCGTGCGGGTAGCGATCCATGGTCGAGGGATCGAGCCCCACATCGTCCAGAGCCTTGGCGACGATGTTACGGCGCTCGGCATAGGAAAGCCCTTTGTTCTGGACGAGAAGGCCTTCCTCCACGATCTCCGCAATCGACATGCGCGGCGAGAGGGAGCCGTAGGGATCCTGGAACACCACCTGCAGGTCCTTGCGCAT
>CBIGSA010000203.1:0-6365 GCA_966192215.1 uncultured Devosia sp. | reverse complement strand
CCTTTGGCCAGGGCCAGCGAGACCATGGCGCCATCAGGGGTCTCGGCGCTTTCGACCGAGGCGATTTCGGGCGGCAGGTCCACCGCGAGATCGCGCAGGTCGACGCCGACGGGCCATTCGAAGGCGATATGGCTGGTCTCGCCTTCCTGCACGTAGTCTGCCGTGGTCGGCACGGTCCAGTCGAACACGACACGCATGAAGGTGGGGTTGCGCCCGACCCGGACGGTGGCCTGGGGATTGAGTTCGATCACCTCGGCCGCCTTGCGCTCGCGCTCTGCGCGGATGGCGGCAAGGCGCGCCCGCTCGGCCAGCTCATCGATGATTTCCTGCGGCAAGGCGGGCGGCATGCCCTGCCAGGTGCTGGGCAGCAGGTCGATGAAGAGCTTTTCGCCCGCCTCGATGCGGTTGAAGCTGAAGGCGGCGCGCAGGCCGATGCGCAGGCCCATTCCATCCGGATCGACGCGGGCCACTGACAGATAGGGCGCCATGGTCGTGCCGACATCGGGCAGGATGACCGCGACCTTTTCCTCGAATTCGAGCGACAGCACGCCGTTTTCGATGCGCATCGTATATTCGGGAAGGTCGTCGCGGCCGGGGAAGCTGAGGATCAGCCGGGCGTAACCGTCTTCCTGGGTGGCAAAAAGCTGGCCCTGTTCCTGCGCCAGAGCGGGCGCGACGAGGCCCAGCGCGATGAAGGCGCCTGCCATGGCGGCCCGCTTGGCGCGCCGCAAACCAGCCATGATCGCGGTCTTCACCGGCTTCTGCCCGCCCGACGCACTCTGAGCGTCTTATGGCGAAGCCTTCGGCTCCGGGATCACAAAACGCATGGGTTACACGATACTCTGTGCCGACCCTAGCGCTCCGTGCTTAACGTCGCCTTACACCAAAGGATAAAGCGCCAGCGCATTTTTCGTCGTTTCTACTGACCCACGATCTGCGGCAGGGCCGCCAGGTCGTCCGGGGTCATTTCGGTCGCCGGCTTGTCGGCCAGAGCCGCCATCTGCACGGTCAGCTCCTGCGCCCGTGGGGGCGCCATTTCCGCCAGGATCGGCGCCATCTTGCGCGGATTCATCGTCTTGGCCACGCGCAGCAGCACGTCCATGTCGAGTTCGTTGAAGATATTGGCCGCATCCTTGGGGCGCATATTCTCATACATGGCCACGATGCCGGCAAACTGACCCGCTTCCATTTCGGTGCGCTGGTCCACCAGGCTGGAAATCTGCGCCTCGAGCGCTTCCAGCGTCGCCGCCCGCTCCTCGATACGCTTTTCGGCGGCATCGACGATGGAGGCACGCAAAGCCAGGTCGCTCTCATACTGCTCGAGCTCGGCCCGGCGGGCGGCGAGGCGCGCCAGCAAGGCCTGCTCGGTGGCCGACGAGACACCCTCGCCCCCGGCCAGCGGCGCCACGGAGCCGCCCTCCACCACTTCCATGGGCAGTGCATCGCCCGACGGCAGGCAATCGGCGGCGGGCATGGGCGGGAAGCTGCCTTCGGGAACTGGTTCGGCGGCATCCTCCGCGCCGTGAGCAGCTTCGGCGCCACCGCCCTGCAATACGACTTCACCACCCTCGGTGATCGTGGCATCGGCGTCCACGCAATAGGTATCCGACGCCATTGCGGCAATCGGATTGGCCGGCGTCTCGGCAGGCGGTATGGCGGGCAGTTCGCCCGTCGCCGGAGCCTCGCCCGTGGCCTCTTCGGCCGGAGCTTCCCCGTGACCGCCCGCTTCCTCCGCCGGCGCGCCAAGCGTGGGCGCGTTGTCGGACAGGGTCGGGCTGGTATCTTCCATGGTCGGCTCGCCGGCCGGCGTCACCGTCAGGTCGGCCTCGGTCGTTCCCGCTTCGCCACCGCCGGTGGCGCCGGCGGCCTGCGCCGCGCCGACGCCGGTCAGCACATAGCCGCCATTGGTGACCAGACCCATGGTCTTGAGCACCAGCAGGGCGGCAATGGCCAGAACGACAACGGGCAGCAGGCGGATATTGGTCACGCAGCCACTCCACGGGTGCGCACGCGGCTCGACAGCTGTTCAAGCGCCGACTGCACCTTGTTGGGCTGCTCGACCGGCTCGATGGCCTGGCTGTGGCGGGCCACGCTGGTGATCTTGGCGATACGCTCCATCAGCACCGTGCCGGCATTGACATGATTGGCCAGCTCGATGCCGAAGCGCTCGGCCTCTTCCAGCCGCGCATTGAGCGACAGGTCGGCCTCGACGGCGGTCTGCTTGAGCTCCTTGATCGCCTGGTTGGCGAGATTGGTGGCCCCCACCAGGTCGGCCACCATCTGGCGCATCACGTCCTTGTCGGCGTGCAGGCGCTTCAGGCGCTGGTTGAGCACGACGCAATATCCGATTGTCAGCGCGAGCAGAACGGCGACAGCGCCTTCCACAAACAGGCCCAAGGGCAAGCCGAACATCATCGTCCTTCCATCTTCTCGTCAATGGCCTCGAAGGCCGCCATGGTGACCTTGGGCGGGTTGAGCGGGCGTGACACCCGCACCGAAACATGATTGCCGATATGGCCCATAATGGCCTCGGTGAGATCGACATCGCCGCAGCGCAGCCGCACCGGATCGGACGGTGAGCGTTCGAACATGACGGTGTCGCCCGGCTTCATCGCCAGCATGCGGCTCAGCGGCAGTTCCTGCTCGTGCAGCACAGCCTCGATCTCGACATTGGCGGAGTAAATTTCGGTGGCCAGGTGCCCTTCCCAGATCGGGTCGCGGCCGAACTTTTCACCCATGAACATCTGCAGCAGCTGTTCGCGGATGGGTTCGATCGTCGCATAGGGCAGCAGGATTTCGATCTTGCCGCCGCGATCGTCCATCTCGATGCGCAATTCGATCAGGATGGCGGCGTTGCCCGGCCGTGAAATGGCGGCAAAGCGCGGATTGGTCTCCATGCGCTCGAGCTTGAAGTTGACCTCGGTCACCGGCTCGAAGGCGCGGTGGGTGTCCTCGAGGATCACCTCGATCATCCGGCGGGCCAGGGCCATTTCGATCGTCGTATAGGGCCGGCCCTCGACGCGGATATTGCCCCCGATACGGCGACCGCCCAGCAGCACATCGATCATCGAATAGATGAGGCTGGAATCAACGGTCAGCAGACCGTAATTCTCCCACTCCTCGGCCTTGATGACCGAAAGGATGGCGGGCAGCGGAATGGAATTGAGGTAGTCGCCGAAGCGCACCGAGGAGATGGAATCCATGGTGACTTCGACATTGTCGGACGTGAAATTGCGCAACGAAGTCGTCGCCAGCCGCACAAGGCGGTCGAAGACAATTTCGAGCATCGGCAGGCGTTCATAGCTGACCAAAGCCGAATTGATCAGCGCCTGCACGCCGGTCAGCTCGACATTGCTGCCCACGCTGGCATCAAAGCCGAGCAGGCTGTCGATTTCATCCTGGTTGAGGACGCGATCGGCGCCGCCGTCGCCGTCGCCATCGCCGCCTTCCAGCATGGCCGCCCATTCGGCAGCCGCGGCGGCAGCGCGCTCCTCCTCGGTCATATTGGCGTCGTCGGCAGGATTATCGGCGGTCGCGGCCGGGGAATCGACATCGTCCAGCCCCCATTCTTCCGCGAGTTTGTCCTGATCGGTGGGGCCGGCCATTACTGCACCAGGATTTCCTTGAACAGCACGGATTCGACGTGGCTCGGATAGATGGCCACGTTGACGCGGCGCAGCAGCTCTTCCTTGAGGCGATAGACACCGGCGGAACCTTCAAGGTCGGAGCGGCGCAATTCGCGCAGATAGACCTGGAAAGCATCGACCACCTTGGCCATGCGCGGCTGGATCTCCAGCATCATTTCCTGATTGGCGACTTCCAGAGCCACTGTGAGCTTCATGAAGGCGCCCGCCTGCCCCTCGTCGTTGAGGTTAACGATCAAGGGCGGCAGGTTGAAGATGAAGGTGTTGCCGGTATACACCGCCCCATCGGGCCGCGCGCCATGCTCGGCACCCACAGTCGTCGCCGGAGCCGACGACGAAGAGAGGAATACGTAGAGGCCCGCACCGGCCAGCAGCACGACGATGGCCGCCGCGCCTATGATGATGAAGAGCTTGGGGATCCCCTTCTTGACTGGGGCGCCGTCTTCGATTTCTGCATCAACGGCCATGCCAACCTGCCAGATACGAGGCTTCCCGGACGATTCCGGCTGTTCGTCCAGCTAAGCGTCCGATGGTTAACGATTGGTTACAAAGCGCGCCAAAGCGGCAAAATTTGCCGGGCAGCTTTTGCCGCACGCGGAAAGGGTAGCGCAGCGCGGTTCAGCGCGACTGAAAGCTATCTATTTGATTTTATTAAATTTCTACACTTGGCATGGTTGCTGCAAGGTAAATGGCGAGGCCGCGGCTTGGGGAAGTCGGCAGTCTCGGGGAGTTAACATTCCGGGGATCAGCGATGATCGAGAATGCGCAACTGATCAGCCTGTCCAGGCAGATAGCGCTGCAGCGGCAGATGGACGTGGTGGCCAACAACATGGCCAATATCAACACGTCAGGCTTCAAGGCCGAGAACATCCTGTTCGAGGAATATGTGATGCCGGTCGCCCGCGACCAGGATTTCCCGCGCCTCGACCAGCCCCTCTCCTATGTGCAGGACTGGGCCACGGTGCACGACCTCACCGGCGGCGCCATGGTGCAGACCGGCAACGACCTCGATGTCGGCCTCAATGGCGACGGCTTCTTCGCCGTGCAGACCGGGGCCGGCGAGCGCTGGACCCGCTCCGGCGCTTTCCAGCTCAGCGCCAACGGCACCCTGGTCGATCTCAATGGCAACCCTGTGCTCGGCGAAGGCGGCCCCATCCAGTTCGGCCCTGAGGAGTCAGGCATCCTGATCGCCGCCGATGGCGCGGTCAGCTCCAGCGCCGGCCCCAAGGGGCGCCTGCGCATCGTCGAATTCGCCAATCCGCAGGACCTGACCCGCGAGGGCAACAACCTGTTTGCCGGCGGCACGCCGGTAGCCGCGACCACTACAAGGGCAATGCAGGGCTTCATCGAGCGCTCGAACGTCTCGGGCGTCACCGAAATGGCCGAGATGATCCGCGTGACCCGTGCCTACGAATCCGCCGCCAACCTGGCCCAGAAGCAGGATGAGCTGCGCCGCAGCGCCATCCAGCGTCTTGGCGACGCCAACGCCTGACGGGAGCCCATGCCATGAAAGCCCTTTATATCGCATCGACCGGCATGAGCGCCCAGGAACGCAATGTCGAAGTCATTTCCAACAACATCGCCAATATGCGGACCACGGGCTACAAGCGCCAGCGCGCCGAGTTCGAGGACCTGCTCTACCAGCAGATCACTCGCGCCGGCTCGCAGACCTCCGACCAGGGTACGATGATCCCGGCAGGGCTCGAAATCGGCTCGGGCGTGCGCACCGTCTCCACGCCGCGCGTGATGAGCCAGGGCGCCGTCAACATCACCGAGCGCGAGCTGGACGTGGCCATCCGCGGCGAAGGCTTCTTCATGGTGCAACTGCCCGATGGCCGCACCGCCTATACCCGTGACGGCTCCTTCGAACGCTCGCCGGAAGGCGAGATCGTCACTTCCACCGGCTATGCGATCGACCCCGGCATCACCATTCCGGGCACGGCGACCTCCATCGCCATTTCGCCCGACGGCATGGTCAGCGCCTATCTCGACAACGAATCCACCCCGACCCAGATGGGCCAACTCCAGCTTGCCCGCTTCGTCAACAAGTCGGGCCTGGAATCGATGGGCGACAACCTGTTCCTCGAAACGGCCGCCAGCGGCCCCGCCCAGGTCGGCGTGCCCAATGCCGATGGCACGGGCGACCTGATGCAGGGCTATCTGGAAATGGCCAACGTCAATTCCGTCACCGAAATCGCCGACCTCATCGCGGCCCAGCGTGCCTATGAGATGAACGCTCGCGTCATCTCCGGCGCCGACCAGATGATGCAGGCCACGAGCCAGTTGCGCTGAGGAGGGCCGTGAAGATGATCTTGCGTTCCGCCATCGCTACCCTTGCCGGCCTGCTGCTGTCAGGCGCCGCCTGGGCCGCGCCCGTGCTCAAGGCCGATATTGTCGTCACCGGCGCAATCGTCACCGTCGGCGACATGTTCGACGATGCCGGCGCCGCGGCCGAACAGGCCCTGTTCCGGGCGCCCCTGCCTGGCACCAGCGGCATCGTTGGCCTTGCCGATATCGACGCTGCGCTCGGTCGCATCGGCATCGACACATTCGACGCCGCCGGGCTCGACGGCATCCGCGTGACCCGGGCAGCCGCCATCGTCGATGAGGCCGTACTCACCGATCTCATCACCGCCGACCTGGCCGCCCGTGGCATTGTCGGCGCCGGCATGAGCGTCGATGCGCTGTTTTCCACCCCGATCCAGCCGATCAATGCCGAGG
>CBIGSA010000202.1:0-6425 GCA_966192215.1 uncultured Devosia sp. | reverse complement strand
AGATATCCTCGCCATCGAGCTTGATCGTGCCACCGACCCTGGCGCCCTCGATCGTGTCGTTCATGCGGTTTATGCAGCGCAGGAAAGTCGACTTGCCGCAGCCCGAAGGGCCGATGAAGGAGGTCACGGCCCGGTCGGGAATGTCGATGGAAATGCCATGCAGGGCTTGCTTGGCGCCGTAATGCACGGTGACGTCGCGGGCAGTGAGCCGAATGGGGCGTTCGAGCATGTCGGTCGGGTTCATAGCTGCGTTCACTGATTGTTGGGTCATCTTAACCTTGCCGGCAACCATATCCATTTTGCGACGTCCTTGTGTGCCCGATGTCAGGGTTACCAACGCCGCTCAAGGCGCTGGCGCAGGAAGATAGCGATGGCGTTCATCACCAGCAGGAAGCCGAGCAGTACCAGGATACCGGCCGAGGTCCGCGAGACAAAGCCACGTTCGGGGCTGTCGGCCCAGATATAGATCTGGGTCGGCAGGGCGGTGGAGGCTTCCATCAGCCCGCCCGGGGGGCTGGTGATGAAGGCATTCATGCCGATGAGAAGAAGAGGGGCGGTTTCGCCCAGCGCCTGGGCGAGTCCGATGATCGTGCCGGTCAGGATGCCAGGCAGGGACAGCGGCAGCACATGATGCCATATGACCTGCTGGGGGGACGCACCCATGCCGTAGGCCGCTTCGCGAATGGACGGCGGCACCGCCTTCAGCGCGTTGCGGGTTACGATGATGATCGTCGGCAGGGTCATGAGCGCCAGGACAAGGCCGCCAACGAGGGGGGCAGAGCGTGGCAGACCGAAAATCTGCAGGAAAACAGCCAGACCAAGCAGACCGAAGACGATGGAGGGCACGGCCGCGAGATTGTTGATGTTGACCTCGATCAGGTCCGTCCAGCGGTTCTTGGGAGCGAACTCCTCCAGATAGACCGCGGCGGCGATACCCACCGGAAAGCTGACAAGGAAACAGACGAGCAGCGCATAGAAGGAGCCGGTGATGGCCCCGGAAAGACCGGCTATTTCAGGGAATCGGCTGTCAGCGTTGAAGAACAGGCCCCAGTTGAACGGTGTCGAGACACGACCCTGTTCGACGAGCGTATCGAACCAGGCAATCTGCTGATCATCGACGCGCCGGCTGGCCTCGGGCGTTTCGCGGCTGATATTGCCCTTGTTGAGCTGGTCAAAGATGTCGGCAGCCGGGACATCCAGGGTCAGCGTACCGCCAATGACCGAAGGATTGGCGATAACGGCGTTGCGCACGAAGAACTGGGTATTGCTGGTGAGAATCTTGGCGATTTCGCGCGTTTCAGCAGGGCTGTGCGTGCCGGGCAGCAAGGTCGTCATGGCGTCGCTCACCACGGCGCGCCAATTCCCTTCGGCCGGATTGGCCGGGTCCACATTCTCGGCGGCGATGGGAAAATCGACGCGGATGTGAGTCTGCACGAAGGCGGAGTAGCCGCCCAAAACCAGCGTGAACAGCAAGATGCCGAGCAGGCCGACGGCGGTGCTGATCGCGGCGATGCCATAGGCACGCAGACGAAAGTCTGCGGCATTGCGGCGATTGCGCAGTCTCACCCGGTCGGGCAACGAGCTGGCGGTGCGGGTGGTGATGGTCGCTTCGGACATGAATGGCCTCAGTCGTACTGTTCGCGATATTTGCGGACGATGGTCAGGGCAATGACGTTGAGCCCAAGCGTGACCAGGAAGAGCACCAGCCCGAGGGCGAAGGCAGCCAGGGTCTTGGGATTGTCGAAGGCGGTATCACCGATCAGCAGCGTTACGATCTGCACCGTGACAGTGGTGACCGAGTCCAGCGGATTGATATTGAGCGTGGCGATGAGACCTGCGGCCATGACCACGATCATGGTTTCGCCAATGGCGCGGGACAGAGCCAGCAGGATGCCCCCCATGATGCCGGGAAGGGCCGCCGGCAGCAGCACCTTGGTCATGGTTTCGGCGCGCGTGGCGCCCATGGCCATGGAGCCATCGCGCAGAGAGCGCGGCACGGCGCGGATAGCATCGTCTGCCAGCGACGAGATAAAGGGAATGATCATGATGCCCATCACGCCGCCGGCGGCGATGGCGCTATTGGGCGAGGTAGCCAGGCCCATCAGGCTGCCAGCATTGCGAATAGCCGGCGCCACGGTCAGCACGGCGAAGAAGCCGTAAACGACGGTCGGAACGCCGGCCAGGATTTCCATGATCGGCTTGACGATGTTGCGCAGGCGATCGCTGGCATATTCAGTGAGATAGATCGCGGTGAAGAGGCCGACCGGAATGGCCACGATCATAGCGATGACCGAGATGACAATCGTCCCGAGGAAAACGGGCACCGCACCAAAGGCGCCGTTGCCGGCGACCTGATCGGCGCGAATGGCGATCTGGGGTTCCCAGCGCAGGCCGAACAGGAATTCGTGGACAGGAACCATCGAGAAGAACTCGAAGGATTCATAGACCAGCGAGGCAATGATACCGACGGTGACGAGGATAGCAGTGATCGAGCAGGCAATCATCAGCGCGCTGGTGAAGCGCTCGACACCGTGGCGGGCCCGGAATCGGGGGGAGAGGCGGGTATAGGCCACGAACAGCGCCAGCAGCATGGCGGCCATCACCACGGCGACCATCAGCCAGTCCGCAATCTGCTGCCAGCGCAGCAGGGTCTGCGCGGCGGCCTCGACCTCGGGAGAGGGCTCGGCAAAGATGCGGCCGGCGGCGACATTCTTGATCTCGGAGAGCAGCAGATTTCGGTCGGCGGCGCTGGCACCATCCAGCAGAGCCGACGGCAAGGTGCCCAGCAGGAGATTGTCGATCACCGAGCCCTGGGCGATCAGCCAAAGGATCAGAAGGACAAGGGCGGGAACGCCAACCCAAACCGCGACGAAGGCGCCGTGGTAGCCGGGAAGCGAATGGACCGTCGCGCCGTTGGCGGCGACAAACCGGTTGCCGGCGGTGCGGCCAACCCAGAAGGCCACGAGGGCAAATGCCAGAATGGCAAGAAACAGGTAGCCGACCACAGGAGCCTCCAGGGAGAGACGGGAGAGAAGGGAGCCGGAGCAGGTACCGCTCCCGACAGGTTTTACTTTGCGGCGGGCAATGCCGTCGATTCGGCAACCGCAGTGCGGGTGGCGTCACGCTCTTCGGCGCTCAGCGGGATCAGGCCGCGTTCGGTCAGGTAGCCGCCTTCGCCGAAGGATTCTTCCGACACGTATTCGGTGACGAATTCTTCGAGGCCGGGGATCACGCCCTTGTGGGCGTTCTTGACGTAGATGAAGAGCGGGCGAGAAACGGAGTAGGAAGCGTCGGCGATGGTCTCGGTGGTCGGAGCAACGCCTTCGACCGACACAGCCTTGAGGGTGTCGCTGTTCTCATAGAGGAAGGAATAGCCGAAGATGCCCAGAGCGTTGGCATCGGCATTGAGACGCTGCACGATCAGGTTGTCGTTTTCGCCGGCTTCGATGAAGGGGCCATCCTGGCGCATACGCGAGCAGGTTTCTTCCTTGGCATCGCCTTCGAGAGCGGCAATGGCGGCAAACTCTTCGCAGCCTTCGAGCATGACCAGCTCGACGAAAGCGTCACGCGTGCCCGAGGTCGGAGGGGGGCCGAATACGGTGATCGGTGTGGCCGGGAGGGAGGCGTCGATGTCGGACCAGTTCTTGTAGGGATTGTCGACGATGGCGCCGTCAACTTCGACCTGGGCAGCAAGCGCCTGGAAAATCTGGGCCTTGGTGAGGTTCAGGTCCGGGCCGGACTGGGCATGAGCGATCGACAGACCGTCATAGCCGATCAGAACTTCGGTCACCGAGTCCACGCCGTTGGTCTGGCAGAGTTCGAACTCGGACTGCTTCATGGCGCGCGAAGCACCAGTGATATCGGGATGATCAGGACCGACGCCGCCGCAGAAAATCTGCATGCCGCCACCGGTACCGGTCGATTCGACAACCGGAGCGGTGCCACCGGTCATGGCGGCATACTGCTCCGACACGGCCTGGGTATAGGGAAACACGGTGGACGATCCGACGATGCGGATCTGGTCGCGCGACTGGGCGAAAGCAGCGGTGGTGCCGAAGGCGGCGAGCGCGATCACGGCGGCACTGGTGTAGAGTGCGATCTTCATGGGGAGTTCCCTTTCGGAATTCAGTTCAATCTGGCCGACCTACCGGAAAGTTCCCCCGGTGCCGCCCTTTGACGAGGCGGACCATAGGGTTGGTGCGCGACGGTTTTATTGCGGTTGCGTGACGCGTTTGTGACATGTCAAGCGCATGTTTCTACTAGAGAATTTTCGAAACAACGGCCGGCGGCGCGGAATCCGCGACGCGGGAATGTGACAGATCGTTATCCCGCGGAGGGTCCGGCCGAAGGATTCCGCCGTACCGTCCCGGGCTCGACCCCGCGGACCGCTCGCCGCCCATGCCGGGTTGTGCATGGCCCCGGCCAGGCCCGAGCGCGGCTGGTGCCATTACTAGGCCGTCAATGTGACAGGCGCATCAATCCCATTCCGGCGCCGTGGCGGGGTTGATGCGGCGGGCGCCGCGATCGACGGCGGCAATGGTGGCCAGGTCGTCCGGCGTGAGGGTTACGTCCTGCGCAGCGAAGTTGCGGGCGAGGCGTTCGCGATTGCTGGAGGCGGGAATGGCGGCCAGGCCGCGGGCAAAGGCAAAGGCGATGGCGAGTTGTTCGACGGTGCAGCCCTTGGCGGCGGCAAGCGGCTCAAGCACGCGATCGCCCCTCAGCGTGCCCTTGGCGATGGGCTGGTAGGCGGTAACCGGAATACCGGCGCCATCGCAGAAGTCCACGAGCTTGCGATTCTGCAGATAGGGATGGACCTCGACCTGGTTGTTGGCGATGGGCAGGTCGCCCAGGATGGCGCGGGCGCGGGTCAGCAGGTCGATGGTGAAATTGGAAACGCCGATCGTGCGGGTGAGGCCGAGAGACTGGGCCTCGGCCAGCTGGGTGAGATAGGTGGCGAGCGGCACCTGCTCACGGGCGGAGGGCCAGTGGATGAGGGTCAGATCGACCTGGTCCAAGCCGAGCTCATCCAGGCTCCGGCGCAGCGAGGGAATGAGCAGGCCCGGCCCGAAATTTCGCGGGGCGATCTTGGTGGTGACAAAGACATCGGCGCGGGGAAGGCCGGAGCGGCGCAGAGCCTCTCCGCATTCGCGCTCATTGTAGTAATCCTGGGCGGTATCGAGGTGGCGATAGCCGATGTCGAGGGCGGCCAGCATGGCGGCAATGCCGGCTTCGTCGCGGCGGCCATAAGTGCCCAGGCCCATAAGGGGCATGCCGAACCTGTTCTTGCGCATGAGTATCTCCAAGTCGGCACGATCGTAGATTATCGCTAATATGAATGGCAAGCCGCGCGGTGAAATTAGCGCAGCAGGGGGCGGACCTCAGCCTGGATCTTGCGCATCAGGGGTAGGAAATTGGCGATCATATGCGAGGTGGACGCGCGGGCGGACTGGGCGCCGATATTGAGCGCGGCCACGACATGGCCCTGGGCATTGAACAGAGGCACGGCGATGGAACAGAGGCCGAGCTCGAGCTCCTCGTCGATCACGGCGAAGCCCTGGGCGGCAACCACGGCCAGCTCGGTGGTGATCGCGGGCAGGTCGGCCTTGGTCTTCGCGGTGTAGGCAATGAGTTCGGACCGATCGAGAATGGCGCGCGCGGTCGCGGGCGGGAGAGCCGCGAGAAGAATGCGACCCATTGACGTGCAATAGGCGGGCAAGCGCGCTCCCGCACCAAGATTGATCGACATGACCCGGCGGTAAGAGGCGCGGGCGATATAGAGGATTTCGGTATTGTCGAGCACGGCGGCCGAAGAACTTTCGTCGATCTGGCCCGAGAGTTCCTCAAGGAAGGGCTGGATCAGCCGGGGCAGCGGCGTGGCCGCCAGATAGGAGTGGCCCAGATTGAGCACGCGGGGCGTGAGGCGGAAGAACTTACCGTCATAGGTGGCGTAGCCGAGATGGACCAGCGTAAGCAGGCAGCGCCGCGCCGTGGCACGCTCTAGCCCGGTGCGATTGGCCACGTCGGTAATCGACTGGCTGGCATGCTCTTCATCGAAGCATTCGATGACCGACAGGCCCTTGACCAGGCCATTGATGATATCGCCTTCGCGCATGGATGCTCCCGGGTTGGCGGGGCGATATTCGCACGAATGGCGCTGTTCGCACAGGCGGCACGGAATGAGGGAATGGTGGGCCCACCAGGACTCGAACCTGGAACCAGACCGTTATGAGCGGGATGGTAATGGTAAAACCTCAAGCTCAAAGTGCCGGAACTCCACCAATTTGCCAAGGGCGTCGTGCTCCCTCGTTCTCGTTGGGTTCACGGGGACCGGTCCCCATCCGCTCCCCGTTACTGCTTCTGTTCCGGCACGATGATTTCGGCGAAGTGCAGCTCTGCCAGCCGGTAGCCGTCGAGCTCATGCACCC
>CBIGSA010000201.1:0-6433 GCA_966192215.1 uncultured Devosia sp. | reverse complement strand
GCCAGCTTTACGGCGCCCGTATTTCCCTCACCGTCGCCTTCGTGGCCACGCTGGTGAACTTCTTCATCGGCATCTTCTATGGCGGCATTGCCGGCTATGTCGGCGGCAAGACCGACGCCGTCATGATGCGCATCGTCGAGATCATCGCCACCATCCCGCTCACGCTCTATGTCGTCCTGCTCATGGTCGTCTTCGACTCCGGCCTCTACTCAATCATCATCGCCATCGGCTCGGTCTTCTGGGTCGATATGGCCCGCATCGTGCGCGGCCAGATCCTTTCCCTCAAGAGCCAGGACTATGTCGCCGCTGCCCGCACCATGGGCGCCGGCACGGGTCGCATCCTCACGCGCCACCTCCTGCCCAATTCCATCGGCCCCATCATCGTCACCCTCACCATGCTCATCCCCTCGGCCATCTTCATCGAGAGCTTCATGAGCTTCATCGGCCTTGGCGTCACCCCGCCGCTGGCGAGCTGGGGCACGCTGACCTCTGAGGCCGTCGAAACCATGCGGGCTTATCCACACCAGCTCTTCTTCCCCGCCGCCGCCATTTCCCTCACCATGTTCGCCTTCAATTTCCTGGGCGATGGCCTGCGCGACGCGCTCGACCCCCGGTTCCGCCGATGAGTGAACCCATCCTCTCCGTCCGCGATCTCAAGACCTCCTTCTTCACCCAGCGCGGCGAAGTCCAGGCCGTGCGCGGCGTCAGCTTCGATGTCCATCCCGGCGAAATCCTCGGCATTGTGGGGGAATCGGGTTCCGGCAAGTCCATCACCTGCATGTCCGTCCTGCGCCTGCTCAAACCCAATGGCCGCATCAAATCCGGCTCCGCCGTCTTCCTCGGCCAGGACCTGATGACCCTCTCCGAAGCCGATCTCGGCGACGTCAGGGGCAACCAGATCGGCATGATCTTCCAGGACCCGATGACCTCCCTCAATCCTACCCTCAGCGTGGGCGAGCAGGTCGTCGAAACCATCCTGCGCCATCGCAAGGCCAGCCGCGCCGAGGCTCGTGCCCGCGCCATCGAACTGTTCGAACTGGTCCGCATTCCCTCCGCGGCCACCCGCCTCAAATCCTTCCCGCACGAATTTTCCGGCGGCATGCGCCAGCGCGTCATGATCGCCATGGCCCTGGCCTGCGATCCGAAACTCCTCATTGCCGACGAGCCGACCACCGCGCTCGACGTCACCATCCAGCGCCAGATTCTGGGCCTGCTGAAGGACCTTCAGGCCCGCCTGGGCATGGCCGTCATCCTCATCACTCACGATTTGGGCGTTATCGCCGAAGTCACCGACCGGATCGTGGTCATGTATGGCGGCCTCGTCATGGAAACCGGCCTCGTCCGCGACCTCTTCGCGACCCCGAAACACCCCTATACTCAAGGCCTCCTGGCCTCCGTCCCCGACCTGCGCGACGATACCCACCGCCGCCTCACCCCCATTCCCGGCAGCCCGCCCGACATGGCCCATCCGCCATCCGGCTGCCCCTTCACCCCCCGCTGTCCCCATGCCATGCGCCAATGCCAGGCAGCCTTGCCGCCCATCTTTGGCGAAGGGCAGGGCGCCCGCTGCTGGCTGCACCACCCGGATGCCCCAAAGGCCGAGGTGGCGGCATGACCATCAATCCAGCCGCAAACTCGGTTGAACCCCTCCCCCTGTCAGGGGGAGGTCGGGAGGGGGTATCCGGGGAAAAGCTTCCCCTCGTCAGCATCCGCGACCTCCACAAGCATTTCTCGGTCGGCCGCGCCCTCTTCGGCCCGCGCCCCACCCTGCGCGCCGTCGATGGGGTCACTCTCGACATCTTCCCCGGTGAAACCCTCGGCCTCGTCGGCGAATCCGGCTGCGGTAAGTCCACGCTCGCCCGCACTCTCATCCGCCTCCACCGCCCCACCTCCGGCGCCATCACCTTTGACGGAACAGACGTCGCCACCGCTTCGGAACGCGACCTCACCCCGTTCCGCCGCCGCGTGCAGATGATTTTTCAAGACCCCTATGCGTCGCTCAACACGCGCATGACGGTCCGCGACCTCATCGCCGAGCCTCTCGAAATCGCCCGCATCGGCACGCCGGCCTCACGCACGGCCAAAGTCCACGAACTCCTCACCCGCGTCGGCCTCCATGCCGATCACGCCAATCGCTTCGCCCACGAATTCTCAGGCGGCCAGCGCCAGCGCATCGGCATTGCCCGCGCCATCGCGCTCGAGCCCGACCTGGTCATCTGCGACGAGCCCATTTCCGCGCTCGACGTCTCGGTTCAGGCCCAGGTCGTCAACATGCTCGAGGATTTGCAGGACCAGCTCGGCCTCACCTACCTCTTCATCACCCATGACCTTTCCATGGTGCGGCACATCTCCGATCGCATCGGCGTCATGTATCTCGGCAAGATCGTCGAGCTGGCCTCCAATACCGATCTCTATGCCCGCCCGAGCCATCCCTATACGCAAGCGCTCCTCGCCTCGATCCCGGTGCCCGACCCCACGGCTGCCCGTCCCACCGAGCCCATGCGCGGCGAGATACCGAGTCCCCTCGACATCCCCACCGGCTGCCGCTTCCGCACCCGCTGCACCCTTGCCACCGAGCTCTGCGCCCGTGTGGAGCCCGAACTCAGAAATATCGGCGGGGGGCACCTCGCCGCCTGCCACTACGCCGGTGATGTGCCGTCCAACGGGCCGGCGTAAGCTGATTGCAAGCATACTGGCAGCAAACGACAAGCAAGCTGCCAGCAAAACAGGAGAGAAGACGATGACCAAGCACTTCCTGCCGCTGCTGACAGCAGCGTTCCTCGCCTCCACCGCAGGCGCCTTCGCCGCCGGCGAACTGACCTATGTGGTCAATAACGAGAGCGCCAAATACGATCCCGGCACTACCGCCGAAACTTTCGCCGCGCCTATTATCGGCAACACGTTCGAAGGCCTGGTCCGCTTCGATGCCGATAACGAAATCGTCCCCGCCTTGGCTGAATCCTGGGATGTTTCCGAGGATGGTCTGACCTACACCTTCCACCTGCGCGACGCGAACTGGTCCGACGGCAAGCCCGTCGTTGCCGGCGATTTCGTCTATGCCTGGAAGCGCGTTCTCACTCCCGCCACCGGCGCCATGAACGCCCCCATGCTCTTCTCCATCGTCGGTGCCGAGGAAGCTTATGGCGCGGACGGCGCCGGCGACATTGCCATCTCCGCCCCCGACGACAAGACGCTGACCTTCACCCTCAAGCAGCGCGTCCCCTACATGATGCAACTGCTGACCTACACGACCTTCTTCCCGGTCCGTCAGGACATCGTGGAAGCCGATCCCGAAGGCTGGACGCGCAATCCGGCCACCTTCATCGGCACCGGCCCCTTCCGCGTCACCGAGTTCAACCAGGGTGAGTCCGTCGTCTTCGAGAAGAACCCCGAATATTACGACGCCGACGCCGTTTCCCTCGACAAGCTCACCTTCCGCCTGATCCCCGATCCGGCCACGGCCCTGGCCGCCATGGAGGCCGGCGATGTCGACGGCATCGAATCCGTTCCCGCGCCGGAAATCCCGCGCCTGTCTGTTGAATCCGACGCGTTCATGGTCGTGCCGGCCCTCGGCACCACCTATGCCTTCTTCAATCCCCACCAGGCGCCGCTCGATAACCTCAAGGTCCGCCAGGCCCTCTCCATGGCCATTGACCGCGAGGAAATCGTCGAATTCGTCCTGCAGTCGGCCGACATCCCGGCTCTGGGTCTCGTCCCGCCCGGCATGACCATTGCCGGCGAGGACTTTACCGACGGTCGCGACACCTTTGGCCTCGCCCCCACCGCCGAAGTCGAAGCCGCCCAGGCCCTGCTCGCCGAAGCCGGCTACCCCAATGGCGAAGGCTTCCCCGATACGCTCTTCGTGACCTATTCGTCCCCGCCGATCGAAAAGCTGCTCGAAGCCATCCAGCAGATGTGGAAGCAGAACCTCAATATCGACGTCGATATCCAGGCCACCGAATGGCAGGTCTTCTACCCCGAGGTCCAGAAGGTCGAATACCAGATCGCCCAGATGGGCTGGGGCGCCGACTATCCGCACCCCATGACCTTCCTCGACAACTTCGTCACCGGCAGCCCCAATAACCTGGCCAACTGGTCCAACCCCGACTACGACGCGGCCATCGCCGCTTCCAAGGCCACGGGCGACGAGGCGGAGTCCCTTGCCGAAATGCGCAAGGCCGAGGCCATCCTGATGAATGACCACGTCATCCTGCCGCAATACCACCGCAACAACTACATGATGATGAGCCCCGAAGTGATGGGCTTCTGGCGCTCGACGCTGAACGTCCCGTACTTCCGGGATGCGCACTTCATGGAGTGAGGCGCGACCCGCAGGGTCAAGCCACGCACGGGAATGCCCCTCAACCTCCCCCTGATAGGGGGAGGAGCCGCGCAATGGTTGGGGGTGCAATGTTGCCCGAAGCTCGATCTGTTCCTCCCCCTGTCAGGGGGAGGCTAGGAGGGGGTATCCAACGGAGACTCGCCTCGCCTATTCGTCGTCCCCCTTCACCGCCTCCATCGACACATGCGTACTCGTATGCGCCACATGAGGCAGGGCGCTGATCCGCTCCCCCAGCACTTCCCGATAATCGGCAATATCCTTGGTCCGCACCTTGAGCAGGTAGTCGAAGCTCGAGGCGATCATATGCGCCTGTTCCACCTCCGGAATGGCCCGCACTGCCTTGTTGAACGCCGCCAGCGCCGCCTTGCGCGTATCGCTCAGCTTCACCTCAACGAAGGCCACATGCGGTAGCCCCAGGCGCTTGGGATCGATCACCGCCCGATAGCCCAATATATACCCCGCCTTCTCCAGCCGGGTGATCCGCGCCTGGCACGGTGTCTTGGACAGGTTCACCCGCCGGCTCAACTCCGCCACGCTGATCCGCCCATCCCTCCCCAATTCATCCAGGATATGTCGATCGATCTGGTCCAAAGTCTCGTATGTGATGATTTTCATGGGCGTAAATCCTGCAATTTGCCCACACGATAACGCTTCGCTCCGCAAATCGCCACCAGATCAGGCGAAACGCCTGCAGATCATCTGGCACTATGTGTTTGGGCACCTCGTTATCCAAAAACGCGTGTCATCCCGGCGAAGGCCGGGATCCATCCTGAGATCCCTCCGCGTCCTGCGCAGGCGCAACCATCTCAAGATGGATTCCGGTCGGAGCCTGTCCTCGGGCGCGAAGCGACCCGGGGGCCGGAATGACCCGGTGGTGGTGCAAGCCAGGGAACAACCATGACCGACATAGCCGCCGCCCGCCACACCCTCCGCAGCCAGAACCTGGCCGACGAATCCACCCTGGTCCGCGATCTCATCGCCGCGACCGGCCTCGACGAGGCAGCCCGGCGGGCCATCTCCGCCCATGCCGAAACCCTCGTCACCTCGGTCCGCAAGGGCAACCGCCTGGGCCTCATGGAGTCCTTCCTCGCCGAATACGGCCTCGCCACCGACGAGGGTGTCGCCCTCATGTCGCTGGCCGAAGCCTTGCTCCGCGTGCCCGATGCCGAAACCGTCGATGCCCTCATCCACGACAAGGTCGGCGGCTCCGACTGGACCGGCCATTTCGGCGCCTCGCCCAATCAGCTTGTCAATTTCTCCTCCTGGGCCCTCAGCCTCACCGCCGATGTCCTCGGCGATCCTGAAATCGGCCCGAAAAATGCCCTCCACCGCGTCATAGCCCGCCTCGGCGAGCCCGTCATCCGCACCGCCGTCGCCCAGGCCATGCGCCTCCTCGGCAGCCAGTTCGTCTTCGGTCGCACCATCGACGAAGCCATATCAAATGCCCGCAAGCCCGAAGCCCAGGGCTATCGCTATTCCTACGACATGCTGGGCGAAGCCGCCCGCACCGGCGATGACGCCGCCAGATATTTCGATGCCTATACCCGCGCCATCGCCACCCTGGCCCCCCATTGCACCGCGCAATCGGTTCGCGACAATCCCGGCATTTCCGTCAAACTCTCCGCCCTCCACCCACGCTACGAATTCGCCCAGCGCTCCCGCGTCATGGCGGAACTCGTTGAATCGACTCGGCAATTGGCACTTGACGCTAGGGCGGCCAATATGGGTTTTAACATCGACGCCGAAGAGGCCGACCGGCTCGATCTCTCCCTCGACATCATCGCCGCCGTCCTCGCCACGCCCGAACTGGCAGGCTGGGATGGCTTCGGCATCGTCGTCCAGGCCTATGGCAAGCGCGTCCTCCCGCTGATCGATTGGCTCGACGCCACAGCAAAATCCCTCGACCGCCGCATCATGGTCCGCCTGGTCAAGGGCGCTTATTGGGACGCCGAGATCAAGCGTGCCCAGGTTTTGGGCCTCCCCGGATACCCGGTCTTCACCCGCAAGGCTTCCACCGACATCAGCTACATCGCCGCGGCGAAAAAGCTCTTCGCCGCCTCAAGCATCTATCCCCAATTCGCTACCCACAAC
>CBIGSA010000200.1:0-6499 GCA_966192215.1 uncultured Devosia sp. | reverse complement strand
CTGGGCCGGGGCCAAGGGCTTCAAGGTGGAGCGGACCACGATGGAGATACGGGGCAAGTGCGAGGCTTGCTTGCGGGCGGCTTGAGCGCTGCGCCTCCCCACCCACGATGTCATCCCGGCCTTGAGCCGGGATTCATCCTGGGATGGTGGATGTATGCTGTGCCGGTACGGACTACCTTGCGGCTGTGCGGCGATCTCGGGATGGGCCCCGGCTCAAGGCCGGGGTGACACCGCGTTTGTGGATGGTCAGGTGGCATCCCCGAACGTCAGGAAATGCACGGCGGCCGCACCATATTCCCGGCGGTCGTCCAGGGTGAAGCCGGCGGGGATATTCAACGTAGCATCGGCGCTTTCCTCGAACACGATGGTGGCGCCGGGCTTGAGCCAGCCGTTGGCGGCGAGGCCGGCCAGGGCCTGTTCGCCCAGGCCGCGGCCATAGGGCGGGTCGAGGAAGACGAGGTCGAACTGGCCGAAGGTACCTGGCGTGCCGAGATCGGTCGCGTCGCGGCGCAGGAGCTTGGTGATGCCCCCTGAACCGAAGGCCTCGATATGGTCGCGGATGAGGCCGCGGGCTTCGGCGCCGGTATCGACGAAGGTGACGTGGGCGGCGCCGCGCGACAGGGCTTCGAGGCCCAGCGCGCCCGTGCCGGCGAAGAGGTCGAGCACACGGATGCCGGAAAAGACCGGGCCGAGGCGGCTGGCGAGGATGTTGAACATGGATTCGCGGACGCGATCAGCCGTCGGACGAATGGATTCGTCCGATGGTGAGGTCAAATGCTTGCCGCGGAATTTACCGGCAACGATGCGCATACCCTAGGCCCTGGGCTTGCGCGGGCCGGAAGGACGGGTGCCGGGGCGCCCTGCCCCGCCGGTGGGACGCGGGCCGGACCGGGGACCGCGCGGAGGGGCGGCGCCATCGCGCTTGGGATGGGGCTTACCATCGGGGCGAGTGCGGGGCTTGCCGAAGGTCCTGCCTTCCGCGCCGGCCGCGCGGGCGGGACGGCGTGCCTCGCCCTTGAAGGCGGCGCCTTCGCCGCGTTCGCTATCCGGACGCAGGCGAGGCGCGCGCGCGGGACGTTCGGCGGCAGCAGCATCGCCACGACGGGGGCCGCGCGGGGTGCCGGTGAAGTCACGATCGCGCGGGGGACGGCCGCCCTCGGGGCGGGCGCCGCGCGGCCGATCATCATCGCGGCGGGGACCGCGCGGCTTGTCGCCGAAGGGCTTTTTCTCACCGAAGGGTTTTTTGCCGAACGACTTCTTGTCGCCAAAGGGCTTGTCACCGGCCGGCTTGGCCGGACGCGGGGGCGCCTTGCCGAAGGTGCTGGCGGCCTGGTCGTCGCGGTCGCGGCGTTGCACAACGCGCGTGTGACGCTTGGCGACGAATTCCTCGGGCGCACGACCATCCTCGGCGAAATGGATGCGGCGGGGAGGCGGCGCGTAGTCGTCGTCACGGCGTTCCTCGCGCCGGGGCGCGGGCTTGCTTCTGTCGAAGCGACCGGGCCGATCCTGCCGGGGACGTTCGGCGCGGAGCTCTTCCTCGGTCTTTTCGGCATGGTCGGTGAAGCGGAAGCGCTGGCGGGCGATCTCGACCGTATTGGTGCCGCGACCAGTCAGGCGGTCACGCGTGGGCTTGCCGACAAGGGCATTGGCCTCGGGCATTTCGCTGTCGAAATCGACATCGGCGGCATCGGCCAGCTTCTTGCCGAGCTGGTCGCGCAGCATACGCGCCTTGACGGTTTCGACGCCGCCGACGGGAATATCGCCGAGCTGGAAGGGGCCGTAGCTGACGCGGATCAGGCGGTTCACCTCGAGGCCCAGCGCGCCCAGGACATTCTTGACCTCGCGGTTCTTGCCTTCGCGCAGGGCCAGGACCAGCCAGACATTGGCGCCCTGCTCGCGCTCCAGCGTGGCCTGGATGGAACCGTATTTGATGCCGTCGATCTCGATGCCGTCCTTAAGCTTGTCGAGCGCCGCCTGGGTGACGGTGCCGTGGGCGCGCACGCGATAGCGGCGCAGCCAGCCGGTGGCGGGCAATTCGAGCACGCGCTTGAGGCCGCCATCATTGGTGAGCAGCAACAGGCCCTCGGTATTGATGTCGAGCCGGCCGACGGTGACGACGCGCGGCAGGCCATGGGTTTCGAGATGCTCGAAAATCGTCTCGCGGCCTTCGGGGTCCTTCTCGGTGACAACAAGGCCCGCGGGCTTGTGATAGAGCCAGACGCGCGTGCCCTGGCGGGCAGCAAGCGGGGCGCCATCGACCATGATCTTGTCGCGATCGGTGACGTTGAAGGCCGGGGTCAGCACCTTCTTGCCGTTGACCACGACACGGCCCGCGGTAATCCACACCTCGGCATCGCGGCGCGAGCAGAGCCCGGAGCGGGCAATGACCTTGGCGAGGCGGTCGCCGGTATCGGGTTTGGCGGGGGCAGTGTCGCTCATGGGGCGATCTTTCATGTCATGCGGGACCCAAATGCGGAGCAAGCTCGGGCGGGCGGCGCGGAAAAGGCGAAGCGGCCGGATGATCCGGCCGCTTGCAAGCAGGGACTGACGACAGCCGTCAGTCGAGAGTGATTTCGTCCTCGGTGAGGCCGACGCCCGGACCCGAGCTGCGCGTGGGGCCGGGAGACGTGTAGGTGGCACGAATGGCCTTGCGCACCGATTCCGGGCATTTGGGATCGTTGATCGACACCAGTTCGCCTGAAGGCGTGGAGCAGACCAGGTCGGCGCTGCCGACGCGGACAAAGTATTCCTCGGGCGGCATATAGAGCGGGCGCTTGCCGGCGACCGTGGTCACATCTGCATTGTGCGCCTGCATGCGGGCGACCAGCGCGCGGGTTTCCTGCTCGGTCAGCGGCCGGCCGGCCACGGAATTCACGTCGACCACCTTGGCATTGCGCAGGCGCTGGATATCGGCCTCGGTGAGGTTGGTCGTATCGATCTGGACGCTGTCGCTATCGGTCGGAAGCTGGGCCACGGAAGCTTCAGGAGCCGGCGGGGGCAGCGCCTGGCCGGAAGCCGGCAGCACCAGCGGAGCGCGCGCCGAGGTAATGTCTTCCTTGGGCTCTTCGCCGGGCAGCAGGCCAACGCCGCGCGCCGTGGTCGTCATGACCTCGCGCTCGAAGGTGCCGAAATCGGTCAAGGCATTGGTGCCTTCAACAGTGGTGCAGGCACCCAGCGCGAGCGCCAGAACCAGGCCCAGCGACGCCAAACCCATCCGGGTAACCGCTCCAGGAGCAGAATGCTGCCCGGTCAAACCAATACGCATGAAACGTCCTTCAAGATGTCGGCGGCGCTTATAGCGCATAATCCCCGCTAAGACCAGATTCTGGCATCAACGTGTTCGCGGCCGGGCGAGGCCGAGCAGATCGGCCAGGAGCAGGATGACGCCGATGGTGATGGCGATATCGGCCAGATTGAAAATGTAGAAGGACCACGAGCCCCAGTGCAGGTGGAAGAAATCGGCGACGGCGCCATAGATCAGCCGGTCGATCGCATTGGACAGGGCGCCGCCGATGCAGAAGGCCAGGCCTAGCCGGATCAGCGCTGAATCGGCGCGAACCCACCAGACGGAGAGCGCGACAATGGCCGCCAGCATGACCAGACCCAGCGTCCAGACCGGCATTCCATCGAGCAGGCCATAGGAAATGCCGGTATTCCAGACCAGGACATAGTCGAAGAAGCCGGTGACGGGGAAGATTTCGCCGCCGCGCCAACCGCCGGTCACCGAGAAGGGCGTATAGCTGGTGAAGACTTCCACGCAGGGTGCCGCGCCGAGGGAAATGCAATCGGCTGAGACCTGGAAGGCCTTGTGGGCCCGATCGATGCCGAAAGCGAGGATGGCGGTGGTGATGGAAGTGTAGATGGAGGGGGCAGCGGCAGATTTGAGATTCACGTGGGATACCCCCTCCTAGCCTCCCCCTGTCAGGGGGAGGAACAGATCGAGCTTATGGCACTATATTGCCACGACCACCGCGCGGCTCCTCCCCGTGTCAGGGGGAGGTCGGGAGTGGGAATCCCCTAGTTCACATCCCCGCCGCGGCGCGTTCGCGCAGGGCCTGGGCGTCGCGCAGGGAGACGTCGGGATAGTCCTTGTCGCTGCCGACCTCGGGGAGAACTTTCCACGAGCGGGCGCAGCGCGTGCCCTCGGCCAGAGCCGGGACCACGGCCACACCGGGCACGTCGTCCAGCGTGAAGGCCTCGGGCGGCGCATCGGCATTGCCGATTTCGATGCCCGACGTGATGCTGATTTCGGCCAGGTCTTCGCCGGCCAGCGCGGTGAGATAGCGCTCGTCGGTGATGAAGACCTTGGGCGCCGCCTCAAGCGAGGAGCCGATCCGCTTTTCGCGGCGCTCGATTTCGAGCGCACCGGTGACAACGCGGCGAACGGCGCGGATCAGGGTCCACTTGGCCGCCAGATCGTCATTGACCCAATCGCGCGGCACTTCGGGGAAGAGGCGCAGGTGGACGGATGAGCCGGCCTCGGGGTGACGCTCCAGCCAGACCTCTTCCATGGTGAAGACCAGGATGGGCGCGAGCCAGGCGGTGAGGCAATCGAAGAGGTGGTTCAGCACGGTCAGCGAAGCCTTGCGGCGGACCGAGGAGATCGGGTCGCAATAGAGCGCATCCTTGCGGATGTCGAAATAGAAGGCCGACAGTTCGATATTCATGAAATTGCCGAGCAGGGTCACCACGCGGCGATAGTCATATTCCTTGTAGGCGCCTCGCACCTGCTCATCGAGCTGGGCCAGACGATGCAGGATCAATTGTTCGAGTTCGGGCATGTCGCGGAAATCCACGGCATCGCCCGGCTGGTAATGGGCCAGATTACCCAAGAGCCAGCGCAGGGTGTTGCGCAGCTTGCGGTAGGAATCGACCGTGGTCTGGATGATCTCCTTGCCCAGGCGCAGGTCTTCCGAATAGTCGGACGAGGCGACCCAGAGGCGCAGGATATCGGCGCCATATTGCTTGATGACATCCTGCGGGGCGACGGTATTGCCCAGCGACTTGCTCATCTTGCGGCCTTCGCCATCCATGGTGAAGCCATGCGTCAGCACGCTGTCATAGGGAGCAAAGCCGTTGGTGGCGCAGGATTCGAGCAGGCTGGAATGGAACCAGCCGCGATGCTGGTCGCTGCCTTCGAGATACATCGAGGCCGGGAATTTCAGATGCGGCCACTTCTGCTTGTTGCGCAGGACCCAGGAATGGGTGGTGCCGCTATCGAACCAGACGTCGAGCACATCCATGACCATTTCATAGTCATCGGGATTGCGGCTCTCACCCAGATAGCGCGCGGCGGCGCCGGGCTTGTACCAGGCGTCGGCACCCTCTTCCTCGAAGCTCTGGGCGATACGGTGATTGACCTGCTCGTCCTTCAGGATTTCGCCGGTCTTCTTGTCGACGAAGACCGTGATCGGCACACCCCAGGCGCGCTGGCGGCTGAGGACCCAATCGGGGCGATCGGCGATCATCGCGCGCAGGCGGTTCTGCCCGGCGGCGGGATAGAAGCGGGTGCGGTCGATGGAAGCGAGAGCGCGGCTGCGCAGAGTATCGCCCGCGCCGTCGATATCGCGGTCCATATAGACGAACCACTGTGGCGTGTTGCGGAAGATGACCGGCTTCTTGGAGCGCCAGGAGTGGGGATATTGATGCTTGACGCGGCCGCGGGCGACCATGGCGTTGCGCTCGGCCAGCGCCGTGATCACGCGCTGGTTGGCGTCGCCCTTCTTGCCGTTGTCATCGATGACGCGCGCGCCATCGAAGCCGGGGGCGTCCTTGGTGTAGAAGCCGGCATCGTCCACCACATAGGGGATGGCAGGGTCGATGCCGCGTTCCTGCAGCAGGCGGGTTGATTCCATCCAGATGCCGAAGTCATCGAGGCCATGGCCCGGCGCGGTATGGACGAAGCCCGTACCGGCATCGTCGGTGACGTGCTCGCCATCGAGCAGGGGAACGTCGAACTCGTAGCCGCTGGCGAGGCCGCGCAGGGGATGGTGGCACAGCAGGCCGGACATGACGGAGGCAGGCACGTCCTGCAGGCGGACGAATGCCTCGACTTTGGCCTTAGCAAAAACTTCCGACGCCAGGTTGTCGGCCAGCACATATTTCTCGCCAACCGAGGCCCAGTTGCCGTCCGGCGCACTCGTGACCTCATAAAGGCCATAGGCGATCCTGGAGGAGAAGCTGACGGCGCGGTTGGCCGGGATGGTCCATGGCGTCGTGGTCCAGATGACAACCGCAGCCCCGGTCAGGTGTTCGCGATGAGCGATGATTTCGTCCGTACCCTTGCCGTCCACGGCCAAGATGCGGGACACTGGGAACTTCACCCAGATGGTGTCGCTCTCATAATCGGCATATTCGATCTCGGCCTCGGCCAGGGCCGTGCGCTCGACCACCGACCACATGACCGGCTTGGAGCCGCGATAGAGCTGGCCGCTGGCTGATACTTTCATCAGTTCGCGGGCGATCTGGGCTTCGGCGTCGAAGCTCATGGTGAGATAGG
>CBIGSA010000199.1:0-6517 GCA_966192215.1 uncultured Devosia sp. | reverse complement strand
CCTGCGTCAAGACCGCCCTCGATGCCGGCGCCCGCTGGGTGGTCCTCTGCGACACCAATGGCGGCACCATGCCGTCCGAAGTCGCGGCCATCGTGACCAAAGTGCTGGCCGTGGCGCCGGGATCGCATCTGGGCATCCACGCCCATGACGATACCGGCCAGGCCGTCGCCAACACCCTGGCCGCCGTCGATGCCGGCGTCCGCCATGTCCAGGGCACGCTCAACGGCATTGGCGAGCGCTGTGGCAATGCCAATCTCGTTACGCTCATCCCCACCCTGGTGCTGAAACCCTATTATGCCGATCGGTTCGAAACCGGCATCGATGCCTCCCGACTGACGCGCCTCACGCAGCTTTCGCGGGCCTTCGACGATCGGCTCAACCGTGCCCCTTCTCGCCAGGCGCCCTATGTCGGCGCCTCGGCTTTCGCCACCAAGGCCGGCATCCACGCTTCGGCCCTGCTCAAGGATTTCTCGACCTATGAGCATGTGCCGCCCGAAAGCGTGGGCAACGAGCGCTCCATCATGGTCAGCCAGCAGGCCGGCAAGTCCAACCTGCTGACGGCCCTGGCCCGCCACGGCATCGAACTGAGCAAGGATGATCGTCGCCTCGAGAAGCTTCTTGCCACGGTCAAGGAACGCGAATCGCGCGGTTATTCCTATGACGGTGCCGATGCCTCCTTCGCCGTTCTCGCCCATGAAGTGCTCGGCACCTTGCCCAGCTATTTCACCGTCGAGAATTACCGCACCAGCGTCGAGCGTCGCCACAATGCCCAGGGCGAGGAAATCACCGTCACCGAAGCAGTGGTCAAAATCCGTGTCGAGGATGAGCTTCTGATGTCGGTCGCAGAAGGCAACGGCCCCGTAAACGCCCTGGATCTGGCCATGCGCAAGGACCTTGGCAAGTATTCGAGCCGCATCGGGGATCTCGAACTGGTCGACTTCAAGGTGCGTATCCTCGACGGCGGCACGGGCGCGGTCACCCGTGTACTGGTCGAAAGCCGCGATGGGTCGGGCGAGCGCTGGTATACGATCGGCGTTTCCCCCAACATCATTGATGCGTCCTTTGAAGCTCTGTATGAATCGATCACCTATAAGCTGTTGAAGACAGAAGCGGCACTGGGGACGACAGAGAAAGTGGCTTAACCGGGTAGTCCGTCCGCGCGGACGACTGCCGCAATCGTCCTGGAGGACAAACTGGCCGAAACCGCTCCGAAAAAACCTCTTGCGCTCACGATCGGGGCAGCGGCGGTTACTCTCGTAGTCATCATCGGTGTGCTGGCTGGCCCATCGGTGGTCAATTGCTTCAATTCCGAAGACGGCATGGGCGTGTGCCTGCGCGGCAAGATGACCGATGCGGGCATCCTGCCTGCGCCTGCTGTGGCCGAGGTCCCGGCCCCTGCCGAGGTTGCCGTGGCGGCGCCCACCAGCGAACCCGCCATTGCTGAGCCCGCCCTCGACGTCACGCCCGCTCCCGAAGTGCCCGACGACCTGATCGCCGCGACCTTCGGCCTGTTGCGTGCCGAGCCCGATGGCTCCGTGGTCATCGCCGGCAGCGGTACGCCGGGTAGCGAGATTGAAGTTTATTCTAACGAATCTCTGCTCGGCCGCGCCACTGTGGAATCGAGCGGCGACTGGGTCCTTGTCCCCGATGCGCCCATCCCGCCCGGCGGCACCGAGATTACCCTGGCCGAAGTCGGCAAGACCGGCCGCGCCGCCCAGTCCTTTGTCGTCGTCATCAACGACGACAAGACCAGCGAACCACTCGTGGTCGCCAGCACGCCCGGCGCCGCCAGCGAGGTTCTGCAGGGGCTTGATCGCCCCGGCACCGAAACCACGACCCAGCTTGCCGCCGCCGACCCGGTTGCGCCGCCGGCTGCGGCTGCTCCCACGACTCCAACCCCGGCACCGTCTGCCGAGCCCGCTCCGGCCCCCGCCGCCGAGCCGCCGGCGGCGCCCGCGACTGCTGAACAAGCCACGACGACCGAGGCACCTCCGGCTACGCCCGAAGCTACGCCTGCACCGGTGGAGCCGGCGCCTGCTGCCGAACCGCCTGTTGTCGCGCCTGCACCGGCCGCCCAGCCTGCGGCGCCTGCGGCAGAACCGGCCCCGGCCGAACCCGTGCCGGCCCAACCGGCTCCAGCACCCGAACCCGCCACGGAGCCGTCAGTCGCAGCCGTCGAGCCAGCGGTGGAACCGGCAGCACCGCCTGCTGAAACGCCCGCTGCTGTGCCAGCGGCCGGGCCTGCTGCGCCCGCGCCAGCCCCGGCCCCCGAAACTCCGGCCACAGCGCTCGCTGCCGTACCGCCCACCATCGACGCCATCGAGATCGAAGGGGACCGCACATTCTTCGCCGGCGCCGGTCCGGAAGGCGCCACCATGCGCCTCTATGTGGAGGACGAGTTCATCGCCGACGCCACCGTGACTGATGGCCGCTGGTTGGTGGAAGCCGGCAAGGTGTTGACCCAGCCCGAGCAACGCGTTCGCGTCGACATGCTCCAGCCAGGTACGGCCACGGTTGCCGCCCGCGCCGAGGTTGACTTTGTGGTCGACCTGCCCGCCGAGCCAGCCCCGACCGCCGTTGCGGAAGCCCCTGCCGCGGAGCCTGTCCCAGCGGAAGCTCCGGCCGAACCTGTCTCGGCAGCGCCCGCCGAGCCTGCCCCCGCCGCGGAGCCCGCCCAGGTTGCCGAGCCGGCCACGGCGCCGGCGCCCGCTGCACAGTCTGAATCCGCCGCGCCTGAGCCCGCAGCTGGCGCTACGGCACAAGCCGAGCCCGCGCCTGCTCCTGCTGCGGAACCTGCCTCGGCTGCCGAGCCCGCCGTCACACCTGCGCAACCGGCTTCGGCACCTGCAGCCGAACCGGCCGTGCCCACCCTGGTGGCCGTGGCTGTGGGTGATCCCGATGCCGAGCGCTTTGCTTCCGGCAAGGCCATTATCCGTCGCGGCGACAATCTCTGGACCATTGCTCGCCGTGTCTATGGCGAGGGCATCAAATACACCACGATCTATGACGCCAATACCGGCCAGATCCGAGATCCCGACCGGATTTATCCGGGCCAGGTGTTCGACCTGCCTAACTAGACGGGAGCGCTTCGAGCAAAAGCGCGAGCGGTTTTGCGGTTCGGAATCGCGATGAAAGATAAAACCGCGAACAAAATGGCTCGCCCTCCGGCGGGCCATTGATTATTTGCGCGCCAGACCCCATTTTATCGTCAAATGACGATCAACGACACCATAGCCATGCGCGACGACGATATTGCCACCATCATGCGAGCAATGGGCCATCCCGTACGCCTCAACATCCTGCGCATTCTGGCGCGGCAGGAGCGGGGGGAATGTTGCTGTGCCGATGTCACCGATGAACTGACCCTGGCCCAGTCTACCGTCAGCCAGCACATAAAGGTCCTGCTCGACGCCGGCCTTATCGAACGCAAGTCGCGCGGCACGCGCAATTGCTACATCGTTCAGCATGACCGGTTGGCCGCGCTCGGTGCCGCCTATTCCGGCATGATCGCGGGTTTCAATCCCGCCCCCTCCAAACTGGAAGCGGAACCCGCCTGATGTCATCTGACAGCGTTGCGCCGAAGCCGTCCGTCAGCGCGGACGAGGGCTCGGTATTCTCTACCATTCGCAATCTTTGGGCCTATATGTGGCCAGCCGACCGGCCCGATCTGCGCCTGCGCGTGGTTCTGGCCATAGGAGCGCTGCTGCTCAGCAAGGTCGCCACCACCCTCATTCCTTTCGCCTATAAGGGCATTATCGACAGCCTCGATGGCTCGGCGCCCAATGGTGCGCTGGTGCTGGGCCTTGCCGTGCCCATCGTGCTGGTCATCGCCTATGTGCTGGGCAACATCATCGATGCGGGCCTGCAGCAATTGCGCGACGTGCTCTTCGCCAGCGTCGGCCAGCATGCGGTGCGCAAGCTGGCGCTGCAGACCTTCCATCACCTCCATCGCCTGTCTCTGCGCTTCCATCTGGCGCGCCGCACCGGTGGGCTGAGCCGTGTCATCGAGCGTGGCACCAAGGGCATCGAAACCGTGGTCCGGTTCGCCATGCTCAACATCGCGCCGACCATCGTCGAATTTGTCATCACCGCCGTCATCTTCGTGTGGATGTTCGGCATCAGCTATCTCGGCGTGCTGGTGGTGATGATCTGGGGCTATCTCTATTTCACCATCAAGGCGTCGAACTGGCGGATTTCCATTCGCCGCGACATGAACAATTCCGATACCGACGCCAATGGCAAGGCGATCGACAGCCTGCTCAACTACGAGACGGTCAAGTATTTCGCCAACGAGAAGATGGAAGCCGAGCGCTACGACCACTCCATGGCCGGCTATGAGCGCTCCGCCATCCGTATCTGGACGTCATTGGGTTTCCTCAATTTCGGCCAGGCCGTCATCTTCTATACCGGCTTCCTCATCATCGCCGTCATGTCCATCCTGGGCGTCATGGATGGTACGCTGACCCTGGGCGATTTCGTCCTGCTCAATACCTTCCTGATGCAGATCTACCGGCCGCTCAACTTCATCGGCTTCGTTTACCGCGAACTGCGCCAGGGCCTCACCGACATCGAGGAAATGTTCAAGCTGCTCGACCAGGACCCTGAGGTTCAGGACAAGCCCGGTGCCAAGCCCCTTGAGGTTACTGGCCCGGTTATCCGCTTCGACAATGTCACCTTCCACTACGACCCCGAGCGCCCGATCCTCAAGGGCGTCAGTTTCGAAGTGCCATCGGGCAAGACGGTGGCCATCGTTGGGCCAACCGGGGCTGGAAAATCCACCATTTCGCGGCTGCTCTACCGCTTCTACGATGTCAGCGGCGGCTCGATCACCATTGATGGGCAGGATCTGCGCGACGTCACGCAGGAAAGCCTGCGCTCGGCCATCGGCATGGTCCCTCAGGATACGGTGCTGTTCAACGACACGATCGGCTACAACATCGAATATGGCCGCCCCGGCGCCAGCGATGAAGATGTGCGCGCCGCCGCAGCCATGGCTCAGGTCGGCCCGTTCATCGAAACCCTGCCCAAGGGCTACGAAACCCCGGTCGGCGAACGCGGCCTCAAACTGTCAGGCGGCGAGAAGCAGCGCGTCGCCATTGCCCGTACGATCCTGAAGGCCCCGTCCATCCTCATCCTCGATGAGGCGACCTCCGCCCTCGACACCAAGACCGAGCGCGACATCCAGTCGGCGCTCGATGTCGTGGCCCGCAACCGTACCACGGTTGTCATTGCCCACCGCCTGTCCACCGTGGTCAATGCCGACGAAATTCTCGTCCTGCGCGATGGCGTGATTGCCGAGCGTGGCAACCATGTCGCGCTCCTGGCCCATGACGGACTCTATGCCCAGATGTGGAACCGCCAGCGCGAAGCCACCGAGGCCGAGGAAAAGCTGCTCCAGACCGCCAACGATCCAGACGGCTTCGTCAAGCGTGGCGCTCCGGCGGCGGAATAGGGCGGGGAGAATCTACCTGCTCAGCTCGGCATGTCGCATGAGCCAGTCTTCTACGACCGGCTTGCGGAACCTGCCCGCCTCAATGTTGCTACAGATGAAGGTGATCCAATCCTCTTCTGCACCCATAGGCGTCGCGCCGTTGGCATTGAGGAATATGACTGTGCTGACAAGCGCCACGCGCTTGTTTCAGTCGATGAAACCGTGATGCCGCGGCTTCTTCGATCACATCGGCATAGTATCCGGTTTGCGGTCGGAGTAGCGCAGAAAGAGTAAGCCCCTCATCGCGAACACCGCTGGCACTGCCATATCGGCGGAGCTGGTCTTCGTGAATCCACAGCACATCATCGAGGGTCAGGTAGATGCGGTCCATTATTTGGCCAGCGCCTCATACACCTTTCCCTCACGCTCTCTTCGTGGAGCTTCACGACCAACGGTTGACGCGGGGCGCATTGCCGCTTGCCACCAGTGCCTCATACTGCTCCGGCGACAGCATGACCGCCACGTCCCGGACGTTCTTCTGGATGCGCATGAGTTCGGCTTATGCCATTTCCAGCAGCTGCCCGAACTTGTTCTTGGCTTCGGTAGCGGTAGCCGCGGCCAAGAGATGCAAACAAAAAGGCCCGCATCGCTGCGGGCCTCTTCCATTTCGCTCAAACCAGCCTATTCGGCTGCTTCGGGGCGGCTGACCACGGTCACGCCGTTCTTTTCCTTTTCCACCAGCCCGGCATCCTTGCTGACGATGTAGCGCTTGGCGCTGTCGGCATCATCCGGGATTTCCACGGCCATGCCGTCAAAGCCCGCCGGCACCGCCTGCGCCGTCCGCCCGCGGCCGGTGACGAAGCCGCCCAGCCGGGCGAACTGGTGACCCGCCCACTTTATCTGGCTCCACATCACGCTGGGTGCCGTGATCATGACGGGGACCATGACAAGGGTCAGGGCCGTCGAGAAGAACAGGCCCGAAACCAGTGCTGCGGAGAGGTGGGTGAACCAGGATCCGGCGATGCCACCGACCACGATCTCGCGGCGGATGAAGTCGAACTCGACGTTCAGCGCCATCGGGATCAC
>CBIGSA010000198.1:0-6540 GCA_966192215.1 uncultured Devosia sp. | reverse complement strand
TCGATGATGTCGATGCGGTCCATCAGGCCTTCGCGCTCGGCAATGCCGCCGCCGCGCTCGCCATACATGCCCACGGCATGGACCTCGTCGATATAGGTCAGCGCGCCGAATTCCTCGGCCAGGTCGCAGATTTCCTTGATGGGAGCGACGTCGCCATCCATCGAATAGACCGATTCAAAGCAGATCAGCTTGGGCCGCTTGCGGTCGGTCGCGGCCAGCAGGTCGCGGAGATGGGCCACGTCATTGTGCCGGAAGATGACCTTCTGCATGCCCGACTGGCGCACGCCCTGGATCATCGAGGCATGGTTGAGCTGGTCGGAGAAAATGATGCCGTCGGGCAGCAGCCGCGCAATGGTGGAAATGGCCGCTTCGTTGGACACGAAGCCCGAGGTGAAGACCAGGGCCGCTTCCTTGCGGTGCAGGTCGGCCAGCGAGCGTTCCAGTTCGACCAGCGGGCGGTTGGTGCCCGAAATATTGCGCGTGCCGCCCGAGCCGACGCCCAGCCTGGCCGCGGTGTCCTGCATGGCCCCGATCACCTTGGGATGCTGGCCCATGCCCAGATAGTCGTTGGAGCACCAGATGGTGATGTCGCGCATATTGTCGGCATCGTCGCGGTAGATGGCGCGGGGAAACTGCCCGGCCACCCGCTCGAGATCGGCGAAGACGCGGTAGCGCTTCTCGGCTCGCAGCGTATCCACTGCATCTTCGAACAAGCCGCGATAATCCATCGAAACGTCCTTTGTGTCCTGCCGTCGGCGGGGTAGGTCGCGCCGGCGAACAAGCCATAACTAGGTCTGCGCCATCCGCATTGACATAGGTCAATTCGACGCGCGCCGCATGCCGCCAACCCATTATGCCACAAGGGAAGGAGCGGCGAATATGAGAGTCATTCTAAAGTGCATGAGGCCGCCTGCCAATGCGGCAATCGCGCAAGCAGCGATGAACATCATGTTCATCGCTGCTTCGTGATCGGGGCGATATTCACGAATTAACAGTCGATGCGGCCTAGAGTTGAAGCAAGACTACTCTCAGACTAGCATCACGAAAAAGCCCGAATGGGCCGGAGGGGTGAGTTCAGTGAAGAGTTTTTCGTCTTCCAGTTTTGCCGGACAGCACGCCGAAGTGCTCGAGCTGGCGCAGGCGGCCGTGAGCCGCAATCCGCAGGCCCTGTTTACCGATTTCCAGTGGTTCCTCTATGAGGGACAGGACACGGTCTTCTTCACCGCCTTTTCGACCGCCAGCTTCGACCAGGACGGGTTGGGGAACCTGGTGGCCGAAATGGTGGCGCTGGCGCCGCAACTGACGCACGGTTTCGTGGGCGCGCGGCCGGGTCATCCCTTCCCCAAGCATATCCTCGACGCGATTACTTCGGTTGAACTGGTCGATGAACTCGATGGCTATCCCGACAAGTGGCTGGGCAAGTCGACCGATATATTCGACACGCCGGACCTGCCGCTGTTCCGCGTCATGGCAGCGGTGCGGCGCGGCGGGCCGGATGCCCAGGGGCGCAGCTCGATCATCCAGGTGCGCTCGAGCCATGCGCTGCTGGAAGGCTCCGATTCGGCGCTGCTGACGCGCTCGCAATCGGCCAGCCACGGCACCATGTCGGACCAGTCCAACAAGGTCGGCTGGCGCTCCCGGCTCAAGGGCATGCTCCGCGGTGGCTTCACGGCCATGCTCTATATCGCCATCGCCAATATCCTGGCGCCGGCCGAAAAGCCCTGGGGTTTCAGGACGCTGGCGCTCAAGCGCCACCGCCTGCGGCTGCTCGCCAACAAGCTTGGCGTGCGCCAGCGCTCGCTGCTTTTCGCGCTCGTCACCCACGCCCTCAACGGCGAGGGCGAGGAAAAGGCGATGAGCAAGAAAGTGATCGGCGCGGCCTATACGATGCTCGACACCAAGCGCAATGACGCCGACGACGACTTCTTCCGCGTGCGGGCACTGGAAGCCAAGTTCGCGGTGATCGAGGATTTCGTCGACTATGTCCGGGCCGTGGACGACACGGTGGCGGCCATCGAGCAGAAGGACATCACCAAGTTCCAGGTGATGATGCTGGCCATGTTCAGCGCGCTGCGCGGCATCAACCGCGTGCTGCCCTTCCTGCCGGGCAAGCGCTTCTGGCGCTTCAATGGCGGCATTCATGTCGTGCTGACCCTGGTGCCGCCGCACCGCACCTATGGCCCCATGACCCATGGCATGGTGGAGCCCATCTATTGCGGCGCCTGGCACCCGGCCACCAATATCGTCACCTTCTGCCCCGGCCGCGAATATGTGACGCTGAGTTTCTCGATGGAAACGCGGCACCTCGCCAATGTCGGCAAGGTAGAGGCCCTGCTGGAGCAGATGGAGCGGCGGGGCGTGAGCCCACGGGCGGCGTAAACTTCGTAAGCGCCTCCTGAAGTTTCGCGCGTGTGATACCCCCACCCTCATTCCCTCCCCACAAGGGGGAGGGAAGCCCGTGCAGTGGCTAAACAACTACTGGAACACCGACATCGCCCATGCGCCTCCCTCCCCTTGATGGGGAGGGAATGAGGGTGGGGTCACACGCCCAATGCCGCCATCTTGCTTTTTGATGTACGTACCTCAAATCCACTTGCACGGCGAATGGCGGGGCGGTATCTGAGGTGGGTCAGTCCTCTTCTGCCCGGGTCTCGCCCATGAGCCAGTTCGCCACCTATCCCAGCCTTGCCGGTGTGCCGGTCGTCATTTCCGGCGGTGCCTCGGGCATCGGGGAGAGCATGGTGCGCCACTTTGCGGGGCAGGGCAGCAAGGTCGGCTTTGTCGATATCGCCGCAGAGGCCGGCGAAAAGCTGGCGGCCGAGCTGACCGCTACCGGGCAGACGGTCCGCTTCACGCGTTGCGACGTCACCGATGTGGATGCCTATCGCGCCGCCATATCGGGCTTTGCCGCCGCGCATGGCGATGCGCTGGTGCTGGTCAACAATGCCGCGCACGACCAGCGGCATGACTGGCGCGAGGTGACGCCTGATTATTGGGACGACCGCATGGCGGTCAATCTCAAGCACGCCTTTTTCGCCATGCAGGCCGTGGCCCCGGGCATGATCGCGGCGGGGCGCGGTTCGATCATCAATCTGGGTTCGATCAGCTGGATGATCATGACGCCGCAGATCCCGCTCTATGAAACCGCCAAGGCCGCGGTGCATGGATTGACGCGGTCCATGGCGCGCGAATTGGGCAAGTCTGGCATTCGCGTCAATTCCCTGGTGCCCGGCGCCATCATCACCCAGCGCCAGCTCGCTCTATGGATTGACGAAGCCTCCCTCAAGGGCATCGAGGCCGAACAGGCACTGGCCGGGCTGCTCTATCCCGACGACGTGGCGCGCATGGCCCTGTTCCTCGCCGCGGAGGACAGCGCCATGATTTCGGCCCAGCAATTCCTCGTCGATGGCGGCTGGGCCAGCGCGTAGGGCGAAGGCCCATCGTGAACGCCCGTCGGTTGCGCCGGGCTCCCGAAAGCTGCCACTATCGGCGGGAAAGGGAGTCGTGCTTATGGCCGAAGCTGTCGTCAACCTTGATAAGCTGCCGCTGAAATCCGACACCGTTGGCACGCGCTTCGCCAACGAATATGCGGAAATTGGGACGGCCCTGGGTCTCAAGGCTCTCGGCGCGAACTACATGGTCGTTCCGCCCGGCAAGACCTCCATGCCTTTCCACCGCCACCACACTTCCGATGAGATGTTCTTCATTCTTTCGGGTGCGGGCGAATACCGCTTCGGCGATGAACGAATTCCCGTGCGGGAAGGCGACTGCCTCGGCGCTCCGGCTGCCGGGGCGGCCCATCAGCTCATCAATACCGGCAGCGAGCCGCTGCGCTATCTGGCGCTGTCGAACAATACCAATGCCGAGGTGATCGAATATCCGGACAGCGGCCGCGTCCGCGTGGATGTCGGTCTCTCGGGATTTCATCGCTATGACGGCACCTTCAAGGAGGGCGGCAGGCTGACGCCGCTCGGCTATTGGGAGGGCGAGGATATCGACGACGCGGGTACGTCCTGACGCCGGTATTTCCGCTATGACGCCCGCCTAGTGGACGAACTGACGTTCATTCGCGGTTCAGCCTCTTTGCTTCACCACCTTCCTGCCGTATTCAGTGGTCACCAACAGGCCACTGTCATGATCCTTCAGGGGGATAATCTATGAAGTCGAAGTTTCTGGTCGCCATTGCCGCGACGCTGGCGCTGACCGCCTGCACCACCACCAATCCCTATACGGGCCAGTCCCAGCTTTCCAATACGGCCGGCGGCGCGCTGATCGGCACGGGCGGCGGCGCGGTGGCCGGTGCGATCGTGGGCGCTGCCGTTGGCGGTGATCCGCGCGTCGGCGCGCTGATCGGTGCGGGCGTGGGCGGCCTGACCGGTGCGGCCATCGGCAATTACATGGACCAGCAGGAAGCCGAGCTGCGCGCCCAGCTGCAGGGCACCGGCGTTTCGGTGACCCGCGTCGGCCAGAACCTCATCCTCAACATGCCGTCCAACATCACCTTCGCCACCGACTCGGCCAATGTGAACCCGGCCTTCAATTCGACGCTGGTTTCGGTCGGGCTCGTGCTCAAGAAGTTCGACAAGACCATTGTTGACGTCTATGGCCATACCGACAGCCAGGGCGACGATGCCTACAATCTGAGCCTCAGCCAGCGCCGCGCCGTTTCGGTCGCCACCATCCTGGCCAATCAGGGCATCAACCAGCGCCGCTTCTATATCGAGGGCAAGGGCGAAACCTCGCCCGTCGCTTCGAACGCCACTGAAGCCGGCCGCGCCCAGAACCGCCGCGTGGAAATCCAGATCGCCCCGATCCAGGGCTGATTCTGCGGAAACAGAATGCGGAAGGCGGGCTCTGAGCCCGCCTTTTTGTTTGTGGGAGTTCCCCCTCCTAGCCTCCCCCTGACAGGGGGAGGAACAGATCGAGGATGTGGCACCATCTGGCCCAAGCCACCGCACGGCTCCTCCCCCTGTCAGGGGGAGGTTGGGAGGGGGGTTGTCCCGAGACCCTAGTTTGCCGCCTATTCCGCCACCGGCACGTCCGGATCGCTTGCGGGCGCCACCACGCTTTCCGCGCTTGGCGTGCCGGGCTGCACGTCGGTGGATGGGGCGCCCTGGAACAATTGCATCAGGAACAGCACGGCAACGACGATGGCCAGGCCCACAAGGCCATAGAGCCACCAGTTGGTCGGGCTCGTTGCACCCACCACTTCCTCATGTTCACCGGCGACCCGGATGGGCGAATTGTCGGGAACGTCGATCTGCGATCCGTTTTCGTCGACCAGGACATCGACCTTGGCCACTTCGGGGGCAGGCTGCTTGGGGGCCGTCGCCATCAGAAATCTCCCTTGATTACAGTTTCGCTGCCGACGCCGCTCTGCACGCCGCGGCGCACCTCGGCCATGGCTTCATCGATTTCCTCGGGCGCGAAACCCAGATCGGCATGGTCCTGGCTGGTGGCATCGGCCTTGAGCTGCCGGAGCAGGTCCAGCTTCTCCTTGGCGGTGAACAGGGTGTGGTGGGCAATGCCCATGGGCGTGATCTTGTCATCGCCGCCCATGCGCTCACGAAGGCTGTCGAAAACCATGGCGCTTCTCCTTCATTGGGGCCGCAGGCCCGTTGCAGGATCAATGCCTTGTCGTGCCGCCGGTTCCGCCTGCTTCGGAGCGATCACATTTTCCCGCGCCCTGAAACCGCTCGGCCCCCATGACGTTGACCTGGCACACGCAACCCAAGAGGAGCTCGAAATGGCTTACGAAGACATTCGCAACCGCGATGCCGACGTCAAGGAAACCCACGACCTCATCGCCTCGGACAAGGTCGAGGGCACCTAGGTCTATGATCCGAATGGCGAGCATATCGGCTCGATCGAACGCATTCTCGTCGAGAAGCGCAGCGGCAAGGTTTCCTATGCCGTGCTGAGCTTCGGCGGTTTCCTCGGCATGGGGCACGAGCACTATCCGCTGCCCTGGTCCAAGCTCAACTATGACGAAAGCCTCGGTGGCTATCGGGTCGATGTGACCAAGGACCAGCTCGAAGGCGCGCCGAAATACGACAATGACGACGACTTCTGGACCGCCGAGAACGGCCGTCGCGTCTACGATTACTATGGTGTGGCGCCTTACTGGATCTAGCCACCCAGCACCGTATTTCAGCACCTAATCATATTGCCCACCGGCGTCCCCATAACGGGGCGCCGGTTTCTTTTTGCTGAATTCCTGATGTTGACAGTCATGTTAAATTCTGATGGATGGGCCGCGTCAGTTTATGACTGACGTTATCAAGTTTACGGGGGCCCCATGACCATGCTGCGCACGTTTGTGGTTCGGGTGCCGGCACGCGCATGAGCCGGCTGGAAACATTGGACGTCAATGCTGGCTATGCGGACGTCAACATCCTTGACGGCATCGACCTGGCGATCCCCGACGGGCAGGTGACGATCCTGATCGGCCCCAATGGCTGCGGCAAGTCCACCTTGCTCAAATCGCTGGCCCGGATTCTGAAGCCCAGCGCCGGTCCTGTCCTGCTCGACGGCAAGGAT
>CBIGSA010000197.1:0-6575 GCA_966192215.1 uncultured Devosia sp. | reverse complement strand
CGGGTGCATGAATGGCTGCTGGGCGGCATTTCCCCCGATGTAGCCAATTACGTGCCCAAGGGCGGCACGATCGGCTACGATCCCTGGCTGCATACGCCGGGTGAAATCCGCGACCTCGCGACCAAGCTGGGCGAGCGGGTAAAACTGGTGCCCGGCGCCAATCTGGTGGATGCCATCTGGACCGATCGCCCGGCTCCGCCGGTAAGTCAGATCGAATTCCTCGGCCACAACCGCGCTGGCAAGACGGCCAATGACAAGATCACCGAGATCCAGCATTCCATCACTGCCGACCATGCCGATGCCGTGGTGCTGACACTGCCGGAATCGATCTGCTGGCTGCTCAACATGCGCGGCCGCGACGTGCCCAATACGCCCTTCGTGCTCGGCTTTGCCATCGTGCCGAAAGCGGGCCTGCCCACGCTTTATCTCGACAAGGGCAAGATCACCGACGAATTGAAGGCAGCTTTGTCAGGCGTGGCCCGGGTGGCGACCAGCAGCACCCTGCCCGCGGCCCTGGCGCGGCTGGGCAAGGCCGGCAAGGCGGTGCTGGTCGATCCGGCCAGCGCACCCGAGGCCATCGTGGCCACCTTGAAAGATGCCGGGGCAACTTTGGTGGAAAAGCGCGACCCGGTGCTGCTGCCCAAATCGCGCAAGAACGAGGCGGAGCTATCAGGCATGCGCGAAGCGCATCTCCTCGATGGCGTCGCCCTGGCCAAGTTCCTTGCCTGGTTCGACGAGGCCGCGCCCAAAGGAGGGCTGACCGAAATCGGTATCGTCACCGCGCTCGAAGCCTTCCGCCGCGAGGAGGAAACCTGCATCGATGCCAGTTTCGACACCATTTCGGGCTCCGGCCCCAACGGGGCGATCGTGCATTACCGGGTGACCGGCAAGACCGACCGGGTGCTCAATCCCGGCGAACTCATGCTGGTCGACAGCGGCGCGCAATATCTCTCGGGGACGACCGACATCACCCGCACGCTCTCGACCGGCAAGCCCAGCGACGAGGAACGCGACCGCTATACGCGCGTGCTCAAGGGCATGATCGCCATTTCCATGGCGCGCTTTCCCAAGGGCACCACGGGCGCACAGATCGACGTGCTGGCGCGGCAGTTCCTGTGGCAGGCGGGCGTGACCTATAATCACGGCACTGGCCATGGCGTAGGCGCCTATCTGGGCGTGCATGAAGGGCCCGTGGGGATCTCGTCGCGCTACACGATCCCGTTCGAAGTGGGCAATGTCATCTCCAACGAGCCGGGCTATTACAAGGCCGGCGCCTACGGCATCCGCACCGAAAACCTCATCACTGTAATCGAAAGCCCGGATTTTCCCGGCTATCTCGAATTCGAGACGCTGACCCTGGCACCCATCGACAAGCGGCTGATCCGCAAGTCGCTGCTGAGTGAGGCGGAACGCGCCTGGCTCGATGCCTACCACCATCGCGTGTGGAAGGAAGTCGGGCCGCGGCTCAAGGGCAAGGTCAAGGACTGGCTGAAGGAGGCTACGGCGGCGCTGTAGCAGTCCCTATTCTTCTCCCCATCGGAAGAAGGTGGCTCGAAGGGCCGGATGAGGGGGCCGCGAATCACCACAGAATCCCCCTCACCGACCCGGCTGCGCCGGGCCACACTCCCCGACGGGAAGACGAACAACATGCACCGCCGCACCGCTTTCAGCTAATCAGAACCCCAGCGGATCATAAGTCAGCGCCCAGCTCAGCAGCCAGTGTTCCTCATTGCCCATGGAGGCGACGTCGTCGACGCGCCAGCCGCCGTCCTCGTGGATCATGGCGATGCTAAGCAGGCGCGGCTGGTCGAAATTGTGGTAGCTCACATTGACCACGGCCCGGTCGTCAAGGATGGCGGGCTCGCCGATGGAGACATCGAACAACAGCGCATTCACGTCGGGCAGGAAGGGGTTGAACACCGCATCCAGCGTGAATTCGGACCCGCTCATCGCCGCATCGCTCGCAAAGACGTCATTCTCGATGGCCAGGTCGAGAATGCCCTTGAGCCGCGCCGAGTAATAGACCGACGGATCGGCAACGGTCCGGCCCAGATTGTAGTCGTCATAGATGGCCGCCACCAGTTCCCTGGGCGTGCTGAAAACCTCGGCCGCATGCGCCCCGGGCGCCAGCACCAGCGCAACCGCCAAAATCGCCCCAATCATTCGCATCGTCATGCCCTCATATCGTGCGACAGCCTGGCTAGCGGCCACGAACGGCGCCACTGTGATCGGCCGGTGGCGGATTTGCGGCGGCTGGCTAATTCGCGGCAAAGCTATTGGTAACCTGCGGCAGCCTCGGCGAAAATCTCGCTCAGGCGATAGAGGTTGTCCGGGTTGGTGGAGACGACATCGTCGATCTTCCAGCCGCCGTCTTCCAGCACCAGCTCATAGGTGAGCGCACGCGGCTCGCCGAAATTGCTGAAGGTGACGTCGACCACGGCCTCGTCGGCCGCAATGGCCGGCGTACCGATGACCAGCTCGGTGATGTCATAGTCCTGCCCGTCGATATAGGGATCAAAGCTGATGGCGCCCATTTCGCCTTCGCCGGCCAGCTCGGCATCGTTGTCGTAAAGCGCCTGCAGGGCCTGCGAGCGGAACTGGACCTCGTTCTCCGGAAAATTGCCGTTGAAATAAGGGGCGTAGAACGCTTCGAGCAGCGCCTGCGGCGTCTCATAGGGCTGGGCGGCGGCGATCCCGGTCAGGGCCAGAAAGAGGCTGGTGGCAAAGGCAGCGAGGCGCATGCGGGGTCTCCGGTCAGAATGAGGCCAGCGGATCGGCGAAATACTCGCTGAGACGCCAGGTGGATGCGGTATCGTAGTCGGGCATCAGGATATCATCGACCTTCCAGCCGATATCGCCGCCCTCGTCGACGAGTTCAAAGCCGATTTCGTGCAGCCTCTTGCCATCCAGCATCACCACGACACGCGCGGTCGCCCGGCTGCCCTTGATCTTGGGCGTGCCGATCTCATAGGTCAGCCCGCCTGAATCCTGGCCATAGATGAAGGGCGAAAAATCGAGTGCCCCCATTTCGCTGCCATCAGCCATGACGATAGCGTCGGCCTGCCGGTGCAACTCGGCGAGCCGGGTGGAAAACGCTTCGTCTTCATTGAAATGGGCATGGGGATCATAACTGTCCCAATCCTCCATCGCCAGAAACCCGTCATAGACGGCCTCCAGCAAGGCACGGGGGTCGTCGAAGCGCGGGATCGGCGAGGCCGCGGCGGCGGACAACGCCAAGGCGAAGAAAGCCAGGAGGCCGGCGAGCAGGCGCATCAGTTGAACCACAGGGCGAAGTAGGGCCAGTTCTCGCCGAAGACGCGATTGGCATCGGCAAACTCCTCGGCATCGGCAATGGGGCCGTCCTTAAGATAGGACAGCGCACCCTGCCCCGCGAACAGCATGACCAGATCGGTCTCGGTAGCGGTCTGGAAATAGGCCTTGAGATCGAAGCCCTGTTTGAAACGCCAATGCGGCAGCAGCAATTCGCCGGCCAGGATCCGGTCGATCGAATCGAGCGTCGCCAGCCAGGCATCGACGGTTTCCTGCGTCACCGGGCTGTCGGGGACCAGCGAGGTTTGGCCGGGCGATGGCACCAGTTCCCTGTTGTCATCGGTTTCCGCCAGGATCAGGTCCCAGTTGCGGCGCGACAGAGCCGTGATCTTCTGCAGGCGCGCCAGCACGCCGGCCAGCCGCTCCGCATCGGTAACCGGAAAATCCAGGGTGTGGATGGCGGCCACGATGTCGGCGATGGAGGCATCGCTGTCGGGGTCCATGAACAGCGTGCCGCCGCGCGAATAATCCTGCATCGGCAAACCCGCCCGGGGGAAGACGCGATGCAGATAGGCCGCGAAGAATTCGGAGAAGTCATGCGCCAGCAACAGATCGACCGGCGCCACGACGATCTGGGTATAGCCGGCAAACCAGATAGCGTCGGCATTGTCGAACCCGATGCTGGTATCGGCAGCGGCGGGCGCCTCGTCCTTGGTCTTGCTCTTGCCGCCGGGCGGCGGACCATCGGGCGCGGGAATGTCGGCGAATTCGCCGACCGAACCCAAGAGGCTCCCCAGCGTCTCGCCCTCACTGGCGGTGCCGTCGCCATCGAGATCGACGCGCACCTTCAGCGGGTCGATGGTGATGGCAAAGGCATCGGCATTGCCCGCGATCTCGAAGGACATCCGGGCATGGTCCATCTTCTGCACGAAATCGCCCAGGATCGTCCTGAGCTGGTCATAGCTCAACGGCTCCGGGTTGGGGTTGGCCGGCACCGGCGTATCCTCGATGCCCATGCCCAGCAGCATGGCGGCGGCGGGCGTGCCCGGCGTGGTTGCGCCATGGCGGTAGAGCGCCTGCGACAGTCCCTCGACGGCGCCGATAAGGTCGATCAGCCCGGCGGCGAAGCAGGCATCCGCAGTGCCCTCGTCGTTGCAGAGGGCAAAACTCGCCTCGGTGGTTTCGGCCAGCGTGCCGTTATAGAGGTGCTGGGCCAGCTGGTCGCCAATCTCGCTCGCCGATACCGCAGCCGGCAGCATCGTGGCGGCCATGGCCGCTGCAATCAGTCCCCTCATCGCGCTCTCCCTCGTGACGCTTACTTGCCGACGCGCTCGAACCACTCGTCTTCGGTAATCACCTCGACACCCAGGTCCTGTGCCGTCTTGAGCTTGGACCCGGCACCGGGGCCGGCGATCAGAATATCGGTCTTGGCCGACACCGACCCGGCCACCTTGGCGCCCAGCCGCTCGGCCATAGCCTTGGCTTCCGATCGTGACATTTTTTCGAGCGTGCCGGTGAAAACCACGGTCTTGCCCGCCACCTGGCTATCGGCAGAGATTTCGACGACATAGTCCTTCGGCGTCACCTGCACGAGCAGCCTGTCGAGTGCGTCCACATTGCGGGTGTTCTGAAAGAAGTCGACCAGCGCTTCCACCACGGTGGAGCCGATGCCATCCACCGAGGGGAAGACGGCCATCGGGTCTTCGGCCGCAGCCAGTTCCTTGCCGGCTTCTTCGAGCTTTGCGATTGTACCGAAGGTGCGGGCGAGCACGGCGGCCGTGGTTTCGCCAATATGGCGGATACCCAGCGCGAAGATGAAGCGGTCGAGCTCGGGATTGCGTCGGGCGTCGATGGCGGCAAAGAGCTTGTCGAGCCCTTCATAATTGCGGTCCTCGACCGAGCGCACATTCTTGCGCGTCTTGCCCGAAGCCGCCTCGCGCGCCCTGGCCTGTTCCTCGCGGCGCTCGGCCAAAGCCCGCTGCACCTCGGGGCGATGATCCCTCAGGGTGAAGATATCTGCGGCGGTCTTCACCAGCCCGGCATTGAAGAACAGCTCGATATTCTCGGCACCGAAGCCTTCTATATCGAGCGCCCCGCGCGAGACGAAATGCTTGAGGCTCTCCACCGCCTGGGCCGGACAGATCATCTCCCCCGTGCAGCGGCGGCGGGAATCCTCCTTGCCGGTCTTCTCGTTGATCTCGCGCGTGGCCGGCGAGCCGCAGACCGGGCAGACATGCGGCATCTCGTAAGGCTCGGCCCCGGCCGGGCGCTTCTCGATCACGACATCGACGATCTGGGGAATGACATCCCCCGCCCGCTGGATGATGACCGTATCGCCGATGCGGATGTCCTTGCCCTCGCGGATCGGCAGGCCGTTGCTGTCCTTGCCGGCGATATAGTCTTCGTTATGCAGCGTCACGTTGACAACAGTGACGCCGCCCACGCTGACCGGATCGAGCCGCGCCACCGGCGCCAGCGTACCGGTGCGGCCGACCTGGATATCGATGGCGCGCACCACGGTCGTCGCCCGCTCGGCGGGGAACTTGTGCGCGACGGCCCAGCGCGGCTCTCCGGTGACGAAGCCCCAGCGGCGCTGCAATTCGAGCTGGTCGACCTTGTAAACCACGCCGTCGATATCATAGCCGAGCGAAGAGCGCTGTTCCTCGATCAGCCGGTATTGCGCGATGAGTTCGTCCACCGATTTCGCCCGCACCATCAGCGGAGACACCTCGAAGCCCCATTCGGCGAATTTCTGCACCGCGTCATACTGCGTCGGCGCCGGGTCTTCTGTGGTGAAGCCCCAGGCATAGGCGAAGAAGCGCAGATTGCGGCTGGCGGTGATCGAGGGGTCCTTCTGGCGCAGCGAACCGGCGGCCGTGTTGCGCGGATTGACATAATCCTGTCCGCCTGCTGCGGCCGAACGCTCCTTGAGCGCCTGGAATTCGGCATAGGTCATATAGACCTCGCCGCGAATCTCGATGGTCTGCGGCCAGCCCGAGCCTTTGAGCTTTTCGGGAATATCCTTGATGGTGCGCAGGTTGGCGGTGATGTCCTCGCCCACCGCCCCGTCGCCGCGCGTAGCGCCCTGGACGAAGACGCCATTCTCATAGCGCAGCGAGGCCGACAGCCCGTCGATCTTGGGCTCGGCGGTGAAGGCGATTTCCAGCCCCTCGTCGCGCTGGAAGAAGCGCCGGCCCCGCTCGAGGAAATCGACCACGTCCTCATCGGTATAGGCCTTGGCCAGACTCAGCATGGGCACGGCATGGCGCACCTTGGCAAAGCCCTCGGCCGGCGGCGCCCCGACC
>CBIGSA010000196.1:0-6606 GCA_966192215.1 uncultured Devosia sp. | reverse complement strand
GGATGATCGAGGGTTTCGGCACGGTCGTTTCGGACCAGCAGGCTTTCGGCCAGATGTGGCCGGGACCAGGCAACAGAAAGCCGGGCCTGGATGAAATCCTGGCGGCCACGGCGGCCGACGCGTCCTGCCCCAGGATTTCGCCGACAAGCGCCCACCGTACTGCGCTGGTGCAGTCCCTGGTCGATGCCGGATGCACCCTGGCGGTATGCCAGCTGGCACAGACCGACGACACGTTCGGCTGGGAAATCCCTGCCCTTTTCTCCGAGCTTTCGGCCTGCGGCATCGCCTGCGTCAATCTCGGATTTCGTGACGCCCAGCCGAACGATGCCTGGCTTGACGACGCATCGAAAGTGATTGCGGAGGCCCGCAAATGAGCCAGCCCTATCAGCCGCTCGAATCCACCAAGGTCGCGGCCGACTATCAGCGCGAATGGGCCAAGGGCCTGCGAGCGCAGATCACCTCGGGCGAGAAATACGCTTTCGTCAATGCCGACACACCCCATGAGCTGTTCCACCATATGGGCGTGCCGCTTGTCACCAATCAGTGGTGGTCAGCCATCATCGCCGCCAAACAGCTCTCGGAATTCTATTTCGACTACATGGAAGCGGCCGGCTTTCATAACCGGCTGGCCCGCTATTCGAGTCTGCCGCTGATCGCCGAGCTGGAGGGGGACACCAGCCGCCAGCCCTGGGGTGGCCTGCCGACGCCGTCGATCCTGTGCGCGCGTCAAAGCGCCGACGATCATCAAAAGGTCTTCTCTCTCTGGTCTGAGAAGACCGGGGCACCGCTGGCCCTGATTTCCTCCCCAGCGGTGCCCGATCCTCAACCCGACTGGTGGCGGCTGGCCCGCGACGGCTGGGAGGAGCTCTATCACACGGATCGCCTCGACCTGATGGTTGCCGAATTCGACGCCCTGATCGCGCAACTGGAGGCGCTGACCGGCAAGAGCTTCGATCGAGACGACTTTGCCCTCTACATGAACCGGATCAACGAGCAGGAGCGCATCTTTGAGGAAGCAAGCGCGCTCATCGCCGATGCTGCCCGGTGCCCGATCAGGATTTCCGAGCAGATCCCCAACGTGATGATCCCGCAATGGCATCGTGGATCACTCTGGGCGATCGAACATGCCAGGCGGTTCCACGACGAAGTGGCGGAGCGGGTAGCGGCCGGAATCAGCGTGGTCGAGAACGAGCGCATCCGCATGATGTGGATTGGCGCCGGCCTCTGGTTCGACACGAGCTTCTATTCGGCCTTCGAGGAAAGCCACGGGGCCGTGTTTGCCTGGTCCATGTATCTGCCATTTGCGGGGGATGGCTATGTCCGAGAAAGCAGGGGCGACCCGCTACGGGCCTTGGCGGCACGCGTCTCGGCCATGAACGAGCAGTTGCATCAGCCGCCCTGGATCAACTCCTGGATGGTCGAGCAGGCCAGGCGCTATCGCATCGACGTGGCGCTGATGCTTATTCCCGAGCATGACCGCTTCTCTGGGCACGGCTCGCTCTTTGCCAAGCAAGCGCTTGAAGCCGTTGGCGTGAGGGTCATCGAAGTGTGGTCCGACATGGTCGATCCGCGCCAATGGAGCCGCGAAGACATGATGGCGCGCATCGTGCCAGAACTGGATGCCGTGCTCGCCGAAAGCGTTTGACATAGTTCATTAGCTGAACCAATATTGTCGACAATAAGATCGGCAGTAGGCTGACTTGGGAGGACGCGCGGTGAGCGCACTGGCCGGTTTGAAGATCGCCGATTTTTCCTGGGTGGGTGCGGGTCCGCGCTCCACCAAGGATCTGGCTGACAATGGCGCGACAGTCATCAAGATCGAGTCTCGTCGCCGCCTCGATCTTGGGCGCATGTCCCCGCCCTTTGCGGGCGGCCCCAAGGACTTCAACGGCTCGGCCTTCTTTGCCCAGACCAATACGTCCAAGCAGAGCGCAACGATCAATCTCTCCGATCCTAAAGGGATCGACGTGGCCAAGGAACTGGTTGCCTGGGCCGATGTGGTAGTGGAGAATTTCGGACCCGGCTTCATGGACCGGATCGGACTGGGCTATGCCACGCTCAAGCAGATCAAGCCCGACATCATCCTGGCCAGCGTTTCCGTTGCCGGCAAGACCGGCCCGATGGCCGGATTTCGGGGCTATGGCAATTCGGCTGCGGCCCATTCGGGCCACGCCTGGCTGAGTGGCGCCCCGGATGGGGATCCGCATATGCCGCCCCTGGCCTATGGCGACGTGGTAGCGCCCATGTTCCTGACCGTGGCGATCCTCGCGGCGCTGGAGCATCGCGCCAGGACCGGTGAAGGTCAGCATCTGGATGTCTCCCAGATCGAGCCCATGGTGCATGTCATCGCCGATCTCTATGCGCGGCAACCGACCGAAAAGGCCGGCAATGCCGATCCCTCCTTCCTTGTCCACGGCGTTTTTCCCGCCGCGGGAATCGATCAATGGATTGCCATCACGGCCGAAACCGCTGCGGAAGCCGAGGCGCTGAAAATGGCGCTTGGCGTCAAGGCGCTCGACAATGAGACGGTCGCCTCTGCCACCTGCCGGCACGACAAATTCGCACTGTTCGATCGTCTCTCCGCGGCCGGCGTTGCGGCCGGGCCCGTCCTCGACGGCAAGGAGGTCAGCGAGAATCCCGAACTGAGCGCTTCCGGGCACTTCACCCGGATCGACCATCCGGTCCTTGGCGTCTCATCCATGCCAACGCCGCCCTATCGATTCTCGGACACGACGGCCCAGGTGACCGCCGCGCCCCTTCTGGGGGAGCACAACAAGCAAGTCTTCGTGGACCTGCTTGGGCTGGATGCCGGCAAGGTCGAGGCCCTCATGCGCGAAGGAAGTCTCGCATGAACATGCTGGCTGGCCTCAAAGTCCTCGAGATTGCCGACGGCCTCACCGATTTCGGTGGGCGGATGCTGGCTGAACTGGGGGCCGACGTGACCGTCGTACTGCCGGCACTGGTGCAGGAAACCTCGCGCGACCGCGCCTGGCATCATGGCAAGACCCGCCTGATCGCCGACAGCGACCAGGCCGTGCGGGAGCTAGCCGGCGAGGCCGACATTGTCCTTGATGGCTGCCGCAATGGCGACCAGTTTGATCTGACATCGGTGATCCGACCGGAGACCATTCATGTAAAGGTCACCCCGTTCAGCGCCGAAGGTCCCTATGCGGGCCGTCCGGCATCGGACCTGACGCTTTTCGCGCTGTCCGGGCTGATGCATGTGACCGGCGAGCCGGACGGCCCTCCCACGAAATTCCCCGGGCAGCAGGCCTATGCGCTTACCGGCATCCAGGCCGCCACGGCAGCTTTGATGGCCGTTTACGCCCGGCGCCGCACCGGCAAGGGACAGACGGCCGAGCTCTCGGCTCTCCAGAGCGTGACCCTGGCCAACTACCGCGAAGCGGTGATGTACGAATGGACCGGCCGGATCGGCCGTCGTCAGGGCAATATGCTGGTACGCGGCAAATCCGGCGTGCGGCAGATCTGGCCCTGCAAGGACGGCTATGTCACCTGGTCGATGATCGACAACCCCTCCATGATGCGGGCCGTCGTGGGGGTCATGATCGAACAGGGCGTCGCCGGCGAACTGACCGGGATCGACTGGGGCAACATTCTGGTTGCCGAGACCGCGCAGGAAACCATCGAGCGCTGGCAGGCGATTTTCGCGGATTTCTTTGCCGCGCATGGCCGGGACCAACTCGGGCAATGGTCACTGGACCGTGGCTGGGGGCTCTCGGTCATCATGGCGCCGGATGATGTGCGCAACAGTGCGCATCTCAAGGCGCGCGGACTTTTCGTCACCGTAACCGACGAAGCCACCGGCGAGCAGGTGAGTCTGCCCGGCCCGCTATTTCATTCGGCCGCCATGGATGCACCTCGACGCACGCTGAGCGTGCCGGTCGCCGCCTCTGATCATTTGGGGGGAGCGGACTGATGGGCGCCCTCGAAGGCATTCGGGTCGTCGACTTTTCCAAGTTCCTGCCAGGTCCCTATTGCACCTGGCTGCTCGCCGACATGGGTGCCGATGTCATCCGCGTCGAGAATCCACGCGAGATCGCCAAGCAGGCACAGGTGTTCGGGTGGGACAAGCTTTCCGAGGCCGAGCGGGTCGGGCTGCGCGAGGGCGATATTCTGGCGCGCAACAAGCGCTCGATCATGCTGGACATGGGCGATGCCGATGCTCTGGACGTCATAAAAGGGCTCGTTTCCACGGCCGACGTGGTCGTGGAAGATTACCGGCCCGGCGTCATGGACAAGATCGGGCTCGGCTATGAAGCACTGAAAGCCATCAAGCCCGACCTGATCTACACCAGCCTGACCCTGTGTGGGCAGACCGGCCCTTATCGTGACAAGCCAGGCCATGACCCGATCGCGCTCGCCATCGCGGGGGTTCTCTCTCGCATCGGCGAGAATCCGGACGAACCCAGCTTTTCAGGCATTCCGGCCGCCGACGTAGTGACCGGCACTCATGCCGCCTTTGCAACGCTGGCGGCGCTGCACGAAAAGAGCCGTACTGGCCACGGCAGGCATGTCGACGTGGCCATGAGCGATTGCGCCATGAGCCTTCTGGTCAATGTGCTCTCGCGCTATCCGGACCCTTCGAAGATCCCGCCGCGCGGCGCCCGTCGCGCCGATATCGGCCTGTGGCGTACCAAGGACGATCTCTTCATCTGCACCACGGATATGGAGCCTCGCTACTGGCGCGAATTCTGCATCGCGGTTGGCCGTCCGGATTTCATCGAGGCCCAGAACGATGCCTCGCGCCGACCGGAAATCCGCGCCGCGCTGGAAGAGATATTTGCCGCCCGGACCCGCGCCGAATGGCTCGATATCCTAGGTGCGGCAGGCACACAGTTTGCCCCGGTTCTTGAAGTGGCCGAGGCATTGGAAGACCCGCACAATCGGGCGCGGGGCATGGTGCTGGACACGCAGACCAGCACCAGAAAAGTCCGTCACATCGGCCAACCGGTCCGGCTCGGTGAAAGCACCGAAATCCGCAACCTTGGCCGATATCCGGGATCCGACACGGAGGAGGTGTTGGCAGAACTGGGGATCACGACGGAGCGAATGGAACGACTTCTGGGCCAAGCCCATCAGGGCAGCCCCAACCGGCTTCTTGAGGGAGGAAAACCATGAAACTGAAATCTCTGGCACTGGCATTGGTCGCCACCACCAGTCTTGGCCTGGCATCGGCAGCAGTTTGGGCGGCCGAGTTCAACCTGACATATTCCACCACCTATACTCCGACCCATCCTTACGGGCAGGCCGACGAGGAGTGGATCGCCCGCATTCATGAGCAGACCAACGGACGCGTCGAGATCACTGCCTTCTGGGGAGGCTCGCTGATCACGAGCCGCGAAGGCATTGACGAGCTCAATGCAGGCGTGGCGGACATGGCCTATATCGCACCGATCTATGCCAGCTCCGGCTATGATCTCAATCGCCTGACCCCGCAGTTCTTCTATGGCTACGAGGACGCCCGCGACGTGCTTCGTGTTTACATGGCGCTGTGGGAAGAATACCCCCAATACACCGAGGAACTCGAAGGGGCGCAGGTGCTCGGCTACAATGTCGGCACGCCCATGCATCTGATGCTGCGCGAGAAGCCCTTCACCCAGGTCTCCGACCTTGCCGGCCTTCGTATCCGCTCGGCCGTCGACTATATCGGCGCTCTGGCCGCTGCCGGTGCCGAAGGCGTCACCATGCCGATGACCGAAACGTATCCCTCGCTCCAGCGCGGCGTGCTCGATGGCGTGATCGCACCCTATGAAGCCCTCAAATCGCTGAGCTTCGCCGAAGTCATCAAATATTATTCCGAACTACCGCACAGCCGCGGTGCTTATCCGTCGCGCGCCATGAATGCGGCGGCCTGGAACAACCTGCCCGAAGACATCCAGCAGGTTTTCCTCGACAATATCGAATGGCTCACCGACCGGACCTATGAGCTGGCGCAGGGTGCCGAAGATGCCGGCCGCGAACATGGCGAGGCCCTCGGCGTGACCTTCAACGCCGTCGACCCGGCGGTCATTGCCGAATATTCGGCAGCGTTTGAACCGGCCGCCCGGGAAACGGCGGCGCAGCTCGATGCGGCCGGGCTGCCCGGTACCGAGATCCACGACAAGATCCGCGCCGCACTCGCCGACTAAGCAACGATCAGAGCGACTGCTGCCGCCATGGGCGGCAGTCGCTCCAATGGTGGGGCAAACCATGCATAAGATCGACAAGTTCTTGCGCCGCATCTGCGACGTGGTGGGCGTGCTCGGCGTGTTGGCCATTTTCAGCCTGATGATGCTGACCGTAGTGACCGTCATCTTCCGCGCGATGCACATTGCCTTTCCAGGCACCTATTCCATCGCCGAACTGCTGCTGATCCCCGCAGTCAGCATCTCGGTCGCTTATGCGGCCCTGCATAACGAGCACACGCGAGCAACGCTGTTCGTCGAGCGTATCAAAAATACGCGGATGCGCCTGGGTATACACGGCGCCATGCTCCTCCTGGGGTCCCTGTTCTGGGTGGCTGTGGTCTGGGCGACGGCACGCGAGGCCATAAAGCGGGCCGCGCAGAACGAGCTTTCTCCCATCATCAACGTGCCCGTTTCGCCG
>CBIGSA010000195.1:0-6660 GCA_966192215.1 uncultured Devosia sp. | reverse complement strand
CCCTGCGTCGGGGCCGCGTGATGGCGGGGACGGGCAGAAGTATGCGCGCGGTTTTTACGGTGGGGATAAAATGGATAAGTCGAGGCGGCAATCGCGCTCCATCGCAGCCTCGACACCCCCACCCTCATTCCCTCCCCACAAGGGGGAGGGAAGCCTGGCCGGTGGCTACGGATATATCGAGTGACACCCGGAACGCGGTCATGCGCCTCCCCCCCTTGTGGGGAGGGAATGAGGGTGGGGGTGCTTAGGCATGATGCCGGTGGTTCGACGACTCCACCTTGCGGCTGCGGGCGATCTCGAGATGGGTCCCGGCTCAAGGCCGGGATGACATCGGGTATGGGGTGGCATGGTGCCACAACCACCGCCCTGCCTCAGAGCGTGGCAAACGCCTTCGTGCTCGTCTCGGCGTTGCGGCGAGCGCGGTTGGTGGCGTGCTTGGCCAGTTGCGCGGCGCCGGAATGGAACTGGGAGAAGGTGACGCGCCTGGCGTCGTGGGTGGCGATGGTGACACCACGCCAATTGGGGCGAACGGAGCGCACATCGGACCAGGCCAGCACGGTTTCGCGGCCGAAGGCGCTGCGATGCTCGACCTGGCTGTTGTTCCAGCGGACGCGGGTGAAGAGCCCGCCAAGACCGATGCCGATGGCCCCTGCCCCCAACATGAGCGAGGCGATGAAGGTGGCGATCATCTGGGTGGCTTCGACGTGACGGCTGCCGCCAATGACGATGATGGCGCTCATCAGCACCACGGCCAGGGCTGCCGCCCCATAGCAGGCGAAATATTCCACCATGGACGGGCGCAATTCGGACCAGCCATCGATGCTGACCGCTTCTTCGGCCTGTACGAGGCGCAGGGCCAAGAAGGCCGCGTAGCCGAAAGCGACCACGCCCGCGGCACGGGCGAGCGGAAGACCAGCGGTGAAGGGAACATATTTGAGGACGATCAGCGAAACGATTACGACAAGTGGTACAGCCACTTCCTGCCAGCGCAAGGGCACTATTGCTCTCCAGATGTAGGGGCGCCGGCGACGCTAGATCGGCAATCTATGATGCGAATCTAGCAAGCTACAGTGATTTGACCACTAACAATTCCGGGAGCGAAACACGTTCGCGCGGAACATTCAGCATTCCTGCAACAGTGCGCCGCCTCGAGAAAACGATTCAAGCGCTTCACGCAGTGATTCAAGGCGATGGCGGAAAGAATCCGCCATCGCAGCCAAGGCTTTGAAAAGACTTGGGATCAGCTCACGACCTTGAGGCCGACTATGCCGGCGACGATGAGGCCGATACAGGCCAGGCGCGCGACGGTGGCCGGGTCGCCGAAGAGATACATGCCAAGAAGCGCCGTGCCGACTGTGCCGATGCCGGTCCAGACGGCATAGCCAGTGCCGACCGGCAGGTCGCGCAGGGCCAGGCCAAGCAGGGCTACGCTGATGACCATGGCAAGCACGGTCAACGTGGTGGGCACGAGTTTGGTGAAGCCCTCGGTATATTTAAGGCCGATGGCCCAGCCCATTTCAAACAGGCCGGCAATGACGAGATAGACCCAAGCCATTGGGGTGAACTCCTTGCGACGCTCGATCTTCAGGTAATCGTGGCCTGAACCTCGTCGCGTCTTATGGCGGGTCGTCCCGGCCGGAAAAGGAAAACCGCGCGAGGTCGTCCACGCGCGGTTGGAGAAATAGGCCAAATGAGACGGAAGGTGAAGTGCGTCCCCGGACCATCGGATGGTCCGGGGACGCATGGATCATGCGCCGACGGCAGCAGCAGCGGCGTTTTCCTCGGCCTCGATCTCGGCCTCGGGCTCCTTGCGCAGGGTGGTGGCCAGCGGGATTTCCCTAAGCAGGAAGGTGAGGCCAAAGGCGATGACCGCGGCGCCAGCGGCGGTAAGGAAGACAGGGTGCAAGGCGGCGGCGAAGCCTTCGAGCACCTGTGCGCGCATGGCTTCCGGCAGGGCCTGAATGGCCTGGGCATTGAAGCCGCCACCGGTGGACAGCATCGTCCCGCCGAGCCGGCTGGCGAGGCCGCTGGAGAAAATGGCCCCGAAGACCGAGACACCGATAGAGCCCCCGATCTGCCGGAAGAGCGTGGTTCCGGCAGTGGCGACACCGACGAGCTCACGCGGCACGGCATTTTGCGTGGCGGTGACGCTGACGCTGTTGATGGGTCCGATGCCGACGCCGACGATGAACATGTAGAGCGCGATCTGCCAGTCGGGCGTGTCGAGCTGCATCAGGCCCAGTAGCAGCAGACCACCGAACAGCGCGGCCGAAGCCAGCATGGGCAAGAGCTTGTAGCGGCCGGTCTTGCTCATGATGAAGCCGGACAAAGTCGAGGCGCCGATGAGGCCCACCATCATGGGCAGAAGCTGGAAGGCCGAATTGGTGGGCGAAATGCCCTTGGCGATCTGCAGGTAGAGCGGCAGGAAGGTGATGGAGCCGAACATGGCCATGCCGACCAGGAAGCCGACGGCATTGGTGACGAGGAAGGTGTTATTGCGGAAGAGCTGGAGCGGCAGGACCGGTTCGGCGGCGCGCGCCTCGACCCAGACGAAGGCCACGAGCGCGGCCAGCGACAGCACGACAAGACCGATGATCTCGACCGAGAGCCAGGGGAAGGTATTGCCGCCCAGGCTGGTGGCCAGCACGAAGGCAGACAGAGCGGTAGTGAGCAGAACGAAGCCCATGTAATCGATCTTGTGGGCGACGCGGGTCACCTTGGGCTTGAGCGCAAAGCCGATGACGGCCAGGGCCAGCACCCCCAGCGGCAGGTTGATGATGAAAATCCAGTGCCAGCTCAGATGTTCGACGATGAAGCCGCCGAGCAACGGGCCGACCACGGTAGCGACGCCGAAGACGGCACCGAAAATGCCCTGGATCTTGCCACGCTGGCGCGGGGGGATGACATCCGCCACCACGGTCATGGCCACGACCATGAGGCCGCCGCCGCCCAGGCCCTGCACAGTGCGGGCAAAGATGAGAAAATTCATGGAATTGGCGAAAGCCGAGAGCCCTGCCCCGACCAGGAAGATGACAATGGCGGCCTGCAGGACGATCTTGCGGCCATAGAGGTCGCCGAGCTTACCATAGATGGGCGCGACGACTGTAGAACTGAGCAGATAGGCGATGACCACCCAGGTGAGATGGTCGAGGCCACCAAGCTCGCTCACGATGGTGGGCAGAGCGGTGGACACGATGGTCTGGCCCAGCGACGCCAGCAGCAGCGTCACGGCGACCGCGCCGATAATGAGGCCTACCGATTGAGTCTGCGGCTCTTCGGTGACCGACTGCGACGCAGCGGCAGCCGACTGCGACGCAGCGGCGGATTGTGCAGCTTGAGACATTGGATGATCCTTTGGGCCAGCAGGCACAGGGAGTCGCGCCCACTTGCGGGATGAACTATTGCGGCATATATCTGCCCGCAGCAATTACATGTCAATAGCATGTAATTGCCGGAAGCACGCGAAATTGCGAGGACTGCGATGCCCCATCAAGGTGGCAAGACCGATATGAACGCCCTGCTGCGCAAGGCCGGCATCGATGCCCGGACCGTGGAAGCGGTGATCAGCATCGACGCGCTGATGCAGAACTGGCGGCGGCGCGCCATGCGGCGCGAACTGGGCCACAAGGCGCTGCTGGACCTGGGGATCGGCATCGACCTGGCGCAGTTCGACGTGCTGGTGGCCATCGAGGCGCCGGCGGAGCAGTTCGGCGACAGCGCCGGAGAAACCATGGTGGCGACCGTGGCCGAACGGCTGGGGATCGATCCCTCGCGCGCCAGCCGCCTGGTGAGCGAGATGGTCGAGGCGGGCTATGCGCGGCGGGCGGTAAGCCAGGCCGATGCGCGGCGGACGATCATCGAACTGACCGACGCCGGATATGCCATTATCGAGGCAGTCCGGGCCTATAAGTTTCTCATCATGGGCGACTTCCTGGGCGAGTGGTCGCCCGCTGACGTGGCCGCCTTCGTGCCACTGCTGCGGAAATTCGGACAGTGGCCCGAACAGGTCGAGGCGCGGGCGGAAAAATATGCCGTCGATATCGAGCAACTGGCTGCCAATATTGTCCACAGGCGGCATGCGGAGGAGGCCTGACCGGCCGAACTGGCCTCCGGAAACGATTTAGTAGACAGTACGAGGGACGCAGGATAGGTCACTCCCGCTCTGGGGAGGGTGATTCATGGCCAGGCTTGCGCGCGTACCGGTGACGGCTTTGCTGGGGATGAACATGTTCTTCTCCGGCGTGACCTACGCCGCCACCATGCCCTATGCCTCGCTGGTGGGTGTCGATACGCTGGGCATGTCGCCGGGCTGGTTTGCCACTGTCATGAGTTCGGGCGCCATCCTGGGCACGTTCGTGTCGCTCGGGCTGGGCTATCTTTCGGACAAGCTGCCGGACCGGCGGCTGCTGGCGCTCATCACCGCCGCGGCGGGCATTGTCGCGCATGGGCTGATCTATGCCTGGCAGACGCAATGGGCCTTTGCCATCGCCATGGCACTCATCATGCCGGTGGCAGGCGCCTGCTATTCGCAGGGTTTCGGCTATGCGCGTGTCTTTTATGTGAAGCACCGGCCCGAGCGCGCCGACTTCATGGTCACGGCTCTACGGACGGTATTCACACTGGCCTGGATCATCGTGCCGCCGCTGGCCGGCTGGGTGGCCGCGACGTTCAGCATATTCGACGTCTACCTGGCATCGTCGGCGAGCTATGCGATTGTCGCCCTCGTCTTTGCGCTGCTGATGAGCGACCAGACGACGGCCGTGCAAATTCCGGCGCCGGTGCGGACCGAGGGAGCGTCGCGCCTATCGGTCTTCGCGCTGCGGCCCGGGATTCTGGCCGGGCTGGTGGGCCTGGCGGTGATGACCGGTGCCATGCGCCTGCTGACGCTGGCCGTATCGCTGTTCATCGTCACCGATCTCGACGGCGGCGTGACTGATGTTGGCCTTTATGCCGGCATCACGGCAGCAACCGAAGCGCCGTTCATGTTGCTGCTGGGCTATCTGACGACGCGGATGACCAAGGAGACACTGCTGGCCGGAGCCGGGCTCGTCATGGCCCTGTTCATGGGGTTGACCAGCCAGCTTACCAGTGTCACCGCGCTGTTCTGGCTGCTGGCGCTCAACGGTTTGGGAACGGCGGCGCTGATGAGCGTCAACATTCCCTATGTGCAGGACGCCATCAAGGGCCGGGTCGGGCTTTCAACCTCGCTGATGGATGTGGTGGCCATCGCCGCGAACCTGCTGGGTGCCGCGGCCTTCGGCCTGCTGGCCAGCGGCGGCGATTACCGCTTCACGCTGATGGTGGCCGCGGGCCTCTCGGTCGCCGGTGCGGCGATCATGGTCGGGGGGAATCTGTCGCGGCTGGGTTGGCTGAAACCCCAGCCGGCCTAACGGGCAGCGTCGACGGCGATCCCCTCGCGGCGGCAGAGTTCGGCCATGGCGCTGTCCGGTGGTGGTGGCGGCATGTCCGCGCGGCCGCGATTGGTGAGCTGGCTGCGCCAGAGGTGGACAGCGAGCGTATCCGACATGATGGCACCATCGACGCTGGAGCCCGGCTGCAACAGGGCTGGAATACCCTCATAGGGAATGGGGTAAAGCGCGGCGCTGGGCAGAACCTTCTCGACCAGGCCACGCCTCTGCACGTAATAGGTCAGCGCCATGGGGCCGGTGGCACCATATTGCATGAATTCCGGCGTGACCTTCTGGCCCATCAACCGTCGCGCCGCGACTTCGAGACGGCGGAACAGGGGCAAGTGCGGCTCGAATAGCGGCCGTGAGCCGGTGCTGAAAATGCCCAGCAGGTCGTCGAGCAGCGGGGCATCGGCCGGGATATGGAGCACGGCGCCATTGACCGAGCCGGGGCGCTCCCAGGCCATCAGGTAATCCGGCGGGCCGGGAATAGGCCGGACGCAATAGACATCGAGATCGGCATAGACGCCACGACGCTGCCGCAGGCCGGTCATGCGGAACAGATCGGAGAAGACGCCGGGCGTTCCCCTGCCCTTGTAGAACATCAGCCGCTCGCGCGGCAGCACATCAGCAGCGTCGCACTGGACGGCACCGGCAGGCAGGCCGTGGACCGGGTCAAAGGAATAGACTTCGACGCGATGACCCTGGCGGGTGAAGGAGGCGATGGAGAGGGCTTCAAGCCAGCTCATCGGGCCATGCCAGAAGCTGAAGATGGTGGGGAGCAAGGTTTTCTCTCCAGACGTCGGGGGCCTCGTGGTTCGACACGCTCACCAAGAGGCCTCAGAGATCAGATTTGCGGCTTGCGCTTGGGCTTGTGATCCTTCTTGGCCTTGGCGCCGTCCTTGCCGGCCCATTTGGGCTTGCCCTTGTCCTTGTTGGGCGGAGCCTTGGGCGCCTTTGGCGCGCGGGGCTTGTCGGTATCCGGCCTTGGCGCGCGAGCGGGTTCGGCGGCCGGATCCCAGGCGCCGGTGGCCGGTTCGGCAAAATCGTCGGGCCGGAGGCCGGCCGAACCGTAGCGCTGCTTCCGATCAGCACGTTCGGGTCGCGGGGCATTGGGATCATAGCGCTCAATGGGCCCGGGCGGGCGGCGCTGACCGGACGGCGGGCTCGACCGGCGCTCGCCGGGGCCGTCCACAGGCGAAATGGTGACGCCCCGTTCGCCGGAGCCGTTCTTTTCGACGGATTTGGCAAA
>CBIGSA010000194.1:0-6744 GCA_966192215.1 uncultured Devosia sp. | reverse complement strand
TCCCGAAACACTGACGTGATCGTTGATCCGCTTCAAATCCAAGTCATTACTCCCGCTGCCACATCAGGCTTCCCCGGCCCCTTATATCCGTGCGCTTGCGCCGGACGCAACTACGACGGAAGGATACCTGTCATGAACCTGTCATGGCGGATCAGGCAGCGGCGGCGCCGGCCCTCAGCAGCGGCTGCGGTCTTCCCAGCAGATAGCCCTGGAATGCCGTGCAGCCCGCCTTGCGCAATTGCGTAAACTGCTCCTGCGTCTCGACTCCTTCGGCCACGACATCGACCTGCAGGGAGCGGGCAATGTCGCAGATGGCAGAAACGATCATACCGTCGATCCGACTGTCGCCCAGATTGGCCACATAGCTCCGGTCGATCTTGATGATGTCGAAGGCAAAGCCGCGCAGATATTGAAGGCTCGCATGCCCGGCCCCGAAATCGTCGATGGCGATCCGCACGCCCGATGCCCGCAGGGCTGCCAGATTGTCGAGCTCGACCTGCCCGGCGGCAAGCGGCACCGTCTCGGTAATCTCGACGATGATGCGGCGGGGATCGGTTCCGGTCTCCTCCAGCGTCGCCGCAAAGCGGGTGGCGAAATCGGCATGGCGCAACTGCATGGGCGAGACGTTTATGGCCACCGGCCTGCCGGCCAGGCTCGGCAGGTCAGCACAGACACGCCGCAACACCCAGTCGCCCAGCTTGTCGATGAGATCGCTCTCCTCGGCAATCGGCACGAAATGCGCCGGCGAGATCATGCCGCGCACCTGATGGCGCCAGCGCACCAGGGCCTCATGCGAGCGCACCTGCGTATCGGCACCGAAAATGGGCTGATAATGCAGCTCCAGCTCGTTCATCATCAGCGCGGCGCGCAGCTCGCGTTCGACGAACCGCCTGTGCCGCTCGTCGCCCAGCATGTCCGGGTCGAAGCAGAGCACGCTGCGCCGGCCGGAGCGCTTGCCCTTGTAGAGCGCCAGATCGGCCTTGGAGATGAGATCGGTGGGATCGACCGCATCCTGGGGCGCCAGCGCCACGCCGATCGAGGCCGAGAGCCGCACAGGCCGACCCTGGATGGTGATCGGCCGTTCCAACTGGCGCAGCAGTTCCTCGCCGAGCCGTCGCAAGGCCGGCTTGTTGTCATGCCCGACAATGATAACCCCGAATTCATCGCCACCCAGCCGGCCCAGAATGCCGCCGGGAATGACCTGCTGGATGGTGCGTGCCAGATGGATGAGAGCGGCATCGCCCGCAGCATGGCCGGCGCTGTCGTTCAGCACCTTGAGATTGTCCATGTCGAGTTGCAGGTAGCCGACCGGATGCTCGGCGCCATGGAACACGTCATCGGCCAGCGCTTCGAGAAAATGCGCGCGGTTGAATACACCCGTCAGCGCATCCCGATTGGCCTTTTCCCGGGCCTGTTGCGTCTGGGCGGCAATGGACGTCAATTGCCGCGACAGCCAGCGGTGGCCGGCTACCAGGATCGCCAGCAGCAGGAGGCCGCTGGCCAGCCCGGCACCTGGTAACGCCGCCTCCACGACGGCAGGCAGCAGGCCGAAAAAGCCCAGGATGCGGACGATGACAATGGCGACGACCAATATGCCCACGCCCAGCGCGATACGGCGGTAGCCGGTGAGAATGGACGCAAAATTAAGATCGCGGCGCATGGGCGAGGTCCGGTGAAGACCCCACCATATCGCAACCAAGGTCTGAACAATCGGTAAACGACGCAGAAATACGCATGTATTTCAAATGGTTATGCCGATTGACCTACTAGGGTACCGCCCATCCATGACAACCATGCGACAGCCAGGCATTACCCGATGCCGGGCGTGTAGCGGGCCAGGGCCTTGATGACCTGCTTGGCGGTGACCCGCCCGATCTGCCGCCCCGTCTCGTCCACCACGCCGACCCATTGATGCTCGGCAAAGAGCGGCAGCACATCCTCGCAGCGGGCATCACGCGGCACGGCCTGCTCGCAAAGCTCATGCTCGCCGACTTCCATGATCGAGCGCACATGGATGGCGCGAGCCTTGTTCACCTCGCGCACGAATTCCTCGATATGCTCGTTGGCCGGGCGCAGCACGATATCCTCGGGCCGGCCGACCTGCTGCACGGCGCCGTCCTTCAGCACGGCGATACGCTGGCCGATCTTGAGCGCTTCGTCGAAATCGTGGGTGATGAACAGGATTGTCTTGCCCAGCGACTTCTGCAGCTCGATCAACTGATCCTGCATGCCCGAGCGGATGAGGGGGTCGAGCGCCGAAAAAGCCTCGTCCATCAGGATGATCTCGGTATCGAGCGCCAGCGCCCTTGCCAGCCCGACGCGCTGCTGCTGGCCACCCGAAAGCTGACGCGGTCGCGACTGCTCATAGCCGGACAGGCCGACGATCTCGATCCACTTGGCCGCTTCCTTCAGCCGCTCGGCCTTGCCGACCCCCCGAACTTCCAGTCCATAGGCCACATTGTCGATGACCGAACGATGCGGCAGCAGGCCGAATTTCTGGAACACCATGGCGACCTGCGTTCGGCGATAGGTGCGCAACTGGTCAAGGTTCATCTGGAGCACATCGGTGCCATTGACCATGATCTGCCCGGCCGTGGGCTCTATGAGCCGGTTCACATGCCGGATCAGCGTCGACTTGCCCGAGCCCGACAGGCCCATGACCACGAATATCTGGCCCCGGGCTATGTCGAGCGAGACATTGTCGAGCCCGACGACATGGCCGGTCTCCGCCTGCACCTCGGTCTTGGACTTGCCCGATTGCAGCAGCGCCAGTGCGCCGTCCGGGTTATCGCCGAAAATCTTGGTAACGCCGCGCATGGCGATGGCGAGGTCGAGTTCGGTATCGATGGCGTTCATGTCAGCGTCCCTCCGCCAGGCCGATCCGGCCCTGCAATTGGCGGCCGAAGGATTGGGTAATGCGGTCGAAGATGATGGCCAGCACGACAATGCCCAGCCCGGCGAACAGCCCACGGCTGACCTCGAGCCGCCCGATGCCCTGCAGCACCTGATAGCCCAGCCCACCCGCGCCGATCATCGAGGCGATAACCACCATGGCCAAGGCCATCATCGTAGTCTGGTTGATGCCGGCCAGGATCGTCGGCAAAGCCAGCGGAATCTGCACGCCGAACAGGCGCTGCCGCGGATCGGTGCCGAAGGCCCGGCTGGCCTCCATCACGGCGGGATCGACAGAACGCAGGCCCAGATCGGTCAGCCGCACCAAGGGCGGCGCGGCATAGACGATGGTGGCGATCAGCGCTGGAATCTTGCCCGGCCCGAAAATCATCACCGTGGGAATGAGATAGACGAAGCTCGGCAGCGTCTGCATCAGGTCCAGCACCGGCGTCACGACATTGCGCACGCCCAGCGATCGGCTCATCCACACGCCGACCGGGATGGAGACCACGATGGCCGTGATGGTCGCGGCAATCATCAGCGCCATGGTGGTCATCGCATCTTCCCAAAGGTCCATGACCCCCAGGAACAGCAGCGACACCAGCACGATGGCGGGCAGCTTCCAGTTGCGCGTGGCGAGCCAGGCTATCCCCACCAGGATGGCCATGATGAGCCACCATGGCGTGGCGACGAGCAGGTCTTCGATCGCCTTGAGCAGCATCAGCAGCGGATAGGCCGCCGCCTCGAATTCGTCGCCCCAGTTGCGCACGACCCAGTTGAGGCCATCGTCGATGGCGCGGCGCAGCGGGGGGGTGTCGAACAGTCCCTCAACCCCGACCGCCCTCGTTCCGGTGGGGCGCGCGAGGCGGGCCGGCGTTCGGGGGGCGTCCGGCCACCCCGCGCAACGCGGCCGGGTCGAAACCCGGCCGCATCGGCTTTTCGCTGTGAGGCAACGATCAGCTAAGGCTTGCCTTGACCTTTTCGGCCACCGCGGCCGGCACCCAGCCGGTCCACAGCTCTTCCTTGGTCTTGAGGAAGTTTTCCGCCGTCGCGGCGGCATCGGCCTGGTTCTCGTCGCCATAGACCAGCAATTCGCTGATCTCGGCATTGGTCAGCCCGACCTTGGAGAAATATTGGGCCACTTCAGGCGCTTCCTCCTGCAGCCACGCTGCCGCGCCGACAATGGCTGGCGAAGACGGATAGGCAGTCACGCCAGCCGGTTCGTCGCAATCGGGGTCGGTATTGCAGACATAGACCTCAGGCTTGGTCTCGCCCAGGTCGAGCTGCACCGCATCATACTTGCCCAGGATGGCCGTCGGCCCCCAATAGTAGAACAGGATAGGCTCTTCGCGGGTGAAGGCGCGGGCGATCGAGGCATCGAGAGCCCCACCCGAACCGGGCGAGAACAGGTTCCAGGTGTCGTCCATGTCGAAGGCTTCGAACAAGGCCGAGGTTGAGAGCTCGCAGGCCCAGCCCGGCGGGCAGGAATAGAGGCGCCCCTGGTCGGGCTCTTCGGGATCGGCGAACAGGTCCGGACGCGCAATCACCGCTTCGGCCGTGGTCAGTTCGGGATGAGCCTCCTGCACGTAGCGCGGGATGAACCACCCCTCGACCGTCCCGTCGGTAATGGCGTCGGCCAGGGCCACGACGTCGCCCGCGGCGACACCTTCGGCCCAGGGCTCTTCGATGGCGCTCGTCCACAGCTCCGGCGCCACGGCGGGCGTACCGCGTGTCAGCATGGAGGAAGAGGTTGGGACGGTGTCGCCGGTGACAATCTCGACATCGCAGCCATAGCCGGTTTCGAGAATGATGGCGTGGATATGGGCCAAAGCGGCCGCAGAGGGCCAGGTCATTTCGGCAATATCAATGGTTCGATCGGTACCGCAGGCCGCGGCGTCGGTTTCCTGGGCAAAGGCGGGCAAGGACGCTGCAGACAAAAGGGCAACGGCCATCGCGGCGGCAATGCCACCGGACTTCAAAATCATCAGGCTTTCTCCTGGGATGTATATGACAGGCGAACCTTAACGGTCGCAATACAGATATGTCAAATCGCCGTATACTTGGAGTTCAACTGTAATCATGCCAAAGCAATTCTTGCAGAATGAACTAAATACGACTTAAGATAAACTGTCATATAAGAAAAACTTGCTCTCAAAAATGAGCGAGCGAGCCGGGTGAAATTGTAGCGCAAACAAAAAATATTCTGCGCCTTGGTTTTGCCGTGAATTTGCCCGGTTTTCGGTGGGTTACGGCAGGGCCGAGGAGATCCAGCCCCGCCACAGGTCTTCTCGCTCCGCGACGAAACGGTCGGCGACTCCCTCCACCGTAGCGCCGGTTTCGTTGAGCTGGGCCAGCAGCCCATTCATCTCCTGCAATGGCAGGCTGGTGCGCTGGAAATAGGCGGCGATGGCGGGAATATCGGTGAAGACCCATTCGGCCAGCGCGACGACGACGGTTTCGCTGGGGAAGGCACTGGGCGCGGGGGTGGGACAATCGCGCCGGGCCAGGCACTTGGCCGCCTCCTCGTCGTAAGCGCCCATGTCGAGCGGCAGAAAATCGAACTGCGCCAAAACGGCATTGGGCTGCCAGTAATAGAACAGGATCGCCTCCTTGCGGCTGACCGCCTCGGCGATCAGCGTATCCATTTCGAAGCGATTGGCCGGCTCCACCACGTCCAGCATGCCGGAGAGGCCGAGTGCCCTGATGAGGTTGCGGTTGATGAGCGCACAGGCCCAGTCGATCGGGCAGGAAATGAACCGCACCTTCATTCCGGCATTGAGCGTGGGCAGCGCCGCCGCGAGCCCGGCTGTGCCGGTCAGTTCAGGATGCGCCAGCGCCAGGTAGCCGGGTATGAACCAGCCTTCGAACTGGCTCTCTGCATAAGTGGGCGCCGCCGGGCGCAGCATCTGCGCCTCAATGCCGGCATTCCACACATCGGCGATGCGCGTCACCCACATTTCGGGCGCCACGGCAGGCTGGCCGGTCGAGCCCATGGACGAGCCGGTTGCCGCGAGGTCCCCCGGCGTGACCCGCACTTCGCAGCCATATTCGCTGGTCAGGATGCGCGCATGGATTTCGGCCAGCAGTTCGGCGGAAGGCCAGCTCATTCGAGCGATACTGAGCGGTTGTGTGCCGCAGGGGGGCGGAGGCGCGGGCGATTCATCCGTTTCCGGCGCAGGCGCAGCATCCTGGGCCTGGTCGAGCACGGTGATCTGGCCGAAAGCCGGGCCAGCCGCCACCAGACCTGCCAGCAGGAGCATCGCCCGCAACAACCTCGCCGTCATGGCCGCATTCCCCGCATCAGGGCCTCACTCTATGCAAAAGCCGGGTCCGTTAAGCAACAGAGACAGCAAGCCGATTTGCTAATCAATACAAGGTGACTCGGGCTTATCAAATGTGCAACATTCGTCGCCAGCGGGGCGCGGGTTGCGCCCCCTTTATCGCGTCATTCCGCATGGGAAGACTGGCCCGGCAAGGGCCTCTCCGCGGAATGACCCAAGCAGAGGGACGTACATGCGCAATCTCAAGAACACCCTGGCACTGGCCGTCGCCGTTTCGACGCTCGCCGTCGCCGCGCCCGCCATCGCCCAGGACACCGGCGCCACCATCGGCTTCATCGGCGGCTTCACCGGCCCGATCGAATCCCTGACCCCGCCGATCTTTGCCGGCGCCGAGCTGGTCGTGCAGCAGATCAACGAGCAGGGCGGCATCCTGGGTGGCGAGCTCAAGCTCATCTCCGCCGACGGCGGCTGCGACGCCACCATCGCCGCTGCCGCGGCCGACAAGGTCATCAACACCGATAACGTGACCGCCGTCGTCGGTGCACTCTGCACCGGTGAAACCATCGGCGCC
>CBIGSA010000193.1:0-6786 GCA_966192215.1 uncultured Devosia sp. | reverse complement strand
ACGCGAGCTGGCCGGTTCCATCGGCGCTGCCTCGGCGCATGTCATGCTGTCCAAGGTGGTTTCGGGCAGCGACGTGTCGCTGGAAGAAATGATGCAGATGGCCGACGAAACCCAGCAGGCCATCGAATATTCCCAGCAGCTCGAAAAGACCTCGGCCGAGCTGCGCTCGACGGCCCGGCAGCTCGAGGAGGCCAATGCGCAACTGCGCGAGCTGGACAGCCAGAAGGACGAATTCCTGAGCCAGGTGAGCCACGAGGTGCGCACACCCATGACCTCGATCCGCTCCTTCTCGGAAATCCTGCTCGACAGCGACGATATCGATGTGAGCCAGCGCCAGCATTTCGTCTCGACCATCCACCAGGAGAGCCTGCGCCTGACCAAGCTGCTCGATGAAATCCTCGATCTTTCGGCGCTGGAGCGCGGCGAGCGCACCTGGGACAATGTCCCCATCGATGCCGAGGCGGCGCTGGACCGGGCTCTGGCGGTTTGCGAAGCGCTGCTGCGCCAGCGCGGCATGAAGGTCGAACTGGGCGACCGGGCACGGCCGACCATGGTGGAGGGCGACGCCGACCGGCTGTGCCAGGTCTTCATCAACCTCATTTCCAATGCGGTGAAATACAACGACTCCGACCAGCCGGTCATCCGCATCTCCTCTGCGGTGAAGGCCGGCAGCTACGTGGCGGAAATCGCCGACAATGGGCCGGGCATCGCCAAGCGCGAACGCAAGCTGATCTTCGAAAAGTTCTGGCGTGGTCCCGGCGGCGTGGCCGACCAGGGCGGGGCCGGACTCGGCCTGGCCATTTCCCGGCAGATCGTGGCGCGCATGAACGGCTCGCTTGACCTCGTGCCCGGCCCGCTGCCCGGCGCCTGCTTCCTCGTCCGACTGGCGGTGATGAAGTAGCGGGATTCTCGTTCCCAGAGGGATCAGTGATGCCCTTCATCCGGGATGTTGAGCAGATGTCCGCAGGCCTTGCAGTGGACGGCGTCGGGCTCGTGCTTCTGCAGCCCGCATTGCGGGCAGGGGAAATGCACCTTGGCGGGGCGGAAGATCGACTGGGCCAGCCGCACGAACAGCGAAATGCCTATGATCATGATGACGATGGAGGCCAGCTTGCCCCAGGTGCCAGGCAGCACGATATCGCCAAAGCCCGTGGTCGTGACGGTGGCCACGGTGAAGTAGAGGGCGTCCACATAGCCGGCAATGCCGGGGTCGTCACCACGGTTGGCGAAGGCGGTATAGACGAAGCCGGTGACCACGAAGAGGAAGACCAGCAGGTTGATGACTGCTTGGATCGGTTCCTGGTACAGCCCCAGCCCGCGCTTGCGCAGCGGCCGCCAGAAGACCGTCGAACGCGTCAGCGTCCACAGGCGCAGGATGCGCAAAAACCCCAGATTGACCAGCCAGGCCGGCGCCAGCAGCGTCGCCAGGATGAAGATATCGATGATGACAGGCATCTGCCGCAGCCAGCGCAGGATATCGGTGGAGGCCAGGGCGCGCGCAACCAGGTCTGCCGCCAGCAGTGCGGCAATGGAATAGTCGATCCACAGGAAGGCATCGGCATTGCGCAGCAGGGGTGTGGCGATGAAGAAGGCGATGATCGCCAGATCGACGATCAGCACGGCGGCCTGGAAACGCTGCGCGCCGGGCGCCTGACTGTGATAGAGCAGCCGCAAGGTCGACCGCAGCCGGGCAAAGCCCCTGAGCTTCCCATCCTTGTCGCCGTTCTCCGGCTTGTCTTTCGTTTTGCGCATATAATCGCCTTGCCAGCCCGCAACGCCGGGCGCAAGACACTGTTCCCCGTTCGGGGCATGACAATCAAGGTATTCCAGCGATGACTCTTTCCGTCTACGACATGACCGTGCCGATCTTCACCCGCATGCTGACTAACCTCTTGGCCATCATGGACAAGGCCGAGGCCAATGCGGCCGAGCGCAAGTTCGATACATTGACCCTGTCCAACATGCGGCTGGCACCTGACATGCTGCCGTTCCGGGCGCAGGTGTTGATCGCCACCGACCACGTGAAGGGATGCGTGTCACGCCTGGCCGGTCGCGACGTGCCATCCTGGCCCGATACCGAGGAAAGCTTTGCAGAATTGCGCGGCCGGATCCAGAAGGCGCTCGACCTGCTGGCGACGATAAAACCGGAAGATCTCGATGGCGGCGACACGCGCGAGGTAACGCTGAAGCTGGGCGGCAAGGACGTTGCCATGGCGGGTCAGGCCTACCTGACCGAGCGGGCGCTGCCGAATTTCTTCTTCCACGTCACTACGGCCTACGCCATCCTGCGCCATGCAGGCGTGCCGGTGGGCAAGCGCGATTATATCGGCTGACGCCGGTTAGTTTATGGTTCCGCCACCGCCCTGGATATTCGGCGTCAGGATAGGTGTCGTCGGCGTAAATGTCGGCGTGGGCGTGAAGGTCGGCGTGGGCGTGAAGGTTGGTGTCGGGCTGGTCGGCTGAGGCTGGGTGGGCGTCGGCGTGGGTGTCGGCGTGGGTGTCGTCGGCGTCTGTGTCGTGGGCTGTGATGTTGGTTGCGTCGGTTGCCGAGTCGGCAGGGGCGAGTTGCTGCCACCGGAGGTGTCCGCTGGCGGTTCGGCGCAGAGGGCGGCGCCGCTGACCTTGAAGGGCGGCAGGAGCGGAGCCTGGAACCGGGCATACCGGAATTCCAGGCTCAGCGGCAGCCGCTGCGGGTCATTGCGCACGAAGAGGTTCACCCCGTCACGGCCTGCCGTGGCGACCTCGCAACGCCGGGTGACCTCCTGACAGGAGCCGCCGCTGCAGATCTGCAGGGCGCCTTCATAGAGCATAACCTTGGTATTGCGCTGTTCGGCAATGATGTCGAACTCGGTGCCGCGCACCGCGATGGCGGCTGTGGGCGTCTTGATGGAATAGGCCGGCTTGGGGCTGTTGCCGGTGATGAAGCGGAACGAGCCACCCAGCGCATTGATCGTCAACTGCTGGGCCGTGTTGCTGGAGGCCATGAGATAGGTCTCGATCAGCAGCGCGCTGCGCGGGCCGACCACGAGCCTGGTGTCATCGTCGAAAATGATCTGCACCTGGCCCGAAGGCCCGGTGATGATCTTCTCGCCGACCGAAACATCCGCGCCCACGACCAGGGTGCGGTCTGTCGAGTTGATCTGCGCCACCGCATCCGGATTGACGCCGACGGCCGTGCCTTCGCTGGCGGCAAAGGCGGCCGGTGCCGCAACCGACAACAGGGCAACAAGCAAATGTCTGGACAGAAGCTGTTTCATCATGGTCCGCTTCTCGCAACCCGCAACTGAACGCCGAATGAACGATAGTCAGCCCGGCTAATCTAGCAGAAGCCCGCCCGTGTCGGAAAGCGCAGCGGTGACGAATTTTGTGGTCGCGCGGGGCCTAAGCTGCGGGAAACCCGCCGTCATCTGTTGCCGTGGCACGGGGCAGGGGCTATTTGCTGGCGATTGCGGCGAATCCGCCCCAGCCCAGCAAGAGGCAGCCATGAGAAAACTGGCTTTCGTCATACCCGCCTATAACGAAGAGGCGCTGATCGGCAAATGCCTGGAATCGGTGGTGGCGGAGATCGCCCGTTCCGGCGCCGATGCCGAGATCATCGTGGTCAATAATGCCTCGACCGACCGCACGGGCGAAATTGCGCGAGGCTTCCCGACCGTCCGAGTGGTCGATGAACCCAAGAAGGGCCTGGTCAACGCCCGCGACGCCGGCTTTGCGGCCAGCGAAGGGTTCGAGCTGATCGCAAATATCGACAGCGACACCATTGTGCCGCCGGGCTGGCTCGACACGGTGCTCGGCGAATTCGCCCGCGACCCCAGGCTGGTCTGCCTCAGCGGCCCTTATGTCTATTACGACATGAGCGCCTGGAGTCGGTTCCTCGTGAACCTGTTCTACGGGCTGACCTGGCTGATCTATGTCATCAATCGCTATGTGCTGCGCGTCGGCTCGGTGGTGCAGGGTGGTAATTTCGTCTTCAAACGCGCCGCCTGGCAACAGGTCGGCGGCTATGACCGCTCGATCGAATTCTTCGGCGAGGACACCGATGTTGCGGTGCGGCTGTCCAAGGTCGGCGGCGTCAAATGGACCTTCGCGCTCAAGATGAAGACCTCCGGCCGCCGGCTGGAGAAGGAAGGTGTGTTCCGCACGGCGGGCACCTATACGCTGAACTTCTTCTGGGTGACATTCCGCGGCAAGCCGGCCACCAAGAAATATACCGACATCCGCCCCGACTGACGCGTGTGTGATCGGCCGTATCGGTTTTGGTAACCCGCCTCCGGCTAGCGTCCCGCAACGGGCCGCTCTATCAATGCGGTCGGGATCAATTACAAACCGGAACCGGGGCGCATGGCCGAAGACGATCCGACCATCAGTATTGACCATGTGCCGCCGCCGGACGGCGCGGACCGCCTCTCGGCCATATTGACCGCCATCGCCAAGGGCCAGCATCGCGAACGCATCTCGATCGCCGACCTGCTGCACGCGCTGGAACACCGGGCCATCGGGGCGCTGATGTTCATCTTCGCAGTGCCCAATGCCATCCCTGTGCCGCCAGGCGTCTCGGCCGTGCTGGGGGCGCCGCTGATCTTCCTGTCCTTCCAGCTCATGATCGGCCGCCGGCCCTGGCTGCCGCGCGTCATCACCGACCGCTCTCTGTCGCGCGTCGATTTCGAAAAGGTCGTGGACCTTGCCGCGCCATGGCTGGCCAAGGCTGAGCGGCTGATGCGCCCGCGCTTCGAGTTCCTGGCCAGGCCGCCCGCCGAGTATCTGGTCGGCGCGGTCTGCCTGCTGCTCTCGATCATCCTCTTCCTGCCCATTCCCCTCGGCAACATGCTGCCCGCCTTCACCATCTGCGTGCTGGCGCTCGGCGTACTGGAGCGCGACGGCGTCTGGATCGGCATCGGAATTGCCTGCGCCATCCTGGCGGTCGTCATCGTCTGGGGTGTGATGCTGGCCCTGCTGTGGAGCGCGCTCTTCGTGCTGGGTAATCTGTTCGGAATTACGCTGCCTTTCGGTTAGGCCGCGTTAAGTTTCCCAACAGGGGCAGAATCATCGGATGCTGCACCCACGCTAGAATGGGTTGCCGCATGGTGCGGCAGAGGGCCGGAACGCCATGTCGATCCCCTCCCAACTGCCCCAATTCGTCACCGCGGCCCGTGCCGGGGCGCTACAGGCATTGGCCCTGCAATCGGGGCAGGTGCTCGACGCCAGGATCATCGGCCCGGCCGCCAACGGCGCCACCCAAGTCGAAATCCGCGGACAGATGCTGAACCTGGTCCTGCCCACGCTGGTCGCAGCCGGCCAGACCATCAAGCTGGAAGTGCAGGGCACCGGCCCGCAGCTGCGCCTGGCCTTGCAGACCAGCGGGGCGCCGCCGCCACAGGCACAACCCGCGCCGGCCACGCAAATCAGCTTAACCACGCCGCCGGCGACCTCGACTGCGGCGCCTCAGCCGGGCGGAGCACCGGCGCCGGCCGGCGCCACGCCATCGGCTCCCGCCGCGTCAGCCATGCCGCCAGCATCGACCGCCATACAGCCTGCGCTGGCAGCCGGGGCCGCGCAGCCGGTTCCCGCGCAAGCCGTGCCGGTCGCGCAAGCGGCGGCACCAGGTGTGTCCCCGGCGCAGCCTGCAACGGCGCCTTCTGCCCAGCCGGCGGCACCAGCAGCGGCGGTCGCACCACCGCCGGTGGCTGCCCCGACGCCATCAGGTCCCTATCCTGCGGCCCCCGCATCGCCCAATCCGTTTGCCGCCGCTGCGGCTGCCACGGCAACCGCTCCGGCCCAACCGGCAGCGCCTGCGGCGGTGGCGGGCGCCGTGCGCCCGGTCGTGGCAACGAGCGTTGCCACCAATGCGACCGCTCATTCTCCGCCGGGCAATGCGCTGCCCCAGCCAGCGCCGCCTCCCGCGGCCGCGCCCCAGGCAGCACTGGCACAGATGGTGCAGGTTTCGGTGCCCCGGCAGGGCCCGGTCACTGCCTTGACCACGGCGCTGTCAGGCATTGCCGGCCGTGTCGTGCTGCCCGAGCCCGTCGCGCGCGCCGCCCAGCAGGTACTGGCGGGTCGTGTGGCCATCGATGCACCGCGCTTCGACGGCGCCGCATTACAGGCTGCGGTGCGTGGTTCCGGCGTGTTTCAGGAAGCGAACCTAGCGCGCGGGCAGCCGCTGCTGCAGCCCGACATGAAATCCGCCCTGCTCACCCTGCGACAGACCCTGACCTCCTGGCTGGGGCAGCAGGCGCCCGTGGCGCCTGTGGCACAGATCCCGCCGCCGCTGCGCGGCAGCATACCGCGTGCCCGTGGCCTGGATGCACCGCCGGTCGATCCCAATGCCGCGCCCGAAGAGGTCGGCAGGCAGTTGCTCGAACGCACCGAATCCGCACTGGCGCGGGTGCGGCTGCACCAGCATGCCTCCTTGCCTGACCCGACCGGTCGTACCGCGGATCTGAGCCTGGACCTGCCGGTGATGATCGGGACGCACCAGACCTTGATGCAATTGCAGATTCACCGGGACCAGCACAACGAGACCGACGCCGCCGCCGAGCGCGGCTGGCAGATGCGGTTCGCGCTGAATCTGCCCGGCATGGGCGAGGTCGGGGCGCAGGTCACCCTGCGGGGCGGCGCAATCGGCGTGATGCTATGGGCTACCGAGCCTGAGGCCTCAGTCGCGCTTGACTCCGAAATCGGCAGTCTGCGGGAGGCCCTGGCCAATGCCGGCCTGCAGGCGCACGCCGTCATCGTGCGTCAGGGCGAGCCTCCGGCGGCGGCAGCGCAATCCGGCCATTTCCTGGATTC
>CBIGSA010000192.1:0-6836 GCA_966192215.1 uncultured Devosia sp. | reverse complement strand
CCGCGCAGCATTTCCATTTTGACAAGCCGAACCACTGGATGACTTCGGGTGGCCTGGGCACGATGGGCTATGGCCTGCCGGCTGCGGTCGGCGTGCAGGTGGCCCATCCCGATGCGCTGGTCATCGACATTGCCGGCGAAGCCTCGGTGCAGATGACGATGCAGGAGCTGTCCACGGCGGTGCAGTATCGCCTGCCAATCAAGATCTTCATCCTCAACAATGAGCGCATGGGCATGGTTCGCCAGTGGCAGGACCTGTTGCATGGCAGTCGCTATGCGCATTCCTATTCGGAATCGCTGCCCGATTTCGTCAAGCTGGCCGAGGCCTATGGTGGCAAGGGCATCCGTTGCGAGAACCCGGCAGAGCTCGATGCCGCCATTGCCGAAATGCTCGACTATGACGGCCCGGTGCTGTTCGACGTGATCGTGGAGAAGGACGAGAACTGCCTGCCCATGATTCCCTCGGGCAAGCCGCATAACGAAATCATCCTGCCCGATACCGCCAATATCGGGGACATCATCGACGAGAAGGGGCGGCAGCTCGTCTAGGGCGCTGCGGAGACATAGCCATGAATGCACATCTGCAGCCGACCGGCTCGGCCTACTTCATCACCAAGGAAACCCAGGAGATCGAGCGGCATACGCTCTCGGTGCTGGTCGATAACGAGCCGGGTATCCTGGCCCGTGTCGTGGGCCTGTTCTCGGCCCGGGGCTACAATATTGAAAGCCTGACCGTCAGCGAGACCGAACACGGCCGGCGACTTAGTCGCATCACCGTTGTCGTCACCGCCACGCCCAGGACGCTGGTGCAGATCAAGCTGCAGCTCGAGCGACTCGTGCCTGTCCATAAGGTGCACGATTTGACCTCGGAAGGGGCATCGCTGGAACGCGAGCTGGCGCTCATCAAGGTGGCCGGTTCGGGCGATCATCGCGCCGAGACGCTGCGGCTGGCCGATGCCTTCCGTGCACAGATCGTCGATGCCACGGTGGAGAGCTTCGTCTTCGAGGTCACCGGCAAGCCGGGCAAGATCGACAGCTTCATTGCCCTGATGCAACCGCTCGGGCTGGTCGAAGTCGTGCGCACCGGTCTCGCCGCCATCTCGCGCGGTCCACAGGGCATGTGACATGCACATCGGCTGCCTCCACACCGCGGCCAGCAATGTCGCAGTGCTGGAGCGCGCCGCAGCGCTGTTCGAAGGCGTGTTGCTGCACCATGCCGTGCGCCCAGATTTGCTGGCGGCGGCGGGGCCGGCGGGCCTTACGCCGACAATAGCGGCGGAGACCCGCCTTGCGCTGGATGATCTCGCTGGTGATTGCGACGCGGTGCTGCTCACCTGCTCAAGCCTTGGCGGTGTGATCGACGAGATGACCGAGCCACCTGTTCCCATGCTGAGAGTGGACCGTGCGCTGGCGGAGCGGGCAGTCGCCGATGGCGGTCGCGTCATCGTGCTTTGCGCGGCGCCATCGAGCCTGGAGCCGACCGGCGTCCTGTTCCGGCAGGCTGCACGGATGACCGGCGCGCAGGTCGAGCAGCATCTGGTGCCGGACGCCTGGGCGGATTTCCTGGCTGGGAACCTTGGGCGCTACCATGCGCGTATTGCCGACGCCGTTGCGGCGGCGCTGGACGGGACCGGAGCCATAGTGCTGGCGCAGGTGTCGATGGCCGACGCGGTTGCACCGTCCGCGCGCGTGCTGACCAGCCCGGCCATCGGGCTGGCCGCAGCGGTAGCTGCCGCGTCGCGCTGATAGGGTTCATCACAAGGTTCGATTGGGCCAGGCCGTGCTCTTGGTGTATGGCAGGGAAGACTCTTCCGCAGGCAGGCCCATGACCCTTCTGTCCGTCAACCTCAACGCCGTCGCGCAGTTGCGCAATCGCCGCGACCTGCCCTGGCCGAGCGTGGTCGGCATCGCGCGGGTGGTACTCGATGCCGGTGCCAGCGGCATAACCGTGCATCCGCGGCCGGATGAGCGGCATATCAGGCGCAGCGATGTGTTTGATCTCGCCGAATTGCTGGCTACCGAATATCCGGCGGCCGAGTTCAATATTGAAGGCTATCCGAGCGAGGACTTCTTCGCGCTGATCGGCCAGGTGAACCCGCATCAGGTGACGCTGGTACCCGACGATCCGGCGCAGGCGACGTCGGACCATGGCTGGGATTTTCACGGCAAGGGCAATTTCCTCACCTCTGCGGTGCAGCGCCTGCTGGCGCCGAACCGGCGTATTTCGCTATTCTGTGATCCCGATGCGGGCACGGAGGGCGTGGCGGCAGCGCGGGCGACCGGGGCAGATCGGATCGAGCTCTATACCGGGCCCTATGGCGGCTGCCATGACGACCCCGACCGCGCGGTGCGCGAATTGGCGGCTCTGGCCCATACCGCGCATGAGGCCAGGCTGGCCGGGCTCGGGGTCAATGCCGGGCATGACCTGACGCTGGCCAACCTGCCGGCGTTCCAATCGGCCGTGCCGCATGTGGACGAAGTGTCCATTGGCCATGGCATCACCGCCGATGCGCTGTTGATGGGCTTCGCCGATGCCGTGCGGCAATACCGTGCGGTGCTGGGGAGCTAGGCGCCGGCTTGGGCCAGCGCCGCGCATTGGTCAGTCCGTATAGTTGAACTGGCTTAATTCGCAGACATTGTTGTCGTATTTCACCAGTTCCTCGCCATCCTCGAAGACGGCGAGGAAGTCGAATTTGCAGTAGCCGCTGCCATCGTCGATGTTGATGACGACGCTATGGCCGGCCGGCAGGATGCTGCGACCCAGGATGTCTTCCTCCCAGGAGCGCGAGCCCTTGTTGGACGCATAGAACTCGATGATGTCGTAGGATGTGTAGTTGTTGATGCGCACGCGGCGATCCAGCGCCGCCGCGTCCATGGTGCCAACGGCCATGATGGCCAGAGCGGCTGCGACTGAAGCAGTCTTCATGAGTATCCCTCCCGGAATGTACCCGTTCCCGGCTTAGGCCGTGGTTCAGGCGCCGCCAACCCGGATTCATGGGGGGCGCTGCGGACATGGGCAGATTGTTGCCAACTAGCGAACGCTCCGTCCTGCCCTGGCGCCCGGGATGGCCCGAGGCCTGGCTGACATGCTCGCGAGGGCAGAAAATGCCAGATACCACCGATACTTACATCAATGTTCCCTAGGCATGTCGATGTCTCCGCACCACAGGAAGGTGCCTCCTTGCGGCTCGTCTTATGGGTCACTTATATCGCCTCAGTTACGATTTGTTACCAAGGAGGGCTCAAATGTCCAAACTGAAGATTGCCATCATTATCTCGTCCACCCGCCCGACCCGCTTTGGTGAGATTCCGGCGAAGTGGATCCTCGAAAAGGCCAATGAACGCCCCGAGATCGAAGCCGAGATCGTTGATATCCGTGACTATGACCTGCCGTTCTTCGACGAAATGGCCTCCAACCTCTGGATGCCGTCGCAGAACGCCAATGCCGTCAAGTGGCAGAATAAGATCAGCGAATTCGACGGCTATATCTTCGTCACCGCTGAATATAACCGCTCCATTACCGGCGCCCTCAAGAACGCGCTCGATCAGGCCTATGTGAACTGGAACAAGAAGCCGTTCGGCGTGGTCGCCTATGGCAGCGTCGGCGGTACTCGTGCCACCGAGCACCTGCGCACCATTGGTGTCGAGCTGCAGATGGTCTCGACCCGTTCGGCCGTCCATATCGGTGGCGCCGATTTCATGGCCGTCCATCCGGGCTTTGGCGGCACCAAGTCGCTGAACGATATCGAAGCGTCCATCGGCGCCTCGGCCAAGGACATGCTGGACCAGCTCACCTGGTGGGCCACCGCCACCAAGTCGGCCCGCAATGACGACGCCGCGGCCGCGCAGGCCGCCGAATAAGCCTTACGAAGACCTCCATATCTTCGTTTACCGGCAAGGGTCGCTCCGCAAGGGGCGGCTCTTGTTGTTTCCGGGCCGTTTCGAGAGATCGGTCGCAGTTGCGCTCGAACCAATCTGGCCGCCAGGTGTTGTGTGTGACCGTAGGCGGGTGTATAGCGGCGCCCGCCTTTGACCAAGAGAGTGCAAGGTTCATGACGCAGACGAATGCTGCCGGCGAAGTTCTCGCCGACGTCGATGCGGCCAGCTCTTCCAGCCATGATCACCAGACCACGGACCGTCTTCCCATATTGATTCTGGGTGCGCTCGGCGTGGTCTTTGGCGATATCGGAACCAGCCCGCTCTATGCGTTTCGCGAGGCGTTGCATGCCACGACCAGCCATGCCGATGGTCGCGTGCCACAAGCGGCCGAAGTGCTGGGGCTGCTTTCCTTGATTTTCTGGGCCCTGACGATCGTCGTGACGATCAAGTATGTGGGCTTTGTGCTGCGCGCCGACAACAACGGCGAGGGCGGAACGCTGTCGCTGATGAGCCTTGCGCGCAAGGCGCTTGGCGGCAAATCGAAATGGGTGTTGTTCATCGGGATCGTTGGCGCGTCGCTGTTCTTTGGCGATGCGATCATTACCCCGGCAATTTCGGTGCTTTCGGCGGTTGAGGGCCTGCAGGTTGTCGCGCCCCGCCTTAGTGCCTGGGTTGTGCCGCTTACCGTGATTATCCTGATAGCGTTGTTCACTGTACAGCGGTTTGGCACTGGCAAGGTTGCGGCTGTGTTCGGCCCCATCACCGCGATCTGGTTTTTGGTTCTGGGTGTTTCGGGCGTGTTCCACATCTACCTCCAGCCCGAAGTGCTGTGGGCCCTCAATCCCTGGCATGGCGTGATGTTCATTGTCGCCCATTACCAGGTGTCCCTGCTGGTGATGGGGGCCGTTTTCCTTGCTGTTACAGGGGCCGAGGCCCTTTATGTTGACCTGGGCCATTTCGGCCGGCGTCCGATCATTCTTGCCTGGCTGCTGTTCGTCTTCCCCTGCCTGCTGCTCAACTATTTCGGGCAGGGCGCTTTCGTCCTGGGCCACTTCGAGATGGCGGAAAACCCGTTCTTCCTGATGCAGCCGGACTGGGCGCAATTGCCGGTGGTTATCCTGGCAACCATGGCAACCGTCATTGCCAGCCAGGCCGTGATTTCGGGCGCCTATTCACTGACGCGCCAAGCCATGCACCTTAACCTGCTGCCGCGACTGCACGTGCTGCATACTTCGGAAACCCAGAGCGGCCAGATCTACATGCCGCAGGTCAACACGATACTGCTGGTTCTGGTGCTGCTGCTCGTCGTGGGCTTCAAGAGTTCCAGCGCGCTGTCGGCGGCCTATGGTATTGCCGTGACCGGCGAAATGATCACGACCAGCGTGCTGCTGCTGGTGGTGATGTGGAAAATCTGGAACTGGCGCCCGCTCGCGGCGCTGGCGATCATCGTGCCGTTCACTTTGATCGATGTTGGATTCTTCATCGCCAATTCTGCCAAATTCGCGCAGGGTGGCTGGGTGCCAACCGTCGTTGCCCTGGCACTGATCACCATCATGATGACATGGATGGGCGGCCGGCGCCGCTTGGCCGAGAAGACCCGTCGGGATGAGGTGCCGCTGCAGTTCCTGGTAGACAACCTTTCAAAGAAGAAGCCGACTGTTGTGCCGGGCACGGCGATCTTTCTGACCAGCGATGCCGAAGGTGCGCCCACCGCGCTGCTGCATAGCCTCAAGCACTACAAGGTGCTGCACGAGCAGAATGTCATCCTGACCGTTCGTACAGCTGCCACGCCGCATGTGCCCGATGACGAGAAGGTCACGATCGAGGCCTATAACGAGCTATTCAGCCGGGTCATCGTGACATTCGGTTTCGTGGAGAGCCCCAATATTCCCAAGGCGCTGGCTCTGGGTCGCAAGCTAGGCTGGAAGTTCGACATCATGTCGACCTCGTTCTTCCTGTCCCGGCGCTCGCTCAAGCCCGCCCCGAAATCGGGCCTTATTCGCTATTGGCAGGACCTGCTGTTTACCCGGCTGGCGCGCAACGCCAGCGATGCGACGGAATATTTCCACATTCCGACTGGTCGCGTGGTTGAGATCGGGACGCAGGTGGTGTTGTAGGGCGCTACTTCACCATATCCGGGCAGACATAGGGCACCTCGGCAACAGTGAAACGCTGCTCCTGCACTTCGCTGCCCAGCTTGAGGTTGAGCACAAGTTCGGTGTCGCTGAGGCTGGCAATATCGGCATTGATGGTCATGCCGTCCTCATCCCAGCTTATCGCGGTGTCGGAGATCTGCTGCCACTTGCTGAGCCGATAGGTCTCCCAGCAACTATCGCTGACCAGCGTGCCATCGCCGAGGAAGATCTGCATCGGGCCGGGTAGCGAGGGGTCGGCATCGGCGCGGACCCAGACCTTGTTGAGCAGCGGATTCTCGCGCTCACCAGCGTCGTCGGTTATGTCCTCGGTTGTCTCGTCCTGGGCGCTGGCGGGCAGGGTGGCACAGGTGCCAACGCCCCAGACGCTCATGAGGGCGAGGATTGCGGCCTTGGTATCCATGTCGGTTCTCCTGCTCATCGCTGATCTGGTGACGATCTGTGCGATGAGCAAGAGAGTGGCTGCGCAATCGCGGCGAATTTGCGTTGCCACGGTGATTGTTTGGCGGAATTTCTCAGGATGTGGCGAAGCCGCGCCGGCCAAGTGAGCGGTCGCGTTCGCGCACGCGGTTGGTCGGTTTGGGCCAGAGGTCATAGTCGTGATGGCCCAGTTCGTGCCTTGTGTGAACCGGCCAATTGGGATCATCCAGTGCGCCGCGTGCCAGGGCGATGAAATCGGCTTCGCCATTGGCGATGATGGCTTCTGCGCGGTGAGCATCGCCCAGCAGGCCGACTGCCATGCAGGGCAGTCCGCCTTCATTGCGGACGGCGCTGGCGAAGGGTACCTGGTAGTCGGCGGCGGCCG
>CBIGSA010000191.1:0-6846 GCA_966192215.1 uncultured Devosia sp. | reverse complement strand
CCGTTGCTCTCGAAATTGCGGGACAACGGATTGACGTGCTTGCGTCCGCCGTTCCGGCCACGCTGCCGGTTCTTGTTCTGGTTATTGGGTCTCATCTGGTCGCTTTATCTAACTCTAGAAAAATAAGCGTCACACTGCTGGCGGACCGGCACAATGCCTGGTCGGGCCAATCCCGGAAGGAAGCTCTCTATCGCTTCTCGAACCGGCTCTATCTGGCTTCATGAAGACCGAAACCGTCGGACGGCGCTCCGAACCCATCCCGCGTCGCTCCAGCCTCTGCCGGAACCGCGCTGCGCATCGCAGCCAAAAGAATTGTCGGGTGGCTAGTCGCCGTGGCGCTCATGAAGCGCCTGTTGACAGCACAGACAAACTATAACGTTCGCGTCGTCTTTGCCAGCATTAATTGCGGAGCGCCCTGCGCCCTGCCTGCAACTGGCCTAGAGATGGTGCGCGCATACCACACGATCAAGCCCGTTGAGATCACGATATACGGATATGTCGGCGAAACCGGCCTCGAGGAAGAGCGCGCTGACCGCAGCCCCCTGGTCATGCCCGATCTCGACCATGAGCCAGCCATTGGGCCTGAGCCAGTCTCCGGCCTGGGCGGCGATGATGCGATAGGGCACAAGCCCATCCGGCCCGCCATCCAGCGCCAGGCGAGGATCAAAATCCCGCACTTCGGGCGCCAGGGTCTCGACCACGGCGGAAGTGATGTAGGGCGGGTTGGAGACGATGAGGTCGAATCTCCCATCGGGGGAGGCGAGGAGGGGCTCGAACCAGCTTCCTTGCCGCAACCCAAGGCGCTCGGCCACACCATGTCGTTCGGCATTCTCCCGTGCCGCCTCCAGCGCCTGCGCACTCAAATCCACCGCCACCGCCGTGGCATCAGGCTGGTTGGCCAGTATCGCGATGGAGATGCAGCCAGTGCCGGTGCCCAGGTCAAGCAGACGCCCACCCGCGGGCAGCGCGCCAAGGGCCATGTCGACCAGCAATTCGGTTTCCGGCCGCGGCTCCAGCGTGGCCTCGTTGAGGGTGAAGGCCAGGCCGTAGAATTCCCGTTCGCCGATGATCCGTGCTACCGATTCCCCGCTCATACGCCGTTGCAGCAATTCGGCCACGCGCGCGGCCATCGCGCCGTCGACCGGCTCATTCTCCCGCACGGCGAGGTCCAGCGCCGTGAGCCCCAGCGCATGGCCGGTGAGCAATTTGGCATCGAGCGCGGCGCTCTCGAATCCGAGCCGGCCGAGCACGTCGCGCCAGCCGCGCCAGAGCGCGCCGATCGTCGGCGCCTGGCTCAGTTGCCCGTCTCCATCGCGGCCAGCTGCTCGGCCTGGCTGGTGGTGATGAGCGCTTCGATCAGCTCGTCCAGCGCTTCGCCCGTAATGACCTTGTCGAGCTTGTAGAGCGTGAGGTTGATGCGGTGGTCGGTTACCCGGCCCTGCGGGAAATTATAGGTGCGGATGCGCTCGGAGCGGTCGCCCGACCCCACCTGGCCCTTGCGCTCGGCCGAACGGGCGCTATCGCGCTCCTCGCGCTGCATTTCATAGAGCCGCGAACGCAGCACGATCATGGCCTGCGCCCGGTTCTGGTGCTGCGACTTCATCGCCGAAGTCACCACGATCCCGGTCGGAATGTGGGTGATGCGCACCGCCGAGTCGGTCGTATTGACGTGCTGCCCTCCGGCGCCGGAGGCGCGCATCGTATCGATGCGGATATCCTCGGGCTTGATGTCGATATCGATGTCTTCGACCTCCGGCAGCACGGCCACGGTGGCCGCCGATGTGTGAATGCGCCCCTGCGCCTCGGTGGCCGGCACGCGCTGCACGCGATGCACGCCCGATTCGAACTTCATGCGGGCATAGACGCCCTTGCCCGAGACATTGGCGATGATTTCCTTGAAGCCCCCCATTTCGCCGGGACTCTCTTCCATGACAGTGACCTTCCAGCCATGGCTGGCGGCATAGCGCTCATACATGCGGAACAGGTCGCCAGCGAACAAAGCCGCCTCGTCGCCGCCCGTACCGCCGCGGATTTCGAGGATGATCGACTTGTCGTCGGCCTCGTCCTTGGGCAGCAGGAGAATGCGGATGGCCTGGAACAGGGTCTCGATCTTCTCGTCGAGTTCGGCAATCTCGGCCTCGGCCATTTCGGCCATGTCCTTGTCGCCGCTCGCCAGCAGTTCCTCGGCCTCTGCCCGGTCGCTCAGCGCCTTCTTATAGGCGCGGATTTCCCCCACAATCGGCGACAGCTCGGCATGTTCCTTGGAAAATTTGACGAATTCGTCCGGGCCGGCCCCACCCGAAAGCGCCGCCTCGACATATTGGAACCGCGTCTCGAGCGCGTCGAGCTTGTCCTGGGGAAGAGATGGCATCTTTGTTCTTTCGCACCGCGCTGGTCACAACCACTGTGTCATCCCGGCCTTGAGCCGGGATCCATCTCGAGATTGGTAGACTGCCGCAAGGTCGCTGTGCAGAGCACCATTCCGACATCTCAGGATGGGCCCCGGCTCAAGGCCGGGGTGACACCGTGCGTGTAATGGCCATGACGCAGAACATCAAGCACGTCACCCGGACCTGCGGGCCAACCCCTCCCCCAAGGGAGAGGTAAGAAAGGCTAGACGGGCAGGTTCTGCTTTTCGATCCATTCCTGCAGCAGGGCGCGGATGGTGATGCCGTCGGCGCCGTCGCTCAGCGCCGCGCCAACCGATTCCCGGATCGGCTTCAGATCGAGATTGAGCACCAGTTCCTTGATCGGCCCGATCGAGGCGGGGCCCATGGAGAGCCGCGTCATGCCCACCGCCATGAGGGCCAGCGCTTCGAGCGGCTTGCCGGCCAGCTCGCCGCACATGGTAATGGGAATATTATAGCGCCGCGCGGCATCGACCACCATGCGGATAGCCCGCAGGCGGGGCATGCCGATGGGGTCGTAATTCTTGGCGACGCGCGGATTCGCGCGATCCGACGCGGTGAGGAACTGCACCAGGTCGTTGGAACCGATGGAAACGAAATCGGCCTCGGGCAGCAACTGGTCGAGCTCGAACAGCAACGAGGGCACTTCCACCATCACGCCCAGCTCCAACCGGCTCGGCAAGGGCTTGCCCTGCCGTCGCAGCCGCTCGACCTCCTTCTGCACCACCAGCTTGGTCTGGGTGAATTCGAAGGTCTCGGTGACCATGGGCACAAGAATCTTGAGCGGGCGCCCGTTGGCCGCCAGCAGCAGCGCCCTGATCTGCGTGCGCAAGAGGCCCGGCCGCTCCAGCCCCAGCCGGATCGAGCGGAAGCCCATGGCCGGGTTTTCCTCGGCCATCGAGCGCTGATAGGGCAGGACCTTGTCGCCGCCGATATCGAGCAGGCGGAACACCACCGGGCGCTCGCCCGCAATTGCCATCGCCTCGGCATAAAGCTCCTGCTGCTCCTGCAGGCGCGGGAGCTTGGAGGCGATCATGAACTGCAATTCGGTACGGAACAGGCCCACGCCCACCGCGCCGGTATCGTCCAGCATGGGCAGGTCGGCCACCAGACCCGAATTGTGCAGCAGGGTGATCTCGACGCCGTCCTTGGTGACGCTGGGCCGGTCCTTGAGCGCGGCATAATGCGCGCGGCGCCGCGCAGAGACGCGGACCTTGTCGACATAGGCCTGCTCGATATCGGGCGTCGGCCGCAGATGCACCAGCCCGCCGGGCCCGTCCAGGATAATGTCGTCGCCCGTTTCGCACATCGAGACGATGGACTGCGCCTGCCCCACGGCCACCATGCCGAGCGAGCGCGCCACAATGGCCACATGGGCCGTCGTGCCGCCCTCTTCCAGCACCACGCCGCGCAGCTTCTTGCGGTCATATTCCAACAGTTCCGCCGGCCCCATATTGCGGGCGACGAGAATGGCGTTGTCGGGCAATTCCTTGCGCGCCAGCGCCTGCCCGTCCCCGGTCAGGACGCGCAGCAGCCGGTTGGCCAGGTCGTCGAGATCGTGCAGGCGATCGCGGATATAGGGATCGGTCTGGCGCAGCATGCGCGCGCGGGTATCGTTCTGTACCCGCTCCACCGCGGCTTCCGCCGACAAGCCATTGTCGATCGCCTCGGTCAGCCGGTTCACCCAGCCCCGGTCATTGGCGAACATGCGGTAGGTTTCGAGGATTTCCCGATGGTCAGTACCGCCCTGCATGTCGCCATGGTCAAGCATGGCGTCGATGGAGACGCGCATCTTTTCCAGCGCCGTTTCCAGCCGCACCTTCTCGGCCTCTGTATCCTCGGCGATGAAATTTGAAACCACGACGCGCGGATCGTGCAGCACGACCGTGCCCAGCGCGATGCCATCGGTGAAGCTGACCCCGGTGAACATGCGGGGACGCCGCAGGTCGATATCGGAACCGGGCTTGATGAGATTGTCGAAATCGCTGGTGGCGATCATTTCGGCCAGGATGGTGGCCGTGGTCAGCATCGCCTCGGCCTCGTCCTCGCCATAGTGGCGGCGCTCTGCATTCTGCACCACGAGCACGCCCAACGTCTGGCCGGCCCGCAGCACGGGCACGCCAAGGAAGGCGTTGTACCGCTCCTCGCCGGTTTCGGGGCGATAGACGAAGGCCGGATGGCTGGGCGCATCCTCGAGGCTCAGCGGCTCGGCTTCGGCGGCGATGAGACCCACCAGCCCCTCGCCCAGCCGCAGCGTGGTCATATGCACCGATTCGGCGGCCAGGCCCTTGGAGGCGAACAGTTCCAGCGCCCCGTCGTCACGCAGCACGTAAAACGAGCACACATCGGCATGCATATTGTCGGCAATGAGGGCGACGATCTTGTCGAGCCGTTCCTGCGAAGCCAGGGGCTCCGCCATCGTCTCGCGCAATTGCCGCAGCAGCACTCTCGGGCCGCCTATGGTCGTGACCATTACCCCTTCAGACGGCCGCCACAGCCGCCCCCCTTTCCTTGAGGAGCGACCAGGACCCTTCGACCGGTCCTATTCGTCCTTCTTGTCCAACCCGTAATAAGTATGCAGCGCGCGAACCGCAAGCTCGGCATACTGCTCGTCGATCAACACCGAGGTCTTGATTTCCGACGTGGTGATGAGCTGGATGTTGATGCCCTTGTCGGCCAGCGCCTTGAACATCGAGCTGGCAACGCCCGCATGGCTACGCATGCCCACGCCCACGACCGAGACCTTTGCCCCGCCCTTGGAACCGGAAAGCCGGGCATATTCGATTCTATCGCCGGCATTCTGCAGCGTCTTGATCGCCTTGTCATATTCGCTGTCGGGCACGGTGAAGGTGATGTCGGTGGTCGCACCATCATCGGCGATGTTCTGCACGATCATGTCCACGATAATGCCCTGATCGGCCAAAGTACCGAAAATGGCGGCGGCCACGCCGGGATTGTCCTTGACGTCGCGCAGGGTGATCTTGGCCTCGGCCTTGGCGAGCGTCACGCCCGAAACGATCTGCTTTTCCATGATCTCATCCTCATCGCATACAAGCGTGCCGGGAACCCCGGGCGTTCCATCGGGCGCCAGTTGCGGCGCATCCGGGTCATCGAAACTGGAGCGAACCAGCAGGCGCACCTTGTGCGCCATGGCCATTTCCACCGAGCGGATCATCAGCACCTTGGCGCCGAGCGAGGCCATTTCCAGCATTTCCTCGAAGGAAATCCGGGTCAACCGCTGCGCCTTGGGCACGATGCGCGGATCGGTCGTATAGACGCCATCCACGTCGGTATAGATGTCGCAGCGATCGGCCTTGACCGCTGCCGCCACCGCCACCGCCGACGTATCCGAACCGCCCCGGCCCAGCGTCGTGATGCGGCCATGGCTGGAAATGCCCTGGAAGCCGGTAATGACAGGCACCCAGCCATCCTTCATGCGCTTGTCGAGCTCGGTGGGGTCGATCTCGGTGATGCGCGCCGCGCCATGGGAATCGTCGGTCTTGATCGGCACCTGCCAGCCGGCGAACGAGCGGGACTGGATGCCCATTTCACTGAGCACAATAGCCATCAGGCCCGCCGTCACCTGTTCGCCCGAGGCGACCACGGCATCATATTCGCGCGCGTCATGCAGCGGGCTGGCCTCGTTGACCCAGCCGACCAGTTCATTGGTCTTGCCGCTCATGGCCGAAACGACCACGGCCACTTCATTGCCGGCTTCGACCTCGCGCTTCACATGGCGCGCGGCCTGGCGGATACGCTCGACATTGGCAACCGAAGTGCCACCGAACTTGACGACGATACGGGCCAATTGCTTCCCCGAAACTCCGCCGAACCCGGCGGTACGCTTGTTTAGCGGGGGACATGCCACAAAGGCGGCGCGGGATCAACGGGGAAGCCTGCGACACGCCGCGCCTTGCTCCCGCCACCCCCGCCGGTTCATATGGACCGAACGGAGCCGAGCCGGGAATTCCAACAATGACCGCCACCACCATCAACGATGCCGAGATCGCCAAATTCACCGCGATGGCCGAGGAATGGTGGGACCCCAGGGGCAAGTTCAAGCCGCTGCACAAGTTCAATCCGGTGCGGCTGGGCTATATCCGCGAATATCTGCTGGCCCATTTCGGACGCGACGGCAGTGCCATGCGGCCCTTCGAGGGCCTCAGCATTCTCGATGTCGGCTGCGGCGGCGGCCTGCTCTGCGAACCGCTGGCCCGGCTCGGCGCCACGGTGACGGGCATCGATGCAGCCGAGCGCAATATCGCCATTGCCCGCATCCATGCCGCGCAATCGGGGCTTGCCGTGGACTATCGCGCCACGACCAGCGAAGCCCTGGCCGCCGAGGGCGCGCGCTATGACATGGTGCTCAACATGGAAGTGGTGGAGCATGTCGACAATGTGCCGCTCTACATGAAGAGCTGCGCCGACCTGGTAAAGC
>CBIGSA010000190.1:0-6852 GCA_966192215.1 uncultured Devosia sp. | reverse complement strand
TCGGCATTGCCGAGCCCCGCCAGCAGGTCGCCGCGGTCCAGCGCCGTCAGAATGGTACCGATCGTGGAGGAGCCGGCAAAACGATGAAAACGGGTATCGACCATCAATGCCACTTAAAAAGAATTGAGCCGCGGTGCTTGCCGCCCGCGGCTCAATGAACTGTCTCACGCCACGACTGCTAGAACAAGGTGGACATGGTCAACTGGAAGACCTGAGTCCGGTCCGAAGTCGACTTGTTCAGGACGTGGGCGAAGTCGCCACGCAGCGGGCCAAACGGGCTGTCCCAGATCAGCGAAGCGCCGATCGAAGTCCGCCACGGCACGTCGATGCTGCCAGGGTCAACCGTGTTGCCACCATCGAGACGCGGCACGTTGACACCATCGATCCAGGCGGCATCCGCCCAGACAGCACCGCTGAGGCCATAGCTCTCCGGGACACCCGGCAGCGGGAACTGCACTTCAGCCGACACGCCGGCATAGGCAACCGCACCGAGATATTCGCCGTTCTGGATGCGCGGCCCGATACCACGGCCTTCAAAGCCACGGATGAGCTGCGAACCGGGCGAGAAGGCTTCCACGGAATGGACGCCATTACCGCTCAGGTCGTTGATGATACCGGCCTGGCCGCGAACGCTGGCGACGATACCGCTATCGGCGATAACGGGAACGAAGTAGCGCGCCCGGGCTTCCGACTTGATGAGGCTATGATCCCAGCCAATGTATTGCTGCGTGAACGTCGCCAGTATGCCTTCGGTCGGCGACTTGGTGTCGTCGAGGCTGTTCCAGGTCAGCGTGTAGCCGACAAAGCCCTTGTAGAATTCATGGCCGTCGACCACGAGCAGCGAATTGTCCGGATCGCTGTCCATGATGACCTTGCGTTCCATGCCGGCAAACACGGTACCGGACAGATCGGAGGTCAGCGGAATGCCAACGCGCACCTGGCCGCCGGTCGCCTGCGAGCCATAGAAGCTGGCAGCCGTTTCCTCGTTGATGCGATGATAGACATCGACACCAGCCGAGACCTTGAGGCCCATGAAGCGCGGTTCGGTGAACGAGAAGTCGAAGGTCCGGCCGGCCTGCGAGGCGCCGATGGCGGCACGCAGATACTGGCCACGACCCAGGAAGTTGCGCTCGGTCAGCGACACTTCGCCCAGGATGCCGTCGGTGGTGGAATAGCCGGCAGTCGCGCCGTATTCACCGGTCGAGGTTTCCGTCACGGCGATGTTGATCACCACCTTGTCGGGCGCGGAGCCCGGGCCGGTCGTCACATCGACAGCCGAAAAGAAGCCCAGATCCTGGATGTGCTGGCGACCACGAACAACCATGGCACGGTTGAAGGGGTCGCCTTCGGCGAACTCCAGCTCGCGACGGATCACGAAGTCGCGCGTCTTGGTGTTGCCGGTGATGTTGATGCGCTCGACATAGATGCGCGCGCCTTCATCCACCAGATAGGTGACATTGAACGTGCCATTGGCCACGTCGCGGTCAAGACGCGCACGGACATCGGCAAACGAGTAACCCTGGACAGCGGCCTCATAGGCCATGTCCTCGATGGTGGCCTGCAGGTCGCTGGCAGAATAGGTGCCGCCCTGCCCCGTCTGCACCGTACCCTTGAGGGCATCGGTGTTCAGGCCCGCAATGCTGGTTTCAATGCCGACATTGGAGAACTCGTACTTCTGGCCTTCATTGATGGTGAAGTTGATGAAGTAGGCGTTCTTAGTCGCGTCGTATTCGCCGACCGAGGTCACCTGCACGTCAGGATAGCCGCGATTGGCGTAGTAGAGGCGGATGCGCTCACGGTCCACGGCCAGCTTCTGCTCGTCATAGCTGTCGTCCTTGAACAGCCAGCTCAAAATGCCGGTTTCCTTGGTGAGCATGACGCTCTTGAGCGCGTTGGCGCCGAAGGCGTTGTTGCCGGTGAAGTTGACCGCAGCGATACCCGCCCGATTGCCTTCATTGATGTTGAAGATGACGCGGACGCGGCCATCGGTGGTCGCCTCGGTACGCGCCGTAACGGAAACGGAAAGGAACCCGTCGCGATCATAGGCCTGACGGATGCTTTCGATGTCCGCGGCCAGGCGCTGCTGGGTGAAGATACCGGAGGCCGACACATCGACCATGGCCAGAAGCTGGCTGTCGGAGAAGCGGCGATTGCCCTCAAAGAGCACCGCGCCAACCAGTTGTTCCTGAGCCTGAGCGGTCACAGAGCCAAGAAGCGGAATGCTGGGGCCGGCGAGCGGTGCTGCACCCAGAATCGCAAGCGCCAGAAGAGCGCCGCGCATCAGCTTGGTGGGATGGATCATATTGTTATTGCCTTCTGCGACCAGGCTCGGAGAATCGCCATGCATAGCGCTCCCCCAAGCTAACTCCATTGCACCGTTTTACCGTCTTTTTAACCAAGGACAAGGCGGAAGCCCTGACGCGGTTAGCAAATGATTGGTGCTCTTGTATTCCTGCAACACCTCACAAACCAAGGTTAACCGGGTGTTAACGCAGGATTCCGAAGTAGGCGAACAGGGTGTCGTTGAACAGCGTGAACACCATGAGCGCAAGAACCAGGGCAAAGCCGAAGCGAAACCCGATTTCCTGCACCCGCATGCTCAGCGGCCGCCCCCTGACAGCTTCAACGAGATAGTACAGAAGGTGCCCGCCGTCGAGCATCGGAACCGGCAAAAGGTTGAAAATACCGATATTTAACGAGAGCAAGGCGGTGAGATTTATGAGTGCGACCAGCCCGAGAGTCGCCACTTCCCCGGAAACCTGGGCCACTTTGATGGGTCCCCCGAGTTGCTCGACATCCCCGCGCCCGACGAAAAAGTCGCCCAGATAGGCGGCCGTACGCTGGATGATGAAGCGGATTTCCTCGAAGGTCATGCCCACGGCCTCGACGGGCCCCGGTCGGTAGAGGGTGACATCGTCCTCCGAAACATCCCGGCTGACGCCGATTCTGCCGGTCTTCTGCATATTGCCGAACCGGTCCTCGACCTCCACGGCTTCGGGCACGAGCACAATGGTCCGGCTGGCGCTGCCGCGGTCGAGCTGGATGGTCACCGGCCGCTCGGGGCTGGTAGCGACGAGGCGCTGGAAATCCTCGAAGCCGCGCACGGCATACCCATCGACGGCGGTGATGATATCGCCTGCCTCAAGCCCTGCTTCTTCGGCGACCGAGCCGGCAATGACCTCGCCGATGACGGGCGGGATCGTGTAGCGACCATAGCCGAGCAGCAGCGCATAGAGAATGAGGAAGGTCAGGATGACATTGGCTGCCGGCCCCGCCGCAACCACGGCAATGCGCTGCCAGACAGTCTTGTTGGCGAAGAGTTGCGGCGCCAGCTCGGGCGAGGCATTGGCGATCGCTTCCCGGTCCGGCGTGCTTGCGGCATCCATGTCACCCACGAAGCGCACGTAACCACCCAGCGGAATCGCCCCGACGCGCCAGCGCGTGCCATGCCTGTCATTCCAGCCGAACAGCTCCTTGCCGAAGCCGATCGAGAAGGTCTGGATGGCCACGCCATTCCAGCGGGCGACGAGGTAGTGGCCCATTTCGTGAATGAACACGATGACGGCCAGGATCCAGATGACATTCAGCCAAAGCAGAAAATCGGGCATAGTGTCCCTTATGCGCGTATGACGACGCCTACCAGTAGAGCAGGCCTTCGGCGACCGAGCCGTATCCGGCGTGCAGCGCCCCGATTACCAGCACCAGCAAAACGCCGAATGTGAGGCTGTCCAGCCGGTCCATCAACCCGCCATGGCCGGGGATGATGTCGCCGCTATCCTTGATGCGGAAATGGCGCTTGATGGCACTTTCGCTGAGATCGCCAAGCTGGCCAAGCACGCTGATCGTCGCAGAGAGGACAAGGCCGATCCACCAGGGAGAGTCGGTGGCCACGATCCAGACCAGGAGCCCTGCCCCCGTGCCCAGGGCCAGCCCGCCCAGGGCACCCGACCAGGTCTTGGATGGCGAAATCTCGGGCGCCAGCTTTTCCCCGCCGATCTGCCGACCGGTGAAGAAGGCCGCCGAGTCGGTCATCCAGACCACCGTGCCGAGATAGACGCCGGCCCAGACGCCATTGAGCGTGTCACCCCGCATGGCCAGGGCGGCGATGATGATGGCACCATAGATCACGAGGCCAAGGATGCGCCACGGAACCCCCTCCCCGCGCATGGCAATGGCTATGACGCAGGCAACGGCAATCACCACGATGGTACCCAGCGGCCCGAACAGCGGGTAGATGAGTCCCGACAGGCCCACGAGGCCGATCAGCGCCATACCGGGCAGTGTCAGCGGCGCGCGCGAAACCATGGTTTCCCACTCGCGATAGGCCCCGGCGAATACCGCGCCCACCACGGCGGCAAAGACATAGCTGCCGATATAAAGGGCAGTCGCCGTCAGCGCGATAAGAACCATGGCGGAAGCAAAGCGCGGCCCCAGATCGGACCAGCTACGGCGGCGACTGACGACATTGTCTGACGCGGGATCGCCTGGATTGCTCAAGATCGCGCCGCCTCGATACCGCCGAAGCGCCTGTCACGCCGCGCATAGGTTTCCAGTACCCGGATGAAGCTGGCCTCGCCGAAGTCGGGCCAGTTTTCATCGACAAAGACGAATTCCGCATAAGCCGCCTGCCAGAGCAGGAAATTGGAAATGCGTTGCTCGCCGCTGGTGCGGATAATGAGATCGGGATCGGGCAGTCCGGCCGTATAGAGCGCGGCTGCGATCGTTTCCTCGGTAATGGCCTCCGGCGCCAGCCGACCGGCAGCAACCTCACCGGCAATACGGCGCGTGGCTTCGGCTATCTCGGCCTTGCCGCCATAGTTGAAGGCCACGATCAGCACGAGGCCGGTATTGCTGGCGGTCTTGGCCTCGACATCGTCGATCAGGCGCACCAGGCTGGGATCCAGCCCTGCCCGGCTGCCGATGATGCGGACCTGCACATTATTGCGGATCAGGTTTTGAAGGTCGGAAGCAACGAACCGCCGCAGGAGGTTGAAGATGAAGGAGATTTCGTCCTTCGGCCGCGTCCAGTTCTCGGAGGAGAAACTGAACACGGTGAGGTGCGCAACACCATAGGTGATGCATAGCTCGACCAGCTTGCGCAACGCCTTGACGCCTTCAATATGCCCCTCGGTACGCCGCTTGCCGCGCGCCTCGGCCCAGCGGCCATTGCCATCCATGATCACGCCAAGATGCGTCGGAATGCGCAGGCGCGGGCGCGGCGCGATATCGTCGGCTATGGCTGGATCGATGGACATCTACGCCCTCCCGGCGCAGTTCAGCCGGCCTAGACCTGCATGATTTCCGCTTCTTTGGCCGCAACCACCTGGTCGATCTCGGCCACGGCGGCATCGGTCGCCTTCTGCACGAGATCGGACTGGATGCGGCTGTCGTCCTGGCTCAGGTCGCCATCCTTCTCGGCCGTCTTGAGTGCATCCATGCCGTCGCGGCGGATATGGCGCACGGCGACGCGAGCGGCTTCGGCGTAGCTATGGGCTACCTTGGCCAGTTCCTTGCGGCGCTGTTCGTTGAGCTCCGGCAACGGCACACGGATAATCTGCCCCTCGCCCATCGGGTTAAGGCCCAAACCGCTGTCGCGAATGGCCTTTTCAACAGCTTTGGCCATCTGGCGATCCCAGACCTGCACGCTCAGCATACGCGGCTCGGGCACGGTGACGGTTGCCACCTGGTTGAGCGGCATGCGCGAGCCATAGGCTTCCACCGTCACCGGCTCCAGCAGGCTGGCGCTGGCCCGACCGGTCCTCAGGCCCGCCAGTTCATCGCGCAGCGAAGCGATGGACTTCTGCATGCGGGTTTTGAGGTCTGCTAGGTCATAGGCCATTGTTGTCGTCCTTCAGGCTAGATCGGGTTGCCCACACGGGTGAAGCGGGTCGTCCCCGCCAGCACACCCTTGAGGCCCGCCGCGTCGTCGAGTGCATATACGATTATCGGCATGGCATTGTCGCGGGCAAGAGCAAAGGCCGCGGTATCCATCACGCGCAAATTCTTGCCGATGACTTCGTCATAACTGACGGTGTCGTAGCGCGTTGCATTCGGATTCTTCACCGGGTCCTCGGAATAGACCCCGTCCACCTTGGTGCCCTTGAGCACCACGTCGCATTCAAGCTCAATGGCGCGCAAGGTAGAGGCCGTGTCGGTGGTGAAGAAGGGATTACCGATGCCCCCGCCCATCACCACCACGAATCCGTCCTCTAGCGACAGCTTCGCATCGCGCGCGGTGAAGGTATCGGCCACCGATGGCATGGAAACGGCGCTATAGGGCTTGGATTTGGCCCCCTGCCGCATGATCGCGTTGCTCAAGGCCAGGGCGTTGATCATGGTTCCCAGCATGCCCATCATGTCCGCCGTCACCCGATCGGTGCCGTCGGCCGCACCGGCCATGCCGCGGAAGATGTTGCCGCCGCCGACCACGATGGCGATCTGCACGCCGCTATTAGCGACATCGGCGATCTGCTTGGCCACGGCCTGCAGAAATGGCGGCTCGATGCCGAAGGAATTGTCCCCTGCCAGCGCCTCGCCCGAAACCTTGAGGAGAATGCGTTTATAGGCAGGCGCCATCGGCAAACCCCTTTGACAGATGATGATCGGGGCACCGAATCCGGCAGCACCCGGCAGACCCTATGGCAAAATCGCCTTCAACAGAAGGCGTTGCACCACGGGAACGTGAATAACGGCTGGGTTTTTGCGCTCGATCCCGCCCAAATGATGGCCGCCGGGAGAGCAACGGACAGGCCCGTGGGCCTGCCCGCAGAATGGTTGGATGTTACTTGACGCCGGCAGTGGCGGCGACTTCGGCAGCAAAGTCGGTCTCGACCTTCTCGATGCCTTCGCCGA
>CBIGSA010000189.1:0-6909 GCA_966192215.1 uncultured Devosia sp. | reverse complement strand
CACCGCGCCTGGGTCGCCCAGTCCTGGGGCCGGGACTGTGCGCCAGCGGCCTATGCCGGGCTAGCCGAAATCTACGAGCACCCGGACTTCCGGGCACGCTACGAAGCCATCGAGCCGGGCTTCGCCGATTATCTCATCACCGCGATGCGGTCCTGGGCCAAACGGCATGCCGAATAGCCTGCCAGCGTGACAGGCCGGCGCGCTAACGCTATGGCTGGCGCATGACCAAGCCGAATCCCGCCGCTGCCCTGTGGCTGGCCACCATTGCGCTTATCGTGATGGCGGCCATGTCCGCAGCCATTCACGAAGCCGCCAAGGTGGCCCCGGTGGGGCAATTGGTGTTCTGGCGCAGTTTCGTCGCGCTCATCCCCATCGTCATCTACATGGGTTTTCGCGGCCAGCTCGGTGTCTCGCTGCGGACGAAATATCCGCATAAGCATCTGATCCGTGGCCTGTTGGGCTGCGCGGTCATGTTCTTCTCGTTCATTTCGCTGGCCTATCTGTCGGTGGGGCTGGCCACGGCGCTGAGCTATCTGGCGCCGATCCTCTCTATCGTGGCGGCCATGGTCTTCCTGCGCGAGCGGCCGGGCCTGGTGATCTTTGCCGGGGTGGCACTGGGTTTTGCCGGCATATTGCTGATGCTCTATCCTTCGCTGATGGGTGCGGAAGTGCGCGACGGCACGCTGATTGGCGTTGCGGCGGGCGTGGCCATGGCGGCGACCAATGCGCTGTCGCGCGTGCAGGTCAAGGATCTGACGCGGACCGATCCGCCGGCCAGCATCGCCCTCAGCTTCGCGGTGATCTGCAGCCTGGTCGGGCTGGCCACGGCATTGTTCGGCTGGGCAGAACTCGACACCCATGCTTTCATCCTGCTGGCAGGGGCGGGGGTGCTCGGCGGCATGGGCCATGTGCTGATGATGGAGGCCGTGGCCCGCGCGCCTGTATCGCTTTTGGCGGCCTACGAATATACCGGCATCATCTGGGCTTTCCTGTTCGATCTGGCGCTGCTGGGCGTGGCGCTCGACGCCTGGTCGGTCGGCGGGGCCTTGGTCGTGGTCGGGGCGGCAGCGCTGGTGGCCTACGGACAGGGGCGGTTCGTGGCAAAGCCCATGGCGGCGGAGTAGGCGGTGCTGATCAAGTCGGCTGACCTCGATGCGATCTGGGCCGGGCGGGTTGACACCCTTTTCCGGCGCTGGACGCGCCCCACGGTCAAAACCGGCGGAACGCTGGTGACCGCGCGCGGCGTGCTCGCCATAGAGTCTGCCGAAGCCTTGGAGCTGGAGGCGGTCTCGCCCGACGACTTGCGGCGAGCCGGATTCGTGAACCGTGCCGCGCTGCAGGCATGGCTCGACAACGGCAAGCCGGGCACGCTTTATCGGATACGGGTGAGACCGGGCGGCGCCGATCCGCGTATCGCGCTGCGGGACTCGCTGAACGATCTGGCTGTGGTGGAGCAGGCCCTGGCGCGGCTCGATGCCAGGGGCAAGTGGACTGAACAGGTGTTGTTGCTGATCGAGGCGCATCCAGGTCGGCTGGCGCAATTGCTGGCCGACGAGGTCGGTCTCGACAAGCTCAAGTTCAAGGCCAGGGTGCGTCAGCTCAAGGCGCTCGGGCTCACCGAGAGCCTCGACATCGGCTATCGCCTGGCCCCACGCGGCGCAGCCCTGCTGGCGCGCCGGCGCACTACTGCCAGCGCTTGAAACTCCTGAGATGCGCCAGGGCCCTGGTCGCGGTCTGGGTAATCTTTTCGATACTGTCGGTAACCGGTACGACGAGGACATTTTCCGTTTCCGGATCCGGAATTTCCAGCGTGGCAAACTGGCTGTCGAGCAGGCTGGTCGGCATGTATTCGTGGTGACGGCGCGCCATCCGCTCGCCAATGATCTCGCGGGTGCCATCGAGATAGACGAAGGTGATGGGTTCGCCCGCCTTTTCGACGAGGAACTCCCGATAGGCGCGCTTCAATGCCGAGCAGGCGCCGACGGATGCGCCCTTGCGGTTGGCGGCCTCATGCAGGGCGCCCGCCAGGCGCTCGAGCCAGGGCCAGCGGTCCGCGTCGTCGAGGGGAATGCCGGCACGCATCTTCTCGACATTGGCCTCTGGGTGATAGCCGTCGCCGTCGAGGAAAGGCACATGCAGACGCCGGGCGATGGACTGGCCGACACTCGATTTGCCCGACGAGCTGACACCCATGACGATGATGATGCGGGATGGCGTGAGCGTAGCGGTCACTGGCGCCGTCCTTCGGGCAAGCGGGCTTGAACGGCATATGAATGGCGCTGCCAGCATGGGTGCATGCGAGCAGGCGCAAGGTGGCGCGGCGTCGGGGAGGCGCCGTGCCAGACCTGCGCTTTTGGAGGAACTGCCATGAAAACCCTTATCCTTCTTTCCGCTTCTGTCCTGATGATTGCCCCGGCCTATGCCGTCGACAATTTCTACAATACGTCCACCAAGCTCAATATCGGCCAGTTTGCCGGCAATTGTACCAGCATGGGCGGCACTTACACGCCCCATGGTGACCAGGCCGGGACCTGCAAGACCGATTCCGGTCTGGACGTCACCTGTGCCCGCGACGGTGGTATCACCACCTGTTCGGGCGTCGTTCCGACGCCCCCCAAGACGCCGGACTGACTAGACCGTCGCCGTGAAGGCGCCGTCGACATAGAGAATGTGGCCATTGACGAAGCGTGCTGCCTCGGAGGCCAGGAAGACGACGGCGCCGCCGAGTTCCTCGGGTTGGCCCCAGCGGCCCATCGGCGTGCGGGTTTCGACCCAGGCGTTGAACTTGTCGTCCTTGAGCAGGGCTTCGTTGAGCTCGGTGGCGAAATAGCCTGGGGCAATACCGTTGACGTTGAGGCCATGGCGAGCCCAATCCACGGCCATGCCGCGCGTGATATTGGCGACCGCTGCCTTGGAAGCGGCATAAGGCGCTATCGAAGGGCGGGCGAGGCCCGACATCAGCGAGCAGATATTGATGATCTTGCCGCTGCCGCGCGCGATCATGTAGCGCGCGACGGGCTGGCTGACGTTGAACACCGAGGTCAGGTTGGTTGCTATGACCTGGTCGAATTTCTCGGGCGGATAGGCTTCGAGGCTAGAGCGAAACTGCATACCCGCATTGTTGACCAGGATATCGATCGGGCCGATTTCGTTCTCAATATGGGTCACCGCTTCGCCGATGCTGTCGCGGCTGGTGACGTCGAAGGCGATCGCGTTGACGGTTGCGCCGGTTGCCGCCAGGTCCTGCGCCGCGGCGCCCAGGGCGACATTGTCCCGCGCATTGAGCACGACGGCAGCGCCCGCTGAGGCCAGCGCAGCGGCCATTGCATAGCCCAGGCCGCGGCTGGAGCCGGTGACCAGGGCACGCTTGCCGGAAAGGTTGAACTGATCGGCCATACTGGTCATGAGAGGCGCTTTCCGTGGGGTCGGTTCTGTCGTTGGTAGAGGAGGGGCAGGGCGGTTGCAAGCATGGATGGACGGCAGCTGAAATCTTCCATACATGAAGCGATGTGGGGCCAAAAAATCCGCGAATACGACTTCCGTCGGACGCTGGTTTGTGGTCAGGTTCGCCGCCGCATGCCATGCGCTGCGCGCATAAGATGATGAAGACCTCGGAAGGACTGCTTGTATGTCGACTGCGGATATCGGCCTGATCGGCCTGGCGGTGATGGGTTCCAACCTCGCCCTCAACATTGCCGAAAAGGGCTATACTATCGCGGTCCATAACCGGTCGTCGGGGCGCATCGACGAATTCGTGGCCGAGGCCAAGAAGGAAGGCCTCGATGGCAAGACCATCGCCAAGTATGAATTGGCCGACTTCGTCCAGGCGGTGAAGCGCCCGCGCTCGATCATCATCATGGTCAAGGCCGGCAAGCCGGTGGACGACATGATCGAGCAGTTGCTGCCGCATCTGGAGCAGGGCGACGCCATCATCGAATGCGGCAATTCGCTCTTCACCGACACCCAGCGGCGCTTCGACTATCTCAAGCCCAAGGGCATCGGTTATCTCGGCGTCGGCGTGTCCGGCGGCGAAGAGGGTGCCCGTCATGGCCCCTCGATCATGGTCGGTGGCTCCAAGGAGCAGTGGCACAATGCCGAGGCAGTGCTGACCGCAATTGCCGCCAAGTTCAACGGCGAGAGCTGCTGCGCCTATCTCGGCGAGGGCGGTGCCGGCCATTTCGTCAAGACCATCCACAACGGCATCGAATATGGCGACATGCAGATGATCGCCGAAGTCTATGGCGTCATGCGTGACGGGCTGGGCATGAACCCGACTGCTTGCGCGGAAGTCTTCAAGGAATGGAACAAGGGGCCACTCAATTCCTACCTGATCGAAATCACCGGCCATGTGCTGGCTGCCGTGGATGACCAGACCGGCAAGCCGCTGGTCGATCTGATCCTCGACAAGGCCGGCCAGAAGGGCACCGGCGTGTGGTCCGCCATTGCCGCCCAGCAGATGGGCGTGCCGGCCACGGCGATCGAAGGCGCCGTTGCGGCCCGTTCGATCTCGTCGCGCAAGGATGAGCGCGTGGCGGCCGAAGCCATCTATGGCAAGCCGAACCGTGCCAAGACCGATGTAACGCTGGCCGATCTCGAAAAGGCGCTGCTGGCCGGCAAGATCGTCTCCTATGCCCAGGGCTTTGCCGTCATCGCCAAGGCTTCGGAAGAAAATGGCTGGAACCTGCCGCTGGCGACCATCGCCAAGATCTGGCGCGCCGGCTGCATCATCCGCTCGCGGTTCCTGGACCAGATGAGCTCGGCCTATACCAAGGGCGGCAATACCAACCTGCTGGTTGTGCCCGATTTCGTTGAAATCATGAAGGATGCCCATCCGAGCCTGCGCAAGGTCGTGGCGGCCGCTGCCGTCGGCGAATTCCCGATGATCTGTCTTTCCGCTGCACTGAGCTATTTCGATAGCTACCGCCAGGCGCAGGGCACGGCCAACCTGATCCAGGGCCAGCGCGACTTCTTCGGGGCGCATGGCTTTGAGATTGTCGGCCGCGGCAGCGACCTGCACGGCACATGGCCGAGCACGCTGGGCAAGTAAGAGAACGGAAGGCCCCGCTTCGGCGGGGCTTTTGCTAGAGCGCCCGGAACATCACATAGCTGTCCACATAGCCGTGGACCGGGTGGTTGAATGCCTGGGGCAGCGTGCCCACGATGTCGAAGCCCAGCTTCTGCCACAGGGCTACGGCGCGCGTGTTGGTCGAGACGACGTGGTTGAACTGCATGGCGCGGAAGCCGCGCTCCTTGGCGCGGGCCAACGAGTGCTCGCACATGGCGCGGGCCACGCCCTTGCCCTGCGCGGCGGGAGCGGTCATGTAGCCGCAATTGGCGACATGGGCGCCGCCACCGGCCTGGTTGGCCATGAGGTAATAGGTGCCCAGGATGACGCCGTCCGCTTGGGCCACGAAGACTTCGTGCGTCGGGGCGAACCAATAGGCACTGACGCCGGCGCGGTCGAGGTCGCGGGCGATGGCGTAGGTTTCACCCGCCGCTAGGGTCGGCGCCACAATGTCTAGTACCGCCTCGTGGTCGGCCTCAGTTGCCGGACGGATGTCCATTGTCGTCGTCTTCCTCGATGGGCGCGATGCGCACCTGGCCGGGCGGCGGCGTTTCGGGCACATGCGGATGGTCGGCAATGCTGGGGCGGCGACCCAGCTCGAAGCGCCACGCGGCAAAACCAAAGAGCACGAGGGCGGCGAAAGTGCTGGCGCTGGCCGCAAGGAAAGGCGCGCCGGGGAAATAGTCCGCCGAGCCTGGCGTCGTCGTGTAGTAGGAGAAGATCTGCGTGGCAGCCAGCGGGCCGACAATAGTGGCAAGAGAACTGGCGGCATTCACCGCGCCCTGCAATTCGCCCTGGCTGTTATCGGGCACCTGCCGCGACAGGACGCCATTGATGGCGGGCGGTGCGAGGCCACTGACCGCGCCGACCATGATGGCCAGGTAGAGCATGTAGAGATCGGTGGCAAAGCCCAGGGCCGCGAAGGCGGCGACCGCCGCCAGCAGGCCGATCATGGCGACGGCGGGCTCGCCGATGCCGCGCGACAGGGGGCCGGCGATCACGGCCTGGCTGATGGCAAAGCCCAGCCCGAAAGCCCCGAGCGTGCGGCCGATGGCCGAGGAGCTGAAGCTGAATACTTCCACCGTGAAATAGCTGAATACGGTGGGCAAAGCCTGGGCCGAAAGCTGGAAGAAGAACAGCACCGCCAGCAGCCACAGCACCGAGGGATAGGCTCTGAGCGCCATGACGGCGCCAAGCGGATTGGCGCGGCGGATGTCGAATTTGCGGCGCGAGGCCTTGGGCAGGCTTTCGGGCAGGACGAGCAGGCCGAAAAGAAAGTTGGCGAAGGCCAGGCCGGCCGCGGCATAGAAGGGCACGCGCGGGCCGAATTCACCCAGCTCGCCACCGATGACCGGACCGATGATGAAGCCGAGGCCGAAGGCCGCGCCGATCAGCCCGAAGCGGTGCGTGCGCTTATGGGGCGGGGTAATGTCGGCCATATAGGCCGTCGCCGTGGCGAGCGCCGCGCCGGCAATGCCGGCGATGATGCGACCGATGAAGAGGTACCAGACCACCGGCGCGATCGACATCATAAGATAGTCGAAAGTCAGCCCGAGCAGGGAGGCCAGCAGCACCGGACGGCGGCCGAAACGGTCGGAGAGATTGCCCAGAACGGGGGAAAAGACGAACTGCATGAAGGCATAGGCAAAGACCAGATAGCCGCCGATAACGGCCGCATCGGCAACGCTGCCGCCTGTCAGGTCTTCGAGCAGTTCGGGCAGCACCGGCACGATGATGCCGACGCCGACCATATCCAGCAAGATCGTCACCAGAATGCAGGCGAGGGTCAGGCGTGAACGGGTCGCTGCTTGCATACTTGGGCGCTAACCTTGTGAATCCTGACC
>CBIGSA010000188.1:0-7058 GCA_966192215.1 uncultured Devosia sp. | reverse complement strand
ACTGCAGGTCGTCGACGCGGCTGACGACCTGGCTCGGGTCGTGGCGCAGGAACTTCTGCCAGACCAGCGCCCAATGCCCATCATAGCCTCGCCCGCGCTGGTGGATGGCGGCAATGGGGGCAACCTGGCCCGTGGTTTCGTCGAACGTGCTCATCCGCCCTACCCCTGCTGATACCGGATGCGTGGGTCGAGCCAGGCCAGCAGCAGGTCGCTCAGCAGCGTGCCGACCACGACCAGCACGCTCAACATCAGGATGAAGCTGGCGGCCATATACATGTCCTGCGTGCGCAGCGCGTCGAGCAGCAGTGGCCCGGTGGTCTGCAGCCCCATGACAATGGCGACGATGGTGCCACCCGAGACGATCTCCACGAAAATGTCGTTCTGTCCCGAGACGAATGGATTGAGTGCGTGGCGCACCGGATATTTCATCAAGAGGCCAAACTCGCCCTTGCCCTTGGCTCGGGCGGCCGTGACATAGGGCTTGTGCAATTCATCCATCAGGTTGGCCCTGATAACGCGGATCACGCTGGCGGTGCCGGCCGTGCCGAGCACGATCATGGGCAGCCAGAGATGGTTGAGCAGGTCCAGCGCCCGCTCCCAGCTCCAGGGCGCCTCCAGATATTGCGGCGAAAACAGCCCGCCGACATTCATGCCGAACCAGGCGAAGGCGACATACATCACCGCCAGCGCCAGCAGGAAATTGGGGATGGCGAGGCCGAGGAAACCCAGGAACGTCGCCAGGTAATCGCCAGCCGAATAGCGGCGCACAGCCGAATAGATGCCGATGGGGATGGCTACGACCCAGATAAAGAGCAGGCTGGCGACCGACAGCACCACGGTCAGGCCGAGGCGGGGCCAGATGACATCTTTGACCGGCAGGTTGAACGAGAAGGAATAGCCGAAGTCGCCGCGCGTCAGCACACCGGATATCCAGTTCCAGTATTGCACCATGATGGGCAGGTCGAGCCCATAGGCGCGGCGCATCGCCTCCTGTTCGGCGATGGGCATGATATCGCCTTGGGCGGCGCGCAATTCGGCAGTTCGGGTCACGAAGTCGCCGGGCGGGATGGCAATGACGAGGAAGGAGATCAGCGAGACCGCGATCAGCGCGGGGATCACATAGATGATCCGGCGCAGCATGAATGATCCCATGTCGGTCTCCTTTGCTTTGTGCCACGCCCTCGTGGTTCGAGGCTCGCGAAGAGCGCGCACCTCACCTTGAGGGCTACTTTGAACCCGGCGCTCCAGTAGCCCTCATGGTGAGGCGGAAGCGCAGCGACCCTCGAACCACGAGGGCGTGGCACCGAATAAAATGGCCGGCTCCGCAAAGGGAATGAACGAAGCCGGCCAGGGATTGGATGGCCCTTGGCGGGGCCATCCTGGCTCTGGGAGAGCTTACTGCTTGAAGAAGAAGGTGGCGAAGTTGGCCGGAGCGGGGCCGGGATAGAGCCACCCTTCGATCAGTTCGGCCGGCACATTGTGCAGGTCGTTCTTGACCGAGCGGTAATAGCCGGCCGGGTTGGCGATGCCGATGGTGAGGAATTCTTCGGCCAGCAGGTCGGTGAATTCATTCATCAGCGTCGCCTGTTCCTCGCCCACCGTGGTGGGGATGATCGAGCGCAGCTCGTAAAGGCGCTGGACATTGGCCGGCGGCTCGACGGGCGACCAGCCTTCGGGCAGTTCGGCATCGGGGTTGAGGCGCTTGATGTCCCAGGCTGCCCAGCCGGACCAGTTGCCGAGCGACCAATAGCCGTAGTCGTTCATGAAGCGGCCGAGATTGAGCAGCGGCAGCTGGCCGCAGCCATTCTCGCCCACCCACACGGCGGCATCCGCATCGGGCTTGGCCCGGGCATTCCCGAACAATTCGTCCGAATGATAGTTGATGGTCACGTCGAGCCCGGCTTCTTTCCAGGTACGCTCGATGAGCTGGAAGGCATCGACCGTATCCGGCTTGAAATCGGCATTGATCTCGACTGAGAACTTGAATGGCTTGCCGTCCGGCCCGACGCGGACACCATCGGCGCCCATGGGGATGATCTTGTCGAGATGCTCAGCCGCCGCCGCCAGGTCGAATTCGGTGAATTCCTTGGCCAGCTTCTCGTTATAGAAGGGCGAGTTCGGCAGCGGCGCCGGCTGGAAGGGTTCCCCCTGCCCCAGATAGATCGTGTCGATGATTTCCTGGCGATTGATCGCCAGCGAAACGCCGGCGCGGAAATCCTTGGAGCCGAAGACCTGGGCCTTGATCGGGTCGGGATGGTTTACCGAGAAACCGAGCACGGCCGTGTTGTAGTCGCAGCTTGTGGCCGGCACGAGATGGTAGTTGCCTGCCTCCTGGCTGTCGAAGAACACAGCGCGGTTCTGCGGCGTCGACACATTGCGCGGCGACATGGTGATCTGGCCCTGGATGGCCTGCAGGAGCGTGACTTCCGGGTCGGCCGCCACGGTCCAGACGCGCTCGTCGATATAGGGGAGCTGCTGGCACGAGGGATCGACGGCGAAGTAATAGGGATTGCGGACAAAGGTCACGCGTTCCTTGCCCAGGATGGAGTCCTGGCCGATCCAGGCATGGATCGAGGGACGCTTGGGGTCGTTGAACTGGGCCGCGTCATTATAGGAACCGATGCTGCCCTTCCACCAGGCGGCATAATCGGTGGCCCCGGCGGCCTGCATCATTTCGGCCACGCCATCGGGATTCAGATCGATGTCGAACTGTTCCATATAGTGCTTGGGGAATTGCACCGCGCGCTGGCCGTAGGGGCCGGCCATGTTCTGCAGGAACAGGCCATTGGGCTCGTCATAGGCGAAGGTCACGGTATAGTCGTCGACCTTGGTGACGGTGGGCACGGCACCATTGTTCTTGAGCTCGCCGCGCGGCCCGCCGGTCATGACCTTGGGATTGTTCTCCACGCGCTCCCACCAGAAGATGATGTCGTCGGCGGTGAAGGGATGGCCGTCGGACCACTTCATGCCTTCGCGCAGGTGGAAGGTGTAGCTGCGGGCATCTTCGCTGATGTCCCAGCTCTTGGCGATGCCGGGCACGACTTCTGACCCGTCGACGCTCCAGCGAACCAGCGGCTCATAGCCGAACTGGCGGATATCGGCGATGTTGCCGCCGCCCCAGCTATCGATGAACTGGCCGCCATAGACGCCGATTTCCTCGGCCGGCTGGATGACGAGCGGTTCGAGCGGCAGGCGCTCGGCCACCGGGGGCAAGGTGCCCGCATCGACCATGGCCTTGAGCTGCGGCGCTTCCGTATAGCCGCTGGCGCAGGCATTGACCGCGTCCTGAGCCTGAACCGGCAGCGCGATGGCGCCGGGCAGAGCCGTTGCACTGAGCAGTACCGACGTCGCCGCCAGCATCCGCGTTACGCCGAAACGATCCTTCTGCATATGCTTCCCTCCCACGAAATGAAACGTCACATCCTCCGAGGTCCGGCCGGTGGGTTTGAGCCGGAAGCCTCACTTCCAAGGGTGCTTGATGCACCTCGTAACTATTACCCACTCATATCGATTGGGTGACGGTATCTTGTAAACGTTTTCAAAACAAGATATGAAAACCGACATGGTTGGAACGGTGAAAAACCGTTAGCCTATAGGCCGCTTATCGACCCCTTCGGTCACTCTCAAGGTTAACAGTGTGGTAACAATTAAGGACGTAGCGCGACTGGCGAATGTGTCGATTGCGACCGTCTCGCGGGTGGTCAATGGCTATGCCCATGTGCGGCCCGCCGTCCGGGAATCCGTCACCAAGGCGATCGCGGAACTGGGCTATCGACCCAACGGGCTGGCCAGCTCGTTCCGCACGCAGCAGTCCAATATTGTCGGCGTATTGCTGCGCCAACAGCGTACGCCGTTCAGCAGCGCGCTGGCCTACGCCATCGAGAACACCATGTTCGACCAGGGCTATCGCGTCCTGCTCTGCTCGACCAATGGCGATGCCGACCGCGAAGAGGCCTATCTCAACACCATGCTGGAAATGCGAGTGCAGGGCGTCATCATCCGCCCCTCAGCCGCCACCGCCCGCACCGTCAAGCAGATCAACATACTGCGCGAGCGCGGCATTGCGCTGTCCTTTGTCGATATGAAGCCCAAGGTGGCGGCCATCAGTTCAGTGGTCTGCGACAACTTTTCCGGCGGCTATCAGGGCATGCGGCACCTGATCGAGCTGGGCCACCGGCGCATCGGCGTTGCCGCCGGCATCGTGGCGCAGAAGGGCGGCAGCAGCGACGTGGGCAGTGAGCGCGTGCGCGGCATCAAGCAGGCCGCCGCGGATCTGGCTGATGATGTCGAGATCATCTGGTCGCCGCCTTTCGACATTGCCAGCTTCGAGATCGGGCGCGAGATCGGCGACACGATGATCCGCAACAATCCAGGCATGACGGCGATTTTCGCCACGACGGACATGCTGGCCATCGGCGTCATGCACGCTGCCCATGCCCTCGATCTCGACCTGCCGAAGGACCTCTCCATCCTGGGCTATGACGGGGTGCTGGAATCGACCGTCACCTTCCCCACCCTCTCCACCATCGCCCAGCCGATCCATGAAATGGGCCAGCTCGCAGCCACGACGCTGATCGACCACATGACCGGCGTCAGCAAGACGCCGCGCCAGGTGGTGCTGGAAAACACGCTCATCCACCGCGCCTCCACCATTCCCCTGCCCTGATTTATCCCCGTGGGCACCTGCGCTGCGACAATCGTGCCGCTTTACGCCGGCTGCGTCCGCGCTTGATGCGAAACCACCCTCCCGCCGGGAATTTCAGCACGGCTAAAATTTACCTTTGAAGGCGACTTGCAGTGAGAGCCTGAAAACGATTACAAGATTGCAAGCCACAGTTTCAGGTTCCGGGGAAGCCCTTATGTCGCCATCCATCCGACCCACCACGAGCGCGGATATCGCCCTGGCGCGCCGTCTGGCGCCGGTCATCCGCTTCTGCGACAACGAGCCATTCCTGCCGTCGCGGGTCGGCATAACCGTGCTCGACACCCCTGCCCGCTCGCCCTCGACAGGCATCCCCATCGCCTTCGAGCCTGGCGTCGCCAAGGTCATCGAATATGCCATCTGGTGGGACTGGGACATCCAGCACCTCTATGAACTGGAGCATATCTGGCTCAAGCTTTCGGCAGATGACAGCGTGGTGGCCGTCGAGGCCAGCGCCCATGGCGGCAAGTTTGCCATGCACCTGCCTGACGGCGCCCTACCACTGGAAGCGGGCCGGGTAACGCTGGTCTCCACGCCGGGCAAGCACGCCTTCACCGCGACGCCGGACGATCAAGCCAAGCATGCCGAACTTACCACGATCTGCTGCCAGGAACTGGCCGGGCGTGACGGCATTCTCATCAACGACGTGTTCCGCGCGGAGCTGGGCGAGGTCACACCGGAGGACCATCGTGCGGTCAAGCGCTACCTGCAGTCCCGCGCCCTGCTGCCCACCTTTACCTTCGGCCAGCGCTTCGATCTGGCCGATGCCGAATTCAGCAGCTGGGAAGACCTGGCGGCCTGGATTCCGGGCCGGGTCCAGACCGTACTCGCCGAAGTGCGCCAGCAGCAGCCGCTGCTCAAGGCGGTGTTCCTCGACAGCGGCGATACGCTGGTCAACGAGGCCAGCGAGAAGTTCGACGCGGAGGGCTATGTCATCGAAGCCGGGCTCATCCCAGGGGCGCTGGAAATGGTGCAATCCCTGGCCAGGGATGGCTATCGCATCGCCCTGGTGGCCGATGGCCGCGTCCGCAGCTTCGCGACCATACTGGGTGGCCATGGCATCAGCCCGCATTTCCATGTCCAGGTGATTTCCGAGGCGGAGGGCTGCGAAAAGCCCGACCAGCGCATGTTCCAGAAAGCCATGGCCTCGCTGGGCCTGGCGCAGGACGATGCCGGGGCCATCGTGATGGTGGGCAATCATCTTGAGCGCGACATCGGCGGCGCCAACAAGCTGGGCATTATCAGCATCTGGCAGAACTGGTCCAGGAAGCGCAGCCACATACCGGCCGAGGCCATCGAGGTTCCTCGCTATACCATCCGCTCGCCCGGCGAACTGCCGGCCCTGCTGGCCGATATCGAGCGGCAGATGGCGCGGGCGAAGTCCAACCCCGTGCCGGGCTGAGCCGAGTCGGTGGTAGAAACCGGCTACCCCGCTTGACTATTCGGGCCATTTGTTCCCTTTATGTTCTTATCAGAACAGAGGTGCCCGGATGGACAGCGCGACCATCCTTCATGCCGATCTCGATGCCTTTTATGCCTCGGTCGAGCAACTGCTCGACCCGTCGCTGCGCGGCAAGCCGATTGCCGTGGGCGGTGGCGTTGTGCTCGCAGCTTCCTATGAGGCCAAGGCTTTCGGCGTGCGCGGCGGCATGGGCGGGCGGCAGGCGCGGGAGCTTTGCCCACAACTGCAATTCGTCCGTGGTCATTTCAGCGAATACCAGCGGCTCGGCGACGCTGCCATCGCCATTCTCGGCGATTATACGCCGCTGGTGGAGCGCATCTCCATCGACGAAGCCTTTGCCGACGTAGCCGGCACGGCGCATCTGTTCGGGCCACCGGCCCAGATTGCCGAGACGATCCGCCGCCGGGTGCGCGCGGAGATCGGCCTGCCCATTTCGGTGGGCGTGGCGCGGACCAAGCACCTGGCCAAGATCGGCTCGCAGGTGGCCAAGCCGGATGGGATGCTGGTGATCGACCCGGCGCGCGAGCTGGAATTCCTGCACGATTTGCCGGTTGGGCTGATGTGGGGCGTCGGCCCGGTGACCGAGGCCCGGCTGGCCGAGGCCGGCATAAAGACAATCGGGCAGTTGGCCGAAATGCCGGGGCAGTCGCTGGAGCGCCTTGTCGGCCAGGCCGCCGGCCAGAAGCTCGCTGCCCTCGCCTGGAACCGTGATCCGCGCGCCATCGAAACGCATCGGCGCGCCCGCTCGGCGGGCGCGCCATCCAGCGGCTCGACGCGATCGGCGAACGGCTGCCGCTCCTGCTCTCCCAGGCCGGTCTCGGCGGCGCCCGAGCGAGCTTCACGGGGGCGACCGCGCTCGCGTCGGAGACGGTCTCGAGCACCGTGTCCGACCTG
>CBIGSA010000187.1:0-7121 GCA_966192215.1 uncultured Devosia sp. | reverse complement strand
GGCGACGCTGGTGCCCAGCGAGCCGAACCTGCAGCTCAACGCCGTGCCGGGCCTGGCCTATAACGTGCTCCAGCTCAATCCGTCGCGTCCGCCCATGGACAATCTCAAGGTCCGCCAGGCCATGTCCTGCGCCGTGGACCGGCAGGACATTCTCGACACGGCGCTTGTGGGCGAGGGCAAGGTGACCGGGCCGCTGACCATGCCAGTCTATGCCAGCGATCCCTCGACCCTGTTCTGCTATGAGCAGGACCTGGAAAAGGCCAAGGCCCTGATGGCTGAAGCCGGTATCGACGGCTTCTCGGCCAAGGTCATCGCCGCCACCGGCGAACCCCCGGTCGCGTCGGCCGAGGCACAGGTCCTGCAGAGCCAGCTGGCCGAAATCGGCATCAATCTCGAAATCGAGCTGATGGAGCTCAATGTCTATGTCGACCGCTGGCTGGCCGGCGATTTCGACATGGCTGTCGCGCTCAATGGCGGCCGTGCCGACCCCTATCCGATGTATAATCGCTACTTCACCAAGGACGGCAATCTGGTGAAGGTGTCCAACTTTACCGATGACGAGATCGACAGCCTGCTCCAGCAGGGGAGCGAGGAGACTGATGTCGCCAAGCGCAAGGAAATCTTCGCCCAGTTCGAGGCACGGATCACCGAGCTGTCGCCCTGGATCTGGCTCTCCACGTCCAACATCTATACGGCCCAGCTCAAGACCATTTCCGGTTTCGAGCCGTCGGCCACCGGCACCCTGTTCGGGCTGACCAAGGTGACACTGGGCCAGTAGCCCATCCTCCAGAAGGCGGCCGCATGCCGGCCGCCTTCGATCTTCACGGATTGAGACCATGACCTATCTGGCGCGGCGGCTCGTGACCTTTCCGCTGATCCTGCTTGGCGTGTCGCTGCGGGTATTTTTCTCCATCCGCATGATTCCGGGCGATGCCATCACCGCCATGCTGGGCACCGAGGCGGGCCTGCTGACCCCGACGCAACGGCAGGCATTGGCCGAATATTTCGGCATCGACCAACCTGCCGTGGTGCAATATGGCCGCTGGCTCTGGGGCGTGCTGCAGGGCGATCTTGGCCTGTCGGTGACCTTTGGCAAGCCGGTGCTGTCCATCATCCTCGAACGCTTCCCGCTGACGCTGGAACTGGCTCTGCTCTCCATGGTCATCGCGCTGGGCGTTGGCGTACCGGCCGGCGTGTTGGCGGCGACGCGCAGTGAGCGGCCGGCCGATGTCGTGGTGCGCATCCTGGCCATGCTGGGCCAGTCGACGCCGGGCTTCGTCGTCGGCCTCGTCATCATCTATGTGCTCTCGGTCTATTTCGGCTTCATCCCGGCCATGGGCAGCTTTGTGTCGCTGTGGAACGATCCGCTGGCCAATCTGGGGCAGTTGATCTTTCCTGCCGTCACGCTGGGTTTCGCCTTCGCCGCCTCAGTGACCCGCATTTCGCGCTCGGCCATGCTCGACGTGCTGAGCGACGACTATATCCGCACCGCCCGCGCCAAGGGCGTGCCGGCGCGCAGCGTGGTCTGGCGTCATGCTTTGCCCAATGCGCTCATTCCGGTGGTGACGCTAAGCGGGGTGGAATTCGGCTACCTGCTGGGCGGCGCTGTCATCGTCGAGCAGATCTTTGCCCTGCCGGGTCTGGGCCGGCTGACACTCGACGCGATCGGCCAGCGCGACTATGCGCTGGTGCAGGGCTGCGTGCTGTTCGTGGCGCTCAACTTCCTCATCGTCAATCTTCTGGTCGATCTGGCCTATGCCGCGCTTGATCCGCGCATCCGGCTGGGAGCGCGCTGATGCGGATTTTGCGCGCCATCGCCGCCCATCCCACCGGCCGCATCGGAGCGGGCATCATCCTGCTCTATCTGCTGCTGGCCCTGTGCGGCACACTGGGCCTCACGCCGCATGATCCGCTGCAGCAATTCCGCATCGACCGCCTGCAAGGGCCGAGCGCCACCTATCTCATGGGCACTGACCTGTTCGGCCGCGACACGGCTAGCCGGCTTATGGTCGGCATCGGCCAATCCTTTCTCATCGCCTTTGCCTCGGTAGGACTGGCCAGCCTTTTCGGCACCATTATCGGCCTTTTGGCCGGCTGGTGGGGCGGTTGGCTCGACGGCGTCTTCATGCGCTCCATGGATGTGCTGCTGGCCTTCCCGGCGATCCTGCTGGCGCTGCTCATCATCGCCATTGTCGGGCCGGGCACCTTTACCAGCGTCGTAGCTATCGCTGCGGTCTATACGCCGATCTTCGCGCGCGTGGTGCGCGGACCGACCCTGTCGCTCAAACGTCGCGATTTCGTCGACGCAGCGCGCACCTTCGGCAGTTCCGAAGGCTATATCCTCACCCGCCACCTGCTGCTCAACCTGGTGGCGCCGCTGACCGTGCAGGTCACGCTGGCGCTCGCCTGGGCGCTGCTGACCGAGGCCGGACTGAGCTTCCTGGGCCTCGGCACCCAGCCGCCAGCGCCGTCGCTTGGCCTGATGATGAGCGAAGCGCGGAATCTCATGCAGCAGGCGCCATGGCTGCTGGTGTTCCCCGGCCTGACCATCATGCTGGGCATTTTGGGCTTCAACCTGTTCGGCGATGCTCTGCGCGACATTCTCGACCCTCGCACCCAGCGGAGGGAAGCATGAGTCCGTTGCTGTCCGTGCGTGACCTGTCCGTGGGTTTCGGCCGCGATGCCGCTGCCAGCCCTGTGGTGCGCGGCGTTAGTTTCGATCTAGCGCCGGGTGAAACGCTGGCTTTGGTGGGCGAAAGCGGCTCGGGCAAGTCGGTGACGGCGCTCTCCATCAACCGGCTGGTGGATTTCGGCGGCGGCCGCATTGTCGGCGGTTCCATGGAATGGACGACGCCGGATGGCTCCATGCTCGATCTGGCCCGGGCCGATGAACGGGCGCTGCTGGGCCTGCGCGGGCGTGAGATTGGCATGATCTTCCAGGAGCCGATGACCTCGCTCAATCCCGTCCACACGGTGGGCGCGCAGATCGAGGAGGCGTTCCGGCTCAATCGCGGGCTCGAAGGCCGGGCCGCCTCTGATGCGGCGCGCGAGGCGCTGGACCGAGTGCGCATTCCCGACGCCGCGCAGCGCATGAAATACTACCCGCACCAGCTATCCGGCGGCATGCGCCAGCGGGTGATGATCGCCATGGCTTTGGCGGGTAATCCGCGCCTGCTGATCGCCGACGAGCCGACCACGGCACTCGATGTGACCGTGCAGGCGCAGATCATGGCGCTGCTGGCCGAGCTCAAGGCCGAACTGGGCATGGCCATGATCTTCATCACTCACGATATCGGACTGGTAGCCGGCATAGCTGACAGCCTCATGGTGATGCAGAACGGGCTGGTGGTGGAGCAGGGCCGGCTCGATGCCGTGCTCGATGCGCCACAGCATGACTATACCAGGCATCTGCTGGGAGCCGTGCCGCATTTTACCGGCGGGCAGGCGGTTCGGCAGGATCACCAGCGAGCGCCGGATGCGAAGCCGGCAGTAAAGGTAGAAGACCTCGTGGTCCGGTTCCCGATTGGCGGCGGCCTGTTCTCGCGCGGGGCGGGGGCGATCCATGCCGTGGAAGGTGTTGGTTTCGATCTCGTGCCGGGCGAAACCCTTGCCATTGTTGGCGAAAGTGGCTCGGGCAAGTCAACCACGGCGCGCGCCATTCTGGGCTTGACCGAGGCCACGCGAGGAAGCATTGCCACCGCGCCTGGGCGGCACGGCCGGCCGGTGCAGATGGTGTTCCAGGATCCGTTTGCCTCGCTCAACCCCAGGCTTGACGTCAAAAGCCTGCTGGCTGAACCGGCAATTGCTGCCGGCATGCCTGTGGATAGCTTGCTGTTTTCTCGCATGCTGCAGCTACTGGAACGGGTGGGCCTGCCCGAGGATGCGCTGGCGCGCTATCCGCACCAGTTTTCCGGTGGTCAGCGGCAGCGGCTCTGCATTGCGCGGGCGCTGATGCTCAACCCCGATGTGGTGGTGCTGGACGAGGCCGTGTCGGCGCTGGACGTGTCGGTGCAGGCCCGGGTGCTCGATCTACTCATTGATCTGCAACACGAATTTGGCCTCGCCTATCTCTTCATCAGCCATGACATGGCGGTGGTCGAGCGCATCGCGCACCGGGTGTCGGTGTTGTATGCGGGACAGGTAGTGGACATCGGCAGCGCCGCCGCGGTGCTGTCAAAGCCCCGGCACAGCTACACAAAACGGCTGATCGCGGCGGTACCCGGCGTCGAGCGGCGGCGGCAGCGCTACGATGTCGATACGACCCCGGTGCCTTCGCTGATCAAGCCGAAAGGCTATGAACCCGGTCCGGCCGCTTGGGTGACGGCGGGTGACGATCATCTGGTAAGAGTAGAATAGTCATGGACTTAGCAGGAAATTTCGAGCGCGCCTTCGCGCTGCTGGCCGATGCGGTCACGGCGGGGAAAATTCCGGGCGGTGTGCTGGGGCTGGTCGATGCTTCGGGCCGACGGATCACGCAAGCCATTGGCGAAGCACAGAAAATTCCGGTATTGCGATCGATGACGGAGGATACCTGGTTCGACCTGGCCTCGCTGACCAAGGTGCTGTTCACTACGCCCCGCATCCTGGCGCTGGCGGCCGAGGGGCGGATCGATCTCGATGCGCCGCTAACCACGGCGATTCCGGATTTCGCGCAGTACAATCCGGACAACTGGCAGCGAAAAATTACGTTCCGCCAATGCCTTGGCCACCAGACGCCGTTTCCGGGCGTCTTTCCGCTCTATACCTATGGCGACGATCCCAGCCGGCTGCGGCACTTCGTTTTGCAGCGGGATTGGACGGCGGGGTCGGCCGTTTACTCAGACATCAATTTCATTCTGCTCGGCATTGCCATCGAGCGGCTGGAGGGCAAGACGATCCGGAATATCGAGCCGGGGCAGGGGTTTGCGTGGAGCGCTGATCCGAACAACACCGCAGCGACGGAGCGTGATCCGTGGCGGGGGCGGGTGCTGTGCGGGGAGGTGCATGACGAGAATTGCGCGGCCTTGCAGGGCTCGGGCCATGCCGGATTGTTCGGTACCGCATCTGCTGTCCTCGACTTCGCATTTGGGGTCCTTGACGCTAGCGGACTGTTAGCATCGAGTGTCGCACTCATGCGAAAGCCGCTCAGCGCGCGGCGCACCCATGGCTGGGAACGGCCCTATGAGGGCTGGTCGGGCGGCGAGCGAAATTCGCCGGGCACGATTGGCCATACTGGTTTCACCGGCACCGGCCTGTGGCTCGATTTCGATCGCGGCCATGCCTGGACGCTGCTCACCAATCGCGTTCACCCGACTCGGCATTTCGACAGCGGAATCTTCGCCCTGCGCCGCGCCGTGGGCGACGCCATCAATTCGAACTGAGGTATGATCATGGAGCCGATCTGGACGATTGGGCTGATGACCGGAACGGTGCTGGACGGCAATATCGATATCGCCATGGTCCGCACCGATGGAGAGACCATCACCGAATTCGGCCCCTACACGTTGGCGCCCTATAGCGCCGAGGTGCGGGCGCTGCTGGAAGAGACGCTGGCATCGGCGCGGGCGTGGAATTTCGAAGGGCCTGACCCCGAAATTTTTGCCCGGGCGGAAGAGGCGCTGACACGGGCGCAGTCCGAGGCCATCCTGAGCTTCGTTTCGGCCTCGGGCATGGCGATGAGCGATATCGGCGTGGTGGGTTTCCATGGCCAGACGGTTTTACACCGCGCGCCGCAGCGGGGGCGTATCGGGGATACGCGGCAACTGGGTGATGGCGCGCTGATGGCTCGGATGCTGGGCACGAAGGTGGTCTACGACTTCCGCAGCGCCGATGTGAAGGCGGGCGGGCAGGGGGCGCCGCTGGCGGCCGCCTATCATCAGGCGCTGCTGCGCAAGCTGGGCCGGGCGGATGGCTCGACGGCTGTGCTCAACCTGGGTGGCGTGGCCAATGTGACCTATTGGGATGGCGCAGGGACGCTCATTGCCTTCGATACCGGGCCGGCCAATGCGCCGATCAATGATTTCATGAAGGCGCGGGGCCTGGGTGAGATGGACCGCGACGGCGCGCTGGCGGCAACCGGGACGGTAGATGAGGCGCGGCTGGCCAGGCTGCTGGAGCATCCCTATCTCACGGCACCCTATCCCAAGTCGTTGGATCGTTTCGACTTCCCGGCCAGCATGGGCGATGGGCTGGACAATGCGACGGGGGCGGCGACGCTGACGGCCTTTACCGCCGGGGCGGTGGGCAAGGCGCTGGACATGCTGCCGACCCGGCCGACGCGGCTGATCGTCTCGGGCGGCGGGCGGCATAATCCGACGCTGATGCGGATGCTGGGCGAACGCGCGGGCGTCGAGGCCGTGGATGCCGATACCGTTGGCTGGCGCGGCGACGCCGTGGAGGCGGAGTGCTTCGGGTTCCTCGCGGCGCGGGTGCTGCGGGGAATGCCGATCAGTTTTCCGACGACGACGGGAGCGCCGGAGCCGATGCAGGGTGGGAGATTGGTGGGGTAGGGCGATAGCTCGGGCCCTATAAAGCCTTCTGCAAAAATGTCCGCGTTCTGCCCTTGGGGAAATCGGGTAGGGTGCCGAATGGCACGTAGCCGGCGCGTTGGTAGGTCTTGAGGGCGACCGGATTGAACGTGTCGATCCAGGCGCCGTGGCAGCCGCGATTGCGGGCTTCGGCCTCGGCACTGGCGAGCAGGCGCGGGGCCCAGCCCTGGCCGCGCTGGGACTCGTGCAGCCAGAGCCATTGGATATAGAGCCAGCCCCAGGCGCTGTAACCGGAGAGGCCGCCGAGCAAGGTGCCGACATCGTCGCGCAGGAGGACGGCGAGCGATTGGCGCTGCGAGGGGCCGACATCGGCCTCGTTGAAGGCAGCGAGGCCATCGCCGATGGCGGCGAGGTCTTCCGGGCTGGGGCTGTCGGTGAGAGTGAGGTTCACGGCATGGGCCGGATGAAGTGGTTCTCCGCTACCTGCCTTATTTCTGGCTGCGGCAAAGCCGATTGGCGGCGGATGGTTTCGATCTGGTCCAGCTCCGCGCCGGCTTCGGAAAAGCGCTTGTCTGGGTCGGGAACGGCGGAGAGCAGGAGGCGGGTATAGGGGTGCTGGGGATTGCCCAGCACGGCTTCCATATCGCCCCATTC
>CBIGSA010000186.1:0-7178 GCA_966192215.1 uncultured Devosia sp. | reverse complement strand
CATGCCCGCCCGGTGTCATGCCGGGATGGGTGCGCACCAGACCGCGTGCGGTCACCGCATTTTCCAGCCCCGGCAATTCGGCCGGTGCTACCGGCCAGAGTTCGAGGCCCGGCAGTGTGTCCAGCGCCCAATCGACCTGTGCTTCGCCTTCTGCGGGCTCCAGTGAGCAGACGCAATAGACGAGCACGCCTGATGCATCAAGGCAGCGGAAGGCATTGGCGAGCAAAGCCCGCTGCAGGCGTACCCTTCCGGCCACATCGCCCGCCGAACGATGCCAGATGACCTCGGGATGACGCCGGAACGTGCCGGTGGCCGAGCAGGGCGCATCGAGCAGCACGCCATCATAGGGTGAAGCGGGGGCATAATTGGCGGCATCGGCCACCACGGTTTCGGCCTTGTAGTCGAGCCGGGAGAGATTCTGCTTCAGGCGCTCCATGCGCGTGGCGTCACTGTCGAGCGCGGTCACCTGATAGCCGGCCTTGATGAGCTGGGCCGTCTTGCCGCCGGGGGCGGCGCAGAGATCGAGCACACGGCCACCTGATCTGGCCCCGAGCAGCCGGGCCGGGATGGCGGAAGCGGCGTCCTGTACCCACCATTGGCCCTCGGCAAAGCCGGGCAGGGCCTCGACCGGCCGATCGCGCTGCTCAATGCGCACGGAGTCGCCGATGAGTCTTTCGGCGCCCAGGGCGTCGATCAGTTCGGCATCATCGGACTTGAGGGTCAGGTCCAGCGGGGCGCCCGCCAGCAGCGCCGTCGAAAAGGCGCCGATGGCCTCTTCGCCATAGGCTTCGAGCCAGGTATCACCGAAGGTGTCGGGGATGAGCAAGTCGTCGCTCAGCATGCCGAATTTGGCCGAATTGGCCTGGGCATTGCGCAAAACGGCATTCATGAGGCCGGAAAGATGGCGCGCCTTGGGGTCGCGCTTGACGGCCTCGACCGCCAGGAACAGCGCGCTATGGGCACCCAGATCGGGCAGGAAGACCAGCTGTGCCAGGCTGAGGCGCAGAACGGCTTCGAAGGTCCCCGACTTGCCCGGCATGCCCTTATCGAGCAGGGCATGGATGATGAAATTGAGCTGGCCCTGCCGGCGCAGCGCAGTCGTGATCAGCCGGTTGGCCAAAGCGCGGTCGCGCCCATCCGCCAGCTCGGCCGCGGTCAGGGGCGCGAAATTGCTGCCCGCCAGGACATCCTTCAACCGCTGCGCGGCAACGAGGCGGAGCCTGAGCCCCGCCGGTTCACTCTTTGCTTTCACGCTTCTTCTTTATCCCCAGGGACCGCGTTGTCCGCCGTCCTCGTCGGTCCGTCCGACGGTCGGCACGCGCCAGCCGCCGCCAATGTCGCGGCCGGTCGAAACCGGAGCGGGGCGGGGCTGAGGCCTGCGGCCCTTATCGTCCACTGCCATCTCCGCCGCAAGCCTGCGCAGGGCCTCGATGCGGTTGCCGGTATCGGGATGGGTGGCAAAGAGGTTGTCCATACGCTGCCCGGAAAGGGGATTGATGATATACATGTGAGCCATGGCCGGGTTGCGCTCGGCCGCGATATTGACCTGCCGACCGGCCAGGCCGGCGATCTTCTGCAGGGCAGAGGCCAGAGCCAGCGGATCGCCCGATATCCCGGCGCCGTCGCGGTCGGCCTCGTATTCACGGGTCCGGCTTACGGCCATCTGCACCAGCATCGCGGCCAGCGGGGCGAGGAAGACCATCAGCAGCGCGCCGATGCCACCAAGGGGATTGTCGCGATTATTGCCGCCGCCAAAGAACAGGCCGAACTGCGCCAAGGCCGAAATGGCGCCGGCAAAGGTGGCGGTGATGGTCATGGTGAGGGTGTCACGGCTGCGGATATGGGCCAGTTCGTGCGCAATAACGGCGGCGACTTCACGGGTTTCGAGATGGCGCAGCAGGCCGGCGGACACAGCCACGGCGGCGTTCTGCGGGTTGCGGCCGGTGGCAAAGGCATTGGGCTGGTCGGACTGGATGACATAGACCGCGGGCGTCGGAATGCCGGCCTTGCGCGAGAGAATGTCGACCATGTCATAGAGTTCGGGCACGCGGCTGCGCTCCACCGGCACGGCATTCTGCATGCGCAGCACCAGCTTGTCGGAATTCCAGTAGCCGAAGAGATTGGTCGCGAGCGCGAAGAGGAAAGCGATGACCATGCCTGACGTGCCGCCGATGAAATAACCGACGACCATGAACAGCGCGGTGAGCGCGGCCAGCAGGACAGTGGTGCGAAGCGCATTGAACATCAGGGGAGCCCTTGGGTTCGAATTTTCAAGCAATTATGTTGTGTAGCGATAGGTTCCATGCAAGCGGCATGACCAAATCGTAATCCGGACAAGACGATGAGCGACGAAGAGACTGTCAAAGAGCCCCGCCCACCGCTGAGCGAAGCGGCCAAGCGCGCGCTCGCCGAAGCCAAGGCGCGGCGCGCCGAGATCGACGCGAAAGGGGCTTTCGCGCCCAAGGAACAGGGCGGACGGGGCGGGCTCGAGCCCGGCCGCTATGGCGATTGGGAAATCAAGGGGCTCACCAGCGACTTCTAGTTTCAGCCGACGATATCGGCGAGGCTGAAGCCGGCAGCGGAAACGGCGACCGTCGTGGCGACGATGAGGATGGCGGCGATCAGGCCATATTCGACGGGGGTAATCCCGGCTTCGTCACGGATAAAACGCAAAACAACAGACTGCATGAAACGCTTTCGCAAAGGTCGCGCCCGGACAATGCCCTGCTCAGGCTGAATATAATCTGAACGAGGTCAGCCGCGCGCCTTTTCTATCGCCGGCAGCAATTCGGTTTTGACGGTGTCGGGCGTCAGCGGGCCGACATGCTTGAAGGTGATGATGCCCCGGGCATCGACCACGAAAGTCTCCGGCACGCCATAGACGCCCCAGTCGATCGAGACGCGGCGGTCCCGGTCGGCGCCGACCGCGTCATAGGGATTGCCCAGTTCGGCGAGGAAGGCGCGGGCATTTTCCGGGGCATCGGCCTGGTTGATGCCGAAGAGGCGCAGGCCGGTCACTTCCTTGAGATCAACCAGCAGGGGATGCTCGTCGCGGCAGGGAATGCACCAGCTCGCAAAGACATTGACCACGGTGACATCGCCCTTGAGGCTTTCCGTATCGAAGCCCGGTACGCCCAGTTCGGGCACCGCCTCCATGGCGAAGGTGGGGGCAGGCTTGTCGATCAGCACGGAACGCACCAGGCCCGGATCGCGATCGATGGAAAAGGCGAAGATTGCCACGAGGGCGACCAGAGCAATCAGCGGCAGGGCGAAAAGCAGGTAGCGCATCAGGGGCGGCGCGTTTCCAGCGCCGCGAGTTTTTTCGCGGTTACGCGGGCATCATAGAGCGTCCAGCCGATCAGTCCGGCCACGCCAATGGCGACGCCAATATAGGCCCAGACGATGAAAACGGCGTGGGGTCCGAGATCGATCATGCCGTTCCTCCCTGCGCTGCCTTGCGCTGCAGGGTCATTACCCGCCGGCGCCTGACCTCGGTATGCATGGCCTTGAGCTGCAGCGTGATGAACAGGAAGGTAAACGCGAAGAACATCACGAAAAGCGGGGTGAGGATCGAGCCGGGCATGGTCGGACCGTCGGCACGGAACACACTGGCCGGCTGGTGCAGGGTGCTCCACCAATCGACCGAGAATTTGATGATCGGGATATTGACCGCGCCGACCAGGGTGAAGACGGCGATGACGCGGGCGGCGCGCAACTGATCGTCGAAGGCGCGCCACAAAGCGACAATGCCGAGATAGATGAAGAGCAGGACCAGGGTCGAGGTCATGCGCCCGTCCCATTCCCAGAACGTGCCCCAGGTGGGGCGGCCCCAGAGAGCGCCGGTGAAGAGGGCAAGGGCGGTGAAGAGAGCGCCCAAGGGCGCCGCCGCCTTCATCGACACATCGGCCATGGGATGACGCCAGACCAGGGTGCCGAGCGCGGAAACCGTCATCACGCCATAGACGAACTGGCTGAGCCAGGCATTGGGCACGTGGACATACATGATGCGCACGGTATCGCCCATCTGGTAGTCCTCGGGCGAATTGAAGAAGGCGAACCACAGGCCCAGCACGAAGAGAAGTGCGGTCAGAATGGTCAGCGGCCAGAGCAGGGGCGCGGTCCAGGCCACGAATTGCCCCGGATGGGCAATCCGGTTCCACCAGCTCTGCTTGGGTGTCGTGTCTACGCTCATGAGCTCGCTCTAGTCCTCGGCCGAGCTTATCGCAAGGGCAGCGGCAAAGGGAGCCAGCGCCACGGCCATGAGGCTCAATGCCGCAAGAAACAGCATGGCGGCGCCCGACTGGCTGGCCGCGATGCTGCCGGTGCCGAAGATCAGGACGGGAATCGAGAGCGGTGCGATGAGGATGGGAGCGATCAGCCCGCCGCGCCGGATCGCCACGGTTACCGCTGCTCCCACGGCGCCGAGGGCGGCCAAAGCGGGAGTGCCGACCAGCAGCGAAACCAGCATGCGCCAGAAGGTCGGCTCGTCCATGGCCAGCAGCATGGCGAGGAAGGGCGAGGCGACGATCAGCGGCAGGGCGGCGACCAGCCAATGAGCGATCAATTTTGCGGCAACCACGGCGCTGAGCGGCAGGGCGGCCTGCCGCAGCAGGATCAGCGAGCCGTCTTCGTGGTCGGGGCGGAACAGCCGGTCGAGCCCGAGCAGCATGGCGAGGAAGGCCGCGACCCAGACCATGCCGGGGGCGATGCGGGCCAGCAATTCCCGATCGGGGCCTACGGCAAAGGGCACGATGGCGCCGACAATGACGAAGAACAGAACCAGCGTCAGCACATCGCCGCCGCCGCGCAGAGCGAGGCGCAATTCACGGGCCAGCATGGCGCGGAAGGCGATCATGGCCGCGCCCCCAGCACCATGGTTTCCATGCGCGCCGGATCGGGCAGGGTGATCGGATCATGGGTGGCCGCCACGGCAAGGCCACCCATATCCAGATGCTGGTCGATCAGCCGCGTCACCAGCTCATGGCCCTCGGTATCGAGTGCCGCGGTGGGTTCGTCCAGCAGCCAGAGCGGGCGCAGGCTCACCAGCAGCCGCGCCAGAGCCAGCCGGCGCGACTGGCCGGCCGAGAGATAGCCGGCATCGAGATCGCCCAGCCGTTCCAGCCCGACCCGTTCTAGGGCGGCGGCGACGGTCAGGCCCGTTGCGCCATTGAGTGCGGCCCAGAAACCGAGATTTTCCGCGACCGTCAGGCGCGGCTTGATGGCGTTGCGATGGCCGCAATAATGCAGCTGCGGTCCCGCCTCCATATCGATGCCGTGGAGGGCAAAAGATCCCTCGAGCGGGGCGACGATGCCGGCCAGGGTCAACAGCAGCGTGGTCTTGCCGGTGCCATTGGGACCGCGCAGCAAAAGGCACCGTCCTGACGTGACCGAAAAATCCAGCGCCCGCGTCAAAGCCATGCCGCCGCGCCCGCAAACGAGGCCGGTGGCAACGAGGCTCAGCGGGGTGAAGACTTGCCTGGACGTCATGACCCCTTCTCGTATTGAACCTAAGGTCAGGCTGGCAAGCCCAATCGCAATTCTCTATAAGCCCTCATAGATTGGAGTCATTCCAGGAAAGGCAGCGCTGTTGAGCGGCTTTCGGGCGGTTGCGTCCGGGCCGGCGCGCCTGCCGCAACCGAATAAGATTAGGGCGGAAACCATGACCTCGGTAAACAGCTTCAAGTCGAAATCGACCCTTACGGTCGGCGGCAAGACCTACACCTATTATTCCATCGCGGAAGCCGAAAAGAACGGCCTCAGGGGCGTGTCGGCGCTGCCGCATTCGATGAAGGTGGTGCTGGAAAACCTGCTGCGCTTTGAAGACAACCGCACGGTCACCAAGGCCGATATCGAGGCCGTGGCCACCTGGCTCGTTTCTCGTACCAGTGAACACGAAATCTCCTACCGCCCGGCCCGTGTGCTGATGCAGGACTTTACCGGCGTTCCCGCCGTGGTGGACCTGGCCGCCATGCGCGACGCCACGGCCAAGCTCGGCGCCGATCCGCAGAAGATCAATCCGCTGGTGCCGGTGGACCTGGTCATCGACCATTCGGTGATGGTGGACAGCTTCGGCACGCCCCTGGCATTCGAGCAGAATGTCGAACTCGAATATGAGCGCAATGGCGAGCGCTACGAGTTCCTGCGCTGGGGTCAGTCGGCCTTCGACAATTTCCGCGTCGTGCCGCCGGGCACCGGCATCTGCCACCAGGTGAACCTGGAATATCTCGCCCAGACCGTGTGGACCCGCGAGGAGAATGGCGAGACCGTCGCCTATCCCGATACGCTGGTGGGCACCGACTCGCATACGACCATGGTCAATGGCCTGGCCGTGCTGGGCTGGGGCGTGGGCGGCATCGAGGCCGAGGCGGCCATGCTGGGCCAGCCGATCACCATGCTGATCCCCGAAGTGGTTGGCTTCAAGCTGATTGGCAGGATCAATGAAGGCATTACCGCCACCGATCTGGTGCTGACCGTCACCGAAATGCTGCGCAAGAAGGGCGTGGTCGGCAAGTTCGTGGAATTCTACGGCCCGGGCCTCGATTATCTCAGCCTCGAAGACCAGGCGACCATTGCCAATATGGCGCCCGAATATGGCGCTACCTGCGGCTATTTCCCCGTCGATGCCGATACGCTGAAATACCTCACCACGTCGGGCCGCGATCCGCAGCGCGTGGCACTGGTCGAGGCCTATTCCAAGGCCCAGGGCATGTTCCGTGAAACAACCTCGCCTGATCCGGTCTTCACCTCGACGCTCGAACTCGACCTCTCCACCGTCGTGCCCTCGATCTCGGGCCCCAAGCGTCCGCAGGACCGTATCGCGCTCGACAATGCCAAGCAGGCCTTCGCCGCCGCTCTGCCCAAGGAATTCGGCAAGACCGACGATCCCAAGGTCCAGGTCGAGGGCAAGGATTTTGCCATCGGCCATGGCGATGTGGTGATCGCCGCCATCACCTCCTGCACCAATACGTCGAACCCCTCCGTGCTGGTCGCGGCCGGTCTCGTCGCCCGCAAGGCACGCGCCCTGGGCCTCGACAGCAAGCCCTGGGTCAAGACCTCGCTGGCGCCCGGCTCGCAGGTCGTCACCGACTACCTGACTTCCGCCGGGTTGCAGGACGACCTGGACGCCATCGGCTTCAACCTGGTCGGCTATGGCTGCACCACCTGCATCGGCAATTCGG
>CBIGSA010000185.1:0-7183 GCA_966192215.1 uncultured Devosia sp. | reverse complement strand
TACCTGCCGCATCCCGCACACAAGGCCGCCGGCAGCCGGCTGGTCGCGGCGCTGGAAGGCGGCCGCGACGGGCTGGTCGTGTTCGACCTCGAATTGGGGACCTAGTCCACCGAGAACGTGAACACGACCGGCAGGTGGTCGCTCGCCGTTCTCCGCCCCGCATGCAGGTCGTGCACCACGATGCCTCCGCGCGTCATTACGTGGTCCAGCGGCAGGAAGGGGATCGTGTCCCGCCAGGCGCCGAAATAGTACCAACTCAGCGGATAGGTCACGAGATTCACCGTCTCCCGCGCCAAGCCATTCCGCGCCACGAAATCGCGCAGCGCGTAGGACCACGGCGTCGAGTTGAAATCCCCCGCCAGGATCATCGGCCCCTCGATCTTATCCACCACCGCTGAAAGCGCGCTAAGCTGCTCGCGTTGCCGGGCAACCGGTAGGGGCCAGTCCATATGGGTGGTAATGACGGAGAAGGGTTTTCCGTCCTCGGTTTGAAATTCCGCAAGGATATGGGCCGTCCGCGTCGTGCCATAGGCGTTGTTGGGGCAGGCGCCGTCTTCGACCTGCGTAAGGGGCAGGCGGGAATACAACCCCAGATTGGCCCGCTTGCCTCCCCGGCAGCGCACGAAGAAAGGATAGTCAGCCAGCAGCAGGGGATGGAGGTCCGTGGCCTGCTCACCGAAATATTCCTGCAGCACGATGATATCGGGGTCTTCGGCGCGGATGGCCGCGACGACCTTCTCCATCTCGTAATTCATGCCGAACAGGTTATGCGTCATCATGGTGACGGTGCCGCTGGCCGGGGCCGTGGGCCGCGCCCGCAGCGAGCCGAGGAATTCGGGCAGCATCACATTGGCCGACGCCGCCACGCCCACCAGCATAATGATCGCGGCCACGCTGCGCAGCGTTCCGCCCAGCAGTACCGCGACGATCACGAGCCCGACCAGTGTCGCCGGCAGCAGGAAAATCTGCGCATGGTTCAGCAGGTCGAATTCGGGCACGGCAAAGCCGAACAGCGCCAATATGGCCAGCAGGGCCGCGCCCAGTGCACCCAGGACGAGGCCAAGCCGGATCAGCTTCAGAAACAGAAACATGGGAGGTCCGGTGAGAAAGACGGGCGCGGTGTCGCCGACACATATGGCGCAAGCAAGGCCGGGGCAAACGAAAAGGGCAGCCGCAAGGCCGCCCTTTCCGCAGGATCGACGGTCAGCCTATGCGCCGAACAGGTTCGACGACAGCAGGCCGAACAGGGTGGCCAGCGAGCGCACCACTTCCACCGGAACATTGGTGCCCACGAACTGGCCCGACGCATCCACCTGCGACGGCGTCTCGGTCGGCACGCCATCGATATCGATGGTGACGTGCTTGGATTCCTTCATGATGATCTGCGCCGTGATGCCGTCGGCCGCCGCGAACAGGTCGCTATTGGCGTCGCCCGTGGCGAAGAGGGCATCATCGCCTACGGCATCGGCTGAGGGCAGGGTGAGCGTCAGGTCATACTGAGTCTGGGCGTCGACACCGGGCGAGTCGGTCCAGGGCATGTTGCCCTTGAGCACATATTCCTTGCCGGCGCAGTCGGCCTTTAGATCGAGGAACCAGCTTTCGGTCTGGTAGGCGAACACCATATTGCCCGACCAGGTGCAGCCTTCATCGGAAGGCAGGCCGGCCGATGGGATGAAGAGGCGGGTCAGATCGACCGTATCGACGCGGTCGTCGATCACCGCCGTGCCGCCGCCCTGGCCCAGATTCTGCATCACCGCGTCCTTGAGCGCCGAGGCGCCGGACGAGGTGACTTCGGGCTTGAGGTTCATCGAGCCGGCAAAAGCGCCGGCCGACGGGGCCACACGCCCCACGGCCAGGTAATTGACCGCCATGCCCGAGCCATCGGTATAGCCGTCGGCATTGACAGTATAGCCGCCTGAATATTGCGTGCGGGGCAGCAATTGCTGGTTGGCGGGGTTGACGATGGAGCCGCTGCCGGCCACGGCACAGGCTTTGTCCGAGCGGACGACGAGGAACTGGGTATAGCCCGCCGAGCAGGTCAGCTCGAGCTGGGTCTTGACCTGGGCGTCGCCGATGGTGACGGCGAAAACGTCCTTGCGGGACGGGTCCTTGAGCGACGGCATGGTGGCCGAGGCCGTGAAGTCGACATTGGGCGGCACCGTGGCCTGTGCGAAGGCCGTGGCCGGCAGGGCCGCGAGCAGGAGGGACGCGAGGTAGATACTCTTGATCTTCAACGGGATTCTCCATGGACAAAGGATGGAAGTGAGGGCGCCCCGGTTCCCATCGGTCCACAGCCGCCCGAAGTCAGCATTGCCAGTCAACAACTGAACAATAGCTGACGGCATGCGTCAGAAACAATTCAGTTTTCGAAGTAAAGCAACGGGAGCGTTTCCAGCAAAAGCGTGTGCGGTTCTGCGGTTCGGAAACGCGGCAGGCAATGACCTAGTCGAGCGGGCACCAGCCCAGCGTACCCCGCTGCACTTCCAGCGGCTTGTAAAGCGCCTTGTAGGCCATCTTGGGCGAGTCCTTGACCCAGTAGCCGAGATAGACATAGCCCAGCCCTGCCGACCGCACCTGGGCGATATGGTCGAGAATGAGATAGGTCCCCAGGCTCCGCTGCGCGAGATCGGGATCATAGAAGGAATAGACCATCGACAGCCCGTCGGGCATCACGTCGGTCAGTGCCACCGCCACGAGCGTCTGGTCAGGGTGGTCGCGCAGGCGGTATTCCACCAGCACCGACTGCACCGGCGTGTCTTCGACCATGTATTCGTAGTCGATGAAGCTCATCTGGTTCATGCCGCCGCCGGCATGGCGCGATTCCAGGTAGCGCTTGAACAGCTCGTATTGCTCGCTGGTCGCCACGGTGGGTCGCACGTCGACCGACAGATCGTCATTGCGGCGCAACACACGCCGGAAACGACCGGAAGTCTCGAAGTCATTGGCCACGATGCGCACCGACTGGCACGCATTGCAGCCCTCGCAGGCCGGCCGATAGATCAGGTTCTGGCTGCGGCGGAAGCCGTTTTCACTCAGCAGGTGATGCAGGCTCGACGCCCGCCGCCCAGCCAGATGGGTGAAGAGCTTCCGCTCCTGCTTGCCGGGCAGGTAGGGGCACGGCATGGCTGCGGTCAAAAAGAGCTGGGTGGTTTCCGGCGTCTGGTCGGTCATCGATGACCCTTGAATGCAATCGGGAGAATGTACTCCCGTGCCTCAAGCCCGGCAACGGTTCAATATGCGCTGCTGGTCTGCGCTGCCCGGGCACGCCAATGCCGCACCATGGGCGAGCGGCGCACCATCAGCGTACCCGTCACCAGGTCGTGAATCATCTGCCGGCGCGGCGTGAACAGCGCGAAGAGCAGCGACAGCGGCCAGGAAATCCAGGTCGTCAGCCAGAAGACGGCGGCATGGATGATCGCCATCCACCCATCGAGCGGCTGCCCGCGCGTCGGCGTCAACACGATATCCATCATCTGCATGCCCGCCGTGGCGCGCCTGGGCGAGCCGAGCGTCGCGCCGTAATAGAGCACGATGGTTGCGGGGATGACGAAGATGAGCGCCACCCAGGCCAGGCCAAAGGTCAGGAAGCCGGCGATGAAACCAACCAGGGCGAAGCTGAGGATCATCAATGCCATAATGACGAGATCGATGAAGAAGGCCGCGACGCGGCGTGTCAGCACGCCCTCGAACAATTCGGGGGCCGTAGCGGGGTCGGGCAGGGCGGGTCGGTTCTGGTCCATGCGCAAAACATTGTCACCGACAAGGCGTGGTGCAAGGGCATGGCCACAAAAATGTGCCCCTTCGCCGTTAGCGTCCCAGCTCCCGCGCCACTTCCAGCGCGAAATAGGTGAGCACGCCATTCGCCCCGGCTCGCTTGAAGGCGGCGAGGCTTTCGAGGATCGCCCCCTTGCGGTCGATGGCGCCGGCTGCGGCGGCCATCTCGATCATCGCGTATTCCCCGCTCACCTGATAGGCATAGATGGGAATGTTGAAGCTGTCCCGCGCCCTGCGGACGATGTCGAGATAGGGCAGGCCGGGCTTGACCATCACGCTGTCAGCGCCTTCGGCAATGTCCTGCTCGATCTCCCGCATCGCCTCGTCGGAATTGGCATAGTCCATCTGGTAGGTGCGCTTGTCGCCCTTGAGCCGGCTGCCCGAGCCCACCGCTTCGCGGAACGGGCCGTAGTAGTAGGATGCATATTTGGCGGCATAGGCCATGATCTGGACCTGCTCATGCCCCTCGTCATCAAGCGCCGCGCGGATAGCGCCGACGCGGCCATCCATCATGTCCGAGGGGGCGATGATGTCGGCGCCTGCCTTGCTCTGCACCAGCGCCGAGCGGATCATTACCTCAACGGTCTCGTCGTTGAGGATTTCCCCGTCGCGCACCAGCCCGTCCTGGCCGTCGCTGGAATATTCGTCCAGCGCCACATCGGCGATGAGCCCCACTTCAGGTACAGCGCTCTTGATGGCCGACAGCGCCCGGCACATCAGATTGTCGGGGTTATAGGCCTCGGCCCCATTCTCGCTGCGCAGATGGTCCGGTGTATTGGGGAACAGGGCCAGCGCCGGAATGCCCGCATCGCGCGCCGCTTTTGCGGCCTCGACGCACAGGTCCACGCTCAGGCGCTCTACGCCGGGCATGGTGCGGATCTGCGTCTTCTCGTTCTGCCCCTCGATGACGAAGAGGGGCCAGATCAGGTCGGATGGCGCAAGGCTGGTTTCGCGTACCATGGCGCGGCTCCAGGCTGTACGGCGCGTCCGACGTAGCCGGCGTCCGCCGAGAAAGGCCATGTCGTGCTTCTGCCAGGTATCGGACATCGCGGGCTCCTTGTCTTCGCGCTCCCGTTTAGCAGCGCTGTTCGCGCCGTCCAAGCTCCGGCTTGTCGCATCAGTCCGCGCCGGATAGAAAACCGGCATGGATTTCAGTGCCCCGCCCATCGCTATCTATATCCGCATCGTCGCCATCATCAGCCTGCTGCTGGGACTCAACGATGCCGCACGCCTGCTCGGCGTCAATCTGGGCGACGTCAGCCCCATCGCCACCATGGGCATGACCGGCTTCGTCTACCTGGCTGTGTTCGCGCTGGCCCGGCTCTTTGCCGCGGTGGGGCTGTGGATCAAGGCGAGCTGGGGTGCGGTGCTGCTTGTTGGCGCGACAGGGGTCGAGCTGGCGCTCTACCTGCTGGGCAATCCCGATGTGCGCATGACCGCCTTCGGTTTTGCCGTCCGGCTGGTGCTACTCGCCTCGATAACAGTCATCTTCGTGTTGTCCATCCGCCTCAACCGGGCCCGCGCTGCCGACTAACCGGCGTTAGGGTGAAACTGCTCGATGGTGATTTCCTCGGCCATGGCGTCTTGCGGCGCGCCGAAGCTGGTGACCGTGGTGAACCAGCGCGTCAACTCACCATTGCGCCGGAATTCCAGTGGCAGCAGCACCGCGCCGCCCCAATGGCCGCGCACGGTGGAAAGTTCGGCGGCCCGCGGCTGCGCCATCGCCCGTCGCAGCACCGCGCCCATGGCCGACTGCGGCCCGTGGCGCCGCACCCCTTCGCGCATGCGATGCAGCAGATATTCGGCGACGTCGGTCCAGTTGACGATGGAGTCGCGCACCGGACCAGGCATGTAGACAAGGTCCACCAGGTTGACCTGGCCCAGCGCTTCCTTGCTGACACCGATCATCCCCAGGGCGGGCGGGTTGGCATCGAGTATGTTGAAAGCCACATCGAGCACGATGGCGGGATAGGGTTCGTGGGCCTTGAGCAACAGCGCTGCCGCCCGACGCACATCTGCCATGGCTTCGCTGTGCCAGTCGCTGTCGCCGAATTGCGGGGCGAACCCTGCCGCGACCAGCATGGCGTTACGCTCACGCAGCGGCAGGTCCAGCGCCTCGGCCAGCCGCAGCACCATCTCGGCGCTGGGCCGCGAGCGCTCCGACTCAATGAAGGACACATGCCGCGTCGACACATCGGCGCTCATCGCCAGGTCGAGCTGGCTCATGCCGCGCAAGCCGCGCCATTCCCGGAGCATTGTGCTGAACATCGTCGACCCCTCCATTCACCGCACCATGGAACGGGCGGCGGCACTATTCCATTACCTCGCACGTAATTGAGATCATGACCTGCCGGTTTCAGTGTCACGACGTCCTAACCCGAACACGGAGCGCCGTCATGATGACACTGACCCAAACCCGACCCCGCCTCGATCCCCATCTCGTCTACGGCGTTGACGCCGTCGCATCGGCCTGCATGGGGATCGCGCTACTGGTTCTGGCCGAACCGCTGACCCACCTGGCCGGCTGGAGCTTGCCTGCGGGCTTCCTCTGGACCATCGGCCTGCTGCTCCTGCCATGGGCGGCGTTCAATGCCTGGATAGCGCGCACTCGGCATCCGGCACAGGGCGTCGTTCGCGGCAACATCGCCGGGGACGCCGCCTGGATTCTGGGCAGCATTGCATTGCTTGCGTCGCATATGGCCAGCCTCAGCCCCATTGGCCTGACTATGCTTGCCGGGCAGGGGATTGCGGTGACCGGCGTTCTCGCGCTCAAGTTGGCCGGCGCCCGCGCCACGGCCTGACGCTGGTAGGTGAAGGGCGGCCCCGCCGCTCTTCACACCCTCGTAAGGTTACAAATTTATGCACTGGTGTAACGAAGAATAAAGCCAAATTCTCATTGTTTTCCAGTAAGATGTGCTTAATCACGTCGCTTAGGGCGATCTTAGTCCGCACGCCGTAGTTTGGCCTCATGAGATGCGAAAAATCGCACAGACTGCAAAACAGTGAGGCACAAATGGCAATCAAATCCAACGCAGCCGAGGCTATCGTCCCGGAACGTCCGCAGAGCCTGAAGCCGCTCTATCTGGAAGCGGTTTCCCGTGTGGAACGTCTCCACCGCCGCCTGCTCGATCTCATCAAGGATGAGTTCGACCGCATGGGGTGGGACGATATCAACCCGGTCCAAGCCTTGCTGATGTTCAACATCGGCGATGCCGAACTCACCGCCGGCGAACTGCGTTCGCGCGGCTACTATCTGGGCAGCAATGTCTCCTACAATCTCAAGAAGCTGGTCGAAACCGGCTACATCTTCCAGGAGCGCTCCCGCTCCGACCGCCGCTCGGTCCGCATCAAGCTGACGCCCAAGGGCGAGGAAGTGGCCGAGGTGATCGACGAGCTCTATGATCGCCAC
>CBIGSA010000184.1:0-7185 GCA_966192215.1 uncultured Devosia sp. | reverse complement strand
GCAAGGTCCCCGCCGCCATCCACATGACCCCCGAAGCCGTCGATGGCGGCCCCATCTCCAAGATCCGCGACGGCGACATGATCCGCCTCGACGCCAATGAAGGAACGCTCACCTTCCTCGGCGACGAACGCGAATTCCTCTCCCGCACCCCCGCCACCGAAGACCTCCGCCCCCAGCATCACGGCATGGGCCGCGAACTCTTCGCGGGGTTCAGGAGCCTGGTGGGTGTCGCGGACCGCGGCGCCAGCGTGTTTCAGTAGGGGGATACCTCCTCCCAACCTCCCCCTGGCGGGGGAGGTGCCGCGCCGTGGGTGCGGCACAATGCTGCTGAATCCCCGATCTGTCCCCCCCCCTATCTGGGGGTGGCTGGGTGGGGGTATCCAACGAAACCTCAAGCCGCCGGCAACACCATCGGCTCGATCGACTTCAGCGCCTCATCCGCCTGCGCCTCGGCCAGCGTCAGGTCATATAGCCCCTGCATATTGATCCAGAATTCCGGCGTCATCGAAAAGAACCGTCCCAGCCGCAGCGCCGTGTCGGGTGTTACCCCCGTTTCCCCCCGCACCAGCCGCTCGATCCGTGTCCGTGGCACGCCAAGCCGCGCCGCGAGCGCATAGGGCGTCAGCTCCAATGGCTCCAGCAATTCCTCGCGCAGATATTCACCCGGATGAACCGGCTGCATGATCCTGATAGCCATGGTCATTTTGCCTTCGCTAGACACCAAAAGCCATCGGCGTCAGCTGCCCTGCCCGCAGTAGATGCTGCATCGCATATGATACAGAAAGAGCGTCATCAAGCGCATCATGCCCGCGAAGTGGCGGATGCTCAACTCCGTAATATTCCACCAGCTTGTTGCTTGGAGTCCGGGCGATGTCCTCGACGGGCATGCCGGCAGCCAACACGAGCTTGACCGCATTGTCGAACCTATTAGCTGGTATGGGATTGGGAACCCCGGCGACATAACAGCTGATCGCCACCATGTTTAGTTCATCCTTGCCCCACGACCAGCAGGTGGCACCATCGGAAAATGTGTCAAAAGCGATGAGTGCATCGTTTATTGGTATGCCTTCTTGAGCAATGTTCTGCTCCGTAATGCCGGTTAGCTGGGTAAAGAAGGGGTCGAGTTCATAGCGCTGCCCATGCCGGTCAACTGGCGTCACGAACTGGCGGAAAGTCTCGATTATGGGGTAATCGCCGGCAAGGCCCAGCTTGACAGAACCGATCTGTGCGATCACCGGGTCAGGGTCATGCGCAGCACACCAGAAACGGCGCTGTGATCCTTCTAGGCACAAAAACTCGCAATCAAATATGATGGCTGTCTGCATTGACGATGTTCCCTATCTTCCAGTGACCAGAATCGAGATTGAGAGATTTTGTTGGGTCACCGACTCCGCCCAAACAACCGCTCGATATCCTTCTTCTTGAGCTCGACATAGGTCGGCCGCCCATGGATGCATTGGCCCGAATGGGGCGTCGCCTCCATGTCGCGCAGCAGCGCATTCATCTCATCGACCCGCAGCCGCCGCCCCGAACGCACCGAGCCATGGCAGGCCATGCGCGCGATGATGGCCTCCATCCGGTCGCTCACCGCCGCGATGCTCTCCCATTCCGCTAGCCCGTCCGCCACGTCGCGCACTAGCCCCCCAATATCCGAATTGCCCAGCAAAGCCGGCGTTTCGCGCACAGCCACGGCCCGCGGCCCGAACCGTTCGAGGTAAAGCCCGAACCGCTCCAGTTCCGCTGCGGCCTCTTCCAGCCGCGCGCAATCCTCCTCCGGCAGTTCCACCACCAGCGGAATCAGCTGCGCCTGGCTGGGCACCGGACCGGAGGCCAATTGCGCCTTGAACCGCTCATAGACCAGCCGCTCATGCGCCGCGTGCTGGTCCACCAGCAGCAGGCCTTCGCCATTCTGCGCGATGATGAAATTGTCGAACATCTGCGCCCGCGCCGTGCCTAGCGGAAACTCCACCAGTTCAGGCGCCGCCTCCGGCTCCACCCGCGCGCTGGGCTCGCGCAGCCCCGCAAGCGTGTCCTGCCGGAAATCCGGCGCAAACGGATTGGCATTGCCAGCGCCCGCCCGCTCATAACCGGCAAACGGCGCCACGGTCTCGGCCCGCCAGGTCGGGGCTGGGGCCGGTGCGGGGGAAGCATAAGCCGGCGCCGTGAACGCCTCCAGCACATCCTCGGCCACCGTGCCCGAAGCCTTGAACCCGGCCGCCGCCAGCGCTTCCCCGATGGCGCGGATCACCGCGCCGCGCACCGCTCCGGCATCGCGGAAGCGCAATTCGGCCTTGGCCGGATGCACGTTGACATCCACCTCACCGGGGTCGATGGCGATGTAGAGCGCCACCACCGGAAACCGGTCGCGGAACACATAGTCGGCATAGGCCGCCCGCACGGCACCCACCAGAACTTTGTCCTTCACCGAGCGGCCATTGACGAAATAGAACTGGCTCAGCGAATTGGCCCGCGTATAGGTCGGCAGCCCGGCCAGTCCCGCCACCACCACGCCATGCCGGCTCGTCGCCAGCGTCACGGCATTGCGTGCAAAATCGTCCCCGATCACCTGGCCCAGCCGCGCCTGCAGTGCCCCGGCGCCGGTTACCGCCGGCCAGTTGCTCGCCGTGCGGTCGCTGCCACTGAGCACGAAATGCACCGATGGATTGGCCATGGCCAGCCGCTTGACCACATCGGTGATGGCCCCGGCCTCGGCCCGGTCAGTCTTCAGGAATTTGAGCCGCGCCGGCACGTTGGCAAAGAGGTTCTTCACCTCCACGATTGTGCCCCGGTTCATCGCCTGGGGTACCGGCCCCGACCGCAGGCCGTTATGCACCTCGATCCTGAGCCCGCTTTCCGCCTCTGCCGTCCGCGAAGCAATGCTCAGCTCTGCCACCGACCCGATCGAGGCCAGGGCCTCGCCGCGAAAGCCCAGCGTCCTGATATCGTCGAGATCGTCTTCGCCCAGCTTGGACGTCGCATGCCGCTCCACCGACAACACCAGGTCGGCCCGGTCCATGCCGTGCCCGTCATCCTCGATGCGGATCAGCCCCTTGCCGCCCGCGGCCGTGGTCACCATCACCCGGCTGGCCCCCGCGTCGATGGCATTTTCCACCAGTTCCTTGACCACGCTGCTGGGCCGCTCCACCACCTCGCCGGCAGCGATGCGGTTGATCAGGTCTTCTGGAAGCTGGCGGATGGGCAAGGGCGATTCTCCTGCCGGCAATATAGGGCAGGGGTAGCCGGTTTTGGACCCGGATTTGCATGACCGGTGAAATACCCCCTCCCAACCTTCCCTGATAGGGGAGGAACAGATCGAGTGTCTGGCACGATCTTGCCCAACCCACAGCCCGGGCTCCTCCCCCTGTCAGGGGGAGGTTGGGAGGGTACCCCACAAAACATCGCCCCCACCCCAACCCCGATTGACCAATCCCCCTTGCCCGGTTCACCTAACACTATGACCGAACTGCGCACATCGCGCTGGCATGCCCTGGCCGGCCGCGCCAATGCGGGCTGGGACATGGTGGCCTACCATTTCTCGCCACCCGGCCTGCTGCTCGGCTCGGTGCTCTTCGCCCTTTCGCTCACGCCCTCGCTGCTGCCGCGCACCGAACTGGTGCAGGGCATCCTTTCCGGCTGCAGCTTTGCCGTGGGCTATGGCATCGGCAATCTCGCCCACTGGACCTGGGGTTTTCTCGGCCTGCGCGTACCGCCCGGGCGGGTCACGCGCCTGCTCGGCTTCCTTATTGCGCTGGCCTGCCTCGTGGTGGTCGGCATTGCCCTGGGCAATGCCAATGGCTGGCAGAATTCGGTGCGATCAGTCATGGGCATGGAACCGGTACATACCAGCCAGCCCCTGCTGATCGCCGCCACTGCCTTCCCCATCGCTTTGTTGCTCATGCTGGCCGGCAAATTGCTGGTCATGCTGGTGCGCTTCGTCTGGCGGAGGCTGCCACCCTATGTGCCGCCGCGCGCTGCCATGCTGCTCAGCGCCGTGCTGGTGGGCGCCGTCCTGGCGCTGCTGTTCAATGGCGTCGTGCTGCGTAGCGCCCTGCGTGCCGCCGATGGCTTCTATGAGCGGCTCGATGCCGTCGTGTCCGACCAGGGCGGTGCGCCCACAAGGCCCAGCCAGACCGGCAGCAGTGCCTCGCTGATCCCCTGGAACACCATTGGGCGCGATGCCCGCATCTATGTGCAGAGCGGCCCCGATGCGTCAGCCATAACGGCCATGACGGGCAAGCCGGCCATCGAGCCCCTGCGCACCTATGTTGGCCTGCGCTCGGCAGAAACGGTTGCGGAACGGGCCGAACTGGCTTTGGCCGAAATGCTGCGCATCGGCGCCTTTGATCGCTCGGTGCTGGTCCTGGTCATGCCGGTCGGCACCGGCTGGGTCGATCGCGCGGCCATCGATACGCTGGAATATCTCCATGGCGGCGACGTTGCGACCGTAGCGGTGCAATATTCCTATCTCACCTCCTGGCTCTCCCTGCTGGTCGAGCCCGATTATGGCAGCGACACTGCCCAGGCTCTGTTCCAGGCGGTCTATGACCATTGGACGCAATTGTCGCCGACCGATCGGCCGCGCCTTTACCTGCATGGTCTCAGCCTGGGCGCCCTTGCGTCGCAGGCCTCCGCCCAGCTCTATGATGTGCTGGGCGATCCCTTCCAGGGCGCGCTCTGGGCCGGCCCGCCCTTTTCCAGCGCCATCTGGAGCTGGGCCACCACCAATCGCCAGCCCGGCACGCCGGCCTGGCTGCCGCGCTTCGGCAATGACACGGCCATCCGTTTCCTCAACCAGTCCGGCACCGCCGATTGGCCGGACATTCCCTGGGGGCCGATGCGCACCGTTTTCCTGCAATATGCCAGCGATCCCATCGTCTTCTTCGATACCGGGGCCGATTGGCGCCGTCCGGCCTGGCTCGATGAGCCGCGCGGCCCCGACGTGTCGCCCGCTCTCAACTGGTATCCGGTGGTCACCTTCCTGCAACTGGCGCTCGACATGGCGCTGGCGCAGACCTCGCCTATCGGCTACGGCCATGTCTATGCCCCGCGCGACTACATCGATGCCTGGGTCGAGGTAACCCAGCCGCCCGGCTGGACCGAAGCCGAGCTCAAAGCGCTCAAGCGCAAGATTCCTGCCGACGAGTACCTGCCGTGACCCGCCAATCCCCCATGGACCTCGCTTTGTCCCTCGCCGAAGAGGCTGCCATCAATGGCGAAGCCCCGGTCGGCGCCGTGGTCATGGAAGGCGACATGGTCCTCGCCGCCGAGCGCAACCGCATGAAGGCCCTGGGCGATCCCACCGCCCATGCCGAAATGCTGGCCATCCGGACGGCGCTGGCCAAACGCGGCACCGGCCGGCTCGATGGCTGCGATCTCTATGTCACGCTCGAGCCCTGTGCCATGTGCGCCGGCGCCATCGCGCATGCCCGTCTGCGCCGCCTCTATTTCGCCGCCGAGGACAGCAAGGCCGGCGCCGTGGAAAACGGCATTCGCCTCTTCGCGCAGCCCACCTGCCACCACGCACCCGAAGTCATCTCCGGCCTCGGCGCCAGCCGCGCCGAAACCCTGTTGCGCGACTTCTTCCGCAAGCTACGCTAACGCTCCACCAGCATCGCCACAGCCGATAGCGCCAGCCCCGCCATCATCCCAAACGGATACATGTCATGCGTCGGCACGGCATCCGGCATGGCCACGCCCGGCGGCGCGAATTTCGTGCAGATACGCCACTGCACCTCCGGCACCGCGCCTTCCATCCGGTCCCTGTAGAGCGGCACCCAGTGCCGCGCATCGTCAAAGGTCACGGCCATGGGCGCATTGCAGCACTTCGCCACCATGCGGCTGGTCTTGCTCTCCGGCCTCAGCTTGTGCGCCTCCAGCAGATGCCCGCCCTTGGCCACCTGCACCCGGTCCTTGCGATAAAGCACATTGCCCGTGCCCCCGGCCGCGTCGAGCAGCACCGGTGCATCGGGCAGGGCGGCCAGCGCCAGCCCCGCCGCCTGGCAGTCGTCGCAATGGCAGGTCACGCTGGCAATCGGCTTGCCCCACGCCTCGATTTCCACCTGGCCGCATAGGCAGCGGGCGATGACCAGCCTGTCCTTCATGCGCCCAGTCGAGCCCATGGCAGCGGATTCGACAAGCCTTAGTCCGGATTGCTGTCCACCACCGGCACCTTGCCGGCGATATAGGCCTCCACCTTGTCGGCCAGGATGCGCTTGAAGCGCTCCTTTTCCACCTCGGCATGCGCCACGATTTCGCGCACCCGCCAGAATTCCAGCGCCCCGAACGCCGCCACATGCGGCCGCACATAGATATCCGGCGGATAGGCCGCCATCATATGCGCGGTCAGCGAATGCATCATGATCTGGGCCGAGCCGAACCAGATGTCGAGCGCCTTGTGGTCGGTCTTGGTAATGCCTTCCGAAGGATCGCCATTGACGTCGATGCCGACAAGGAAGTCGGTGTCGATATCGGCCTGGTCCAGCGGCAGCGGATTGACCACCCCGCCATCCACCAGGATGTGGTTGGCATAGACCACCGGCTTGAACAGGCTCGGAATGGCGATGGACCCGGCGATGGCCGGCCGCAGCAGGCCCGAATTGAACACCACCTGGTGCCAGCTCTGGAAATCGGTCGCCACCACATAGAGCGGGATCTTGAGATCCTTGAATTCGAGCGGAAAGTTCGCCGGCGTGAACGTATCGACGATACTGGTCGCATCGAGCTGCATCGAAATGCCGTTCTTCAATATTCCGCTGATGCCACGGATTTGCGTCGCCCACAGCTTGGTGGCGATGGTGCGCATCGTGCCCAGCACCTGGTAGGAATGCTCGCGCAGTTCCTTGCCCGTCATGCCGGCCGCCCAGCCCGAGCCGATCAGCGCGCCGATGGACGTGCCCGAAATCACCGAGGGCTTCAGCCCCAGCTCGTCCATCGCCTCGATATAGGGTATATGCGTCAGGCCCCGTGCCGAGCCGCCGCCCAGCGCCACGCCGATCCGCGGTCCAGCCATCGTCTCCATCCCGCCCCGCTCCTTGCCTTTCGAGCGCAACCGGTCGGCGAGTGCCTTGCCGCGCTTCTGCAGCGGGGTCAGCACACGTTGCGGCGGCGTCTCGTCAAAGACGGTCCTGAGGAAGGGTAGGCCCGCGAAGTTGAAGAAAGGTTCAGATGCCGCTGCGGGCGATTTCG
>CBIGSA010000183.1:0-7190 GCA_966192215.1 uncultured Devosia sp. | reverse complement strand
GGGTGCTGGCGCAGCATCTGGTTGAACACCAGGCGCGCGCCCTGCTGGACGACAGGCAAGGGCAGGCGGTTGATCGGCTGCGACAGGGCTTTGGGCAGTATCATCCGGGGTCTCCGGCAGGTTGCGACACGCTCAGGCTAGGCTGCTCCGGCCGCCAATACTTTGCGCTGGCGCAAGGACTGCACAGGCCGAGCCCCTATCGTCGCGCGCATGAGCAAAGCCCTCCTGCCCGAAAGCGCCTTTCCCCCCGCCATGGACCTGCGCGGCTTCCTGGATGCGCTGGAGCGGCGCGGGCGGCTGCACCGGATCAAAAGGCCTGTGAGCCTTGTCCATGACGTCACCGAAATCCATCGCCGCGTGCTGCAGGCCGGCGGCTCGGCTTTGCTGATCGAACAGCCGGTCGATGCGGCGGGGCGCGCGGGCGAGATGCCCATGCTGGTCAATCTTTTCGGCACGCAGGAGCGCATCGCCTGGGGCATGGGCATCGCCCCCGATGCCATGCCTGAACTGGGCGAGGCGCTGGCCGACCTGCGCCATCCGCGCCCACCGCGCGGCCTGAAGCAGGCGTGGCAGCAGCGCTCGCTGCTGTCGAGCGCGCTCAACATGCGGTTGCGGCGCATGGATCGCGCGCCCAGCCAAAGCCGGGTGCTGACAGGCGATGCGGTGGACCTCGGTCGCCTGCCCATTCAGTGGTGCTGGCCGGGCGAGCCGGCGCCACTCATCACCTGGCCGCTGGTCATTACCAGCGCCCCCGACGATCCCCAGGACATCAATGTCGGCATCTATCGCATGCAGGTGCTGGGATCCAACCGTGTCATCATGCGCTGGCTGGCCCATCGCGGCGGCGCGCGGCACCATCGCATGTGGCAGAAGCTGGGGCGCGACATGCCGGTCGCCGTGGCCATCGGCGCCGATCCGGCCACCATTCTTGCCGCGGTCATGCCGCTGCCCGAGGGCATGAGCGAGCTGGGCTTTGCCGGTGTGCTGCGCCGCCGCCGCACAGAAGTCGCCACCGGCAAGACCGTGCCGCTGCCTGTGCCGGCTCACGCCGAAATCGTGCTTGAAGGTCATGTCTCGGCCAGCGAGACCGCACCCGAGGGGCCCTATGGCGATCACACCGGCTATTACAACAGCGTCGAGCCCTTCCCGGTGATGACGCTCAGCGCCATCACCATGCGCGACAAGCCCATTTATCTCTCGACCTATACCGGCCGCCCGCCCGATGAGCCGTCCCGCCTGGGCGAGGCAATGACGCCGCTCTTCGCGCCGCTGGCCCGCCGGCAATTTCCTGAAATCATCGACCTCTGGCTGCCGCCCGAGGCCTGTTCCTATCGCGCCATGGTCGTCTCCATCGACAAACGCTATCCCGGCCAGGCGCGGCGGCTGATGCTGGGCCTGTGGTCCATGCTGCCGCAGTTCAGCTATACCAAGCTCATCATCGTGGTGGATGGCGATATCGACATCCGCCAATGGGACGACGTCATGTGGGCGCTGGCCACGCGGTTCGATGCGCCGCGGGACCTGGTCGTCGTGCCCGATACGCCCATCGACTATCTCGATTTTGCCTCGCCCAGCCCGGGCCTGGGCGGCAAGCTGGGGCTCGATGCCACCAACAAGCTCGGCCCCGAAACGCGCCGCGAGTGGGGCAGGGTATTGGCCATGACGCCCGATGTGACGGCGCGCGTGGACGCCATCTGGCACGAGCTGGGCCTTCCATGATGCGCGTGGTCCTTGCCATGACCGGGGCGTCCGGCGCCGCCATCGGGTTGCGGGCCGCCGAATTGCTGCATGCACTGCCCGATGTGGAAACCCATCTCGTGCTGTCTCCGGCGGCCGAGCGGACCCTGGCGCATGAAGTGGGGCCCAATGCCGCCGCCAGACTCCGCGCCCTGGCCCATGTGGTTCATCCGATCGACAATATCGGCGCCACCATTGCCAGCGGCTCCTTCGGCTCGGCCGGGATGCTGGTCGTGCCCTGCTCGATGCATTCGCTGGCCGCCATCGCTTCGGGCATTGCCGACAATCTCATCATCCGGGCGGCCGATGTGCATCTCAAGGAGCGGCGCCGGCTGGTGCTGGTGGCGCGCGAGACGCCGCTGCATCTGGGTCATTTGCGCAATATGGTCGCCGTCACCGAAATGGGCGCAGTGGTCATGCCGCCGGTGCCGGCCTTCTACCATTGCCCGCAAAGCGTGGCCGAGATCATCGACCAGCTCGCGGCGCGCGCCATAGACCTGCTCGGCCTGCCCGTGGCGCCGCTCGCGCGGGAGTGGCGGGGCTAGATGGCCAGCGAGTGGCGCGCCGCGCCCTGGTTCAGATAGGTGTCGAATTTTGCCGCAATGGCCCGCACGAAGGGCCGGCCGCGCGGGGTCACGCTGAAGCTATCCGCATCGGCCGTGGTCAGCCCGTCCTCGTCCGCCGCCGCAATGGCCCGTGCCATCTCGAACAGCGCCGCACCAGCAGTGCCAAAAGCCAGCAACTCCTGCCGCGTCAGGGCAAAGCGGCACAGCAGGGCCTCGATGGCAAAGCCATGCAGCCGGTCGGTTGGCGTGAGGGCGAAGCCGCGCGCCGTGGCGCCACCACCGGCCAGAACCGCTTTCTGGTATTCGCCCGTGGGCGTGATGTTCTGCACATAGCCTTGCGGCAATTGCCCGATGGCCGAGGCGCCCAGCCCGATCAGCAGGTCCGCGCGGTCGTCGGTATAGCCCTGGAAATTGCGCCGCAGCCTGCCGGTCCGGTTGGCGATGGCGAGGCTGTCGCTCTCCCGTGCGAAGTGATCGAAGCCGATGGGATGCAAACCACAAGCATCGAGCAGGCTTGCCGCAAGCTGGGACTGGGCAAAGCGCGCATGAATGCCCGGCAGGGCTGCATCGGGGATCATCTGCTGGTGCTTTTTCATCCAGGGCACATGGGCATAGCCGAACAAGGCCGTGCGGTCTGGACGCAGCGACAGCACCTGCCCAATCGTCGCTTCGATCGTCTCGAGCGTCTGGTAGGGCAGGCCGTATAGCACATCGACATTGACCGAATGCACGCCCCGTGCCCGCACCTGGTCGATGACGTGCTGGGTCTGTGCGAAAGTCTGGATGCGGTTGATGGCTTTCTGCACCCGTGGATCGAAATCCTGCACGCCGACGCTGGCCCGGGTCAGCCCGAAAGCGGCCATGGCATCGAAGCGGTCTTCGCCCAGGTCATTGGGGTCGATTTCGATACTGATTTCGGCATCGCCAGCGATGGTGAAGCGAACCGCCAGCCGGGCCTTTAGCGCCGCCATGTCCTCGGCCGAGAGCATGGTGGGCGAGCCGCCGCCGAGATGGATGGCGGTTACCCTGCCGCGCCCGCTCAGCCGCGCAGCGACCCAGTCGATCTCGGCATAGAGCGCCAGCAGATATTGCGCGATGGGTTCATAGCGGAGCGTATGCTTGGTGTGGCAGCCGCAGAACCAGCACAGCCGGTCGCAATAGGGTATGTGGAGATAGAGCGAGATGGTCGCCGCTTCGGGCACTTCGCCCAGCCAGCGCGCATAGATGTCCGGCGTGATGCCGGCATGGAAATGCGGCGCCGTGGGGTAGCTCGTATAGCGCGGCACGGGGGCCGAATAGCGCTCGATGAGATCGGGCTTCATGCTGTCGCCATCGCCAATGGATCGGCCCCGAACAGCACGGCATGCCCGCCCAGCAACAGCCAGGCGGTGAGCGCGGCGCTGACGAGAATGGCCATGGCCAGTGCCGCGTCGAAGCGTGGTTGCGTCCTGCCTGCCAGCACGGCGGCGAAGGGCAGGGCCGATGTCGTGCGGGCAATGTCCGCCCAGTGCGTTCCCAGCCTGCGGCGCGCGCGGCGATCGGTGATGACCATGCCGAGCAGGGCAAAGGCCAGTAATGCGCCGAACAACAGGAAGCTGCGCAGATCGCCATTGGGCACCAGATGGCCGCCGGCCCAGAGGGCGAAGCCCCACAGCGCCGGGTGGCGGGTCACAGTGGTGATGGCGCCCGGCTTGAGGTCGGGCTTGCGCAGGGTGATCGAGGCCGGGTTGGGACTGGCCAGGCCTGCCAGCAGCAGGACCAGTGCGAGCGGCGTCAGCACAAGCGGGAACCAGGCCTGCCAGGGCGCCGGGTCCCAGAGCGGCACGAAATCGAGCTGCAAAGTCACATGGACCAGCCAAGTGAGCGTCAGCAGCGAGACCAGCGAATAGACAATGAGATAGGTCCGGCGTCCCATCGCCGCGACCAGCCTGGCCCGCAAGGCGGGGATGGCGGGTACCATATGCAGTGCCAGGAAAAGCGCCAGCGCGAGCAGAAACGCGATCAATTGATCGTCCTTCCGGCATTGGGCAGGAACAGCCGGAGCAGTTCGGTTTCGCTATGCGCATGGCGGCGCATGCTGTCGAAAAAGGCGCGCAGCAGGTAGCCCACAGCATCTGGCGACAGGGGCGACTGGCCGGCGACTAGGGCATGCAGCGCTTCGCTCACTTCGCCCGCAGTGCCGCTATCGGTCACATGCTCCTGCCGCAGCCGGACCACGATCTGCTCCAGTTCGGGCCGGCCCGATGCCATCAGCACCGGAAAGAGCGCGGATTCCTCCAGGCTATGGATTTCTTCGACCAGCGGCTCGAGCGCATCGGCCGTGGCAAGGCACAGGCGCGTATCCGGATGCGGCAGGCTGTCGGCAATCACCTCCAGTGCGTCGCAAAGGTCGAGCAGCCGCTGATAATTCTGCTCAAATTGTTCCATCCGGCTGTGCGGCACCATGATCGCGCTCCCGGACGCCTGTTATCGCCGCCACCATAGCAGGACAAACTGCCCGTCGTTTGACCGCGATCAACTTCGATATGGTTTGTCAGGCTAGAGTAGGCAAAACACAAGCCAGCCAGCCGCCACGATCCATGCCCTTTGCGTCCTCCGTCTATTTCGAGGAGACCGACCTCGCCGCCCTGGTGATCGCGTTCAGCGAGCGGGTGCGGCGCGACCCGACCCTGCGCCCGGCCATGGACAGGCTGGTGGGCAATCAGTGGGAAGCGGCGGAAGCGGCGACGGCGGCCTTCCTGCGCGCGACATTGTTTCTCGAACGGCGCCCCGATGTAGATGGAAACTGGCTGGCCAGGTGCATCTGCATGCTAGATGCCGCGAGCATCGACCGGCTGGCTGATATTCTGCTCGATTGCGCCCTGGTCGTCTTGCCGCTGCATAGCGCTGCCATCGTGGCCGAGGTCAGCGATGCGCTGGCGTCCCTGCTCAAGGATGTGCTGGCCCATGATGGCGTGACGCGCCAGCGGCTGCTGCTCAGGATGCAATCGCGCCTGGCGGCCGGAGCGCTGATGAATTCGGTCTAGTTCTGCCGTTCCGGCTCGCGGCGCGGCTCGTCTTCCTCGTAGAGAATGCGTTCGGCGGCGCCATCGAGGTCGTCATATTGTCCGTCGCGCAAGGTCCAGAGGAACACGACGAGGCCAATTGCCCCCAGCACGATCGAAATCGGGATCAGGTAGAAGAAATCGCTCATGGCTATGCCACCACGGCCGGTTGGTGCAGTGGCCAGCGATAGAAGCGGTAGCCGCCCCAACCCAGCCGCAGCGCATTGAGCACGACCACGATCGAGGACAGCGACATGGCGATGGCGGCGATGAACGGATTGACATAGCCGGCAATGGCGATGGGCAGGGCGATGGCATTGTAGAGCGCCGAGAGCGCAAAATTCTGCCGCACCAGCCGCCCGGCATCGCGGGCCACGGCCAAAGCTAATGGTACGGCGCTGAGGTCGTCATGCAGGAACACGAAATCGGCGGCGCTGCGTCCGACATCGGCCGCACCCGATGGCGCCATGGAGACATGGGCCGCCATCAGGGCGGGGGCGTCGTTGAGCCCGTCGCCCACCATCAGCACCTTGCGGCCCTGCGCAGCCAGGGCCGCGATACGATCGGCCTTGCCACCCGGCAATACGCCGCCGGCGCTGTCCGCGATCTGCAGTTCGTCGGCCACCGCCTTTACGGCCGCGCTGGTATCGCCCGAGACGATTTCCATCGCGAGCCCGGCTTCGCGCAGGGCCGCCACTGCAGTGCGCGCGCCCGAGCGCAGGCCGTCGGCAAAGGCAAAGCGGGCCAGCGCCACGCCATTGCGGCTCAGCACCGTGCCGCCAGCGCTGTCGGCATCCGGGAGGGCCCAGTCGGCGCGGCCAAGCCGATAGCGGTCCGCGCCCAGCCGAGCCTCGACGCCGAAGCCGGGCAATTCGCTGATCTCCGTGAACTCAGGCATGGCGCCGAGACCCGCACCGGCCCTGGTGATGGCCTGCGAATAGGGGTGGCGCGAATGGGCGGCCAGCGCCGCCGCCTGCGCCAGCACCTCGGGCGCGATATCGCCCAGGTCGAGTAGTTGCGGCGAGCCCATGGTCAGGGTGCCCGTCTTGTCGAAGACCACGCTGTCTACCTCGGCCAGCCGCTCCAGCGCCGAACCGTCCTTGACCATGATGCCGGCGTCGAATAGGCGCCGTGCCGCCACGACCTGCACCATGGGCACGGCCAGCCCCAGCGCGCAGGGGCAGGTGATGATGAGCACGGCAATGGCGACGGTTACAGCACTATGCAGGTCGCCATTGAAGGCCATCCAGAAGAGGAAGGCCGCGAAGGCCGCCAGATGCACGACAGGCGAATAGAGCTCGGCCGCCCGGTCGGCGATGCGGCGATAGCGGTTGCGGCCGCTTTCGGCCACTTCTATCAGCCGCACCATCTGCGCCAGCGTCGAATCCCGTTCTGCCGCCTCGGCGCGAATAGCCAGCGGTCCGGTAAGGTTCAGCACCCCGGCTTCGAGCCTTGTACCCGCCTTGGCTGCCACTGGCAGGCTTTCCCCGCTGATGAGGCTCCGGTCGAGATCCGATGCGCCGCTCAGCACCACCGCATCCACCGGCACGCGTTCGCCCGCGGCCAGCAATATCGTCATGCCGGGCGCGATCTCGCGCAAGGGCAGGTATTCCGGATTGCCATTGTCGCCCAGCACCAGCGCACCGCGCGGGGCGAGCCTTGCCAGCCCTTTGACGGCGGTGCGGGCGCGTTCGCGCATCACATGGTCGAGCGTGCGTCCGATCAGCAGGAAGAAGATCAGCGACACGGTCGCGTCGTAATAGACCTCCTGCCCCGAATGGATCGTGTCGTAGAGGCTGAGCGCAAAGGCCAGCGCGATGCCGATGGTGATCGGCACATCCAT
>CBIGSA010000182.1:0-7220 GCA_966192215.1 uncultured Devosia sp. | reverse complement strand
GCCCGCCCACACGCTGACCCGCAGCTACTGGACCGTCGTGCATGAAGACCTGCGCGCCATCAGCCGCGTGGCGCTGGTGGCCGAATTCCTGAGCGAAATCGTCAGCCGCGACCGGGCGATCTTCTAGCCCTGCCCGGCGCGCAGGGGCTCGGTCGCCGGCACGATCCAGTCGCGGAAAGCCTTGATCTTGGGGCTGTTCCGGCGCGCCTCGGGATAGACGAAGTAATAGCCGTGCCCGTCCCAGCCGGTCATGGGAAAGGGTTGCGTCAGCCGCCCGGCCGCCACGTCTTCGGCATAGAAGGGCGGCGTCAGCATGGCCACGCCACGGCCGGCAATGGCCGCCGCAGCTTCGAGATTCTGCGAGCCGAGCCGGCTGAAGGGCCGGTCGGGCGTCGTAGGGCTCGGCACGCCCGCCAGCTCCAGCCAGGCGCAGAGCCAGGGGTCATCGGGCGTGATCTGGGGCACGCGCAACAGGTCGGCCGGTTCGCGCACGTCATATTCCTCCACGAGGCGCGGGCTCAGCATGGGTGCGAATTCGGCCCTGAGCAACAGGTGCCAGACCAGTCCCGGCGCCTGCTTGCTGGTCGCCCTGATCCCGGCGTCGAATTCCTCGCCCGAAAAATCCACCAGATGCGCCGAGCTTTCCACGCGCACGGCGATGTCGGGATTGGCGAGCTGGAACAGGCCGATATTGGCCGCCAGCCAATGGCTGGCAAAGGTCGGCACCGAGCTGATGCTCAGCAGCCCCTCCACTCGCCCGCGCGAGGCGGCAAAGGCGTCGCGCAGCAATTCGAAGGCGGTGCCCACATCGGGCGCCAGCCGCGCCCCGGCCTCGCTCAGCGCGATCTGCCTTGGTTTGCGCAGGAAGAGCGGCGCCCCCACGCGCTCCTCCAGAATCCTGATCTGGTAGCTGACCGCCGCCTGCGTCATACCCAGCTCGTCGGCCGCCTTGGTAAAGCTCAGATGCCGCGCCACCGCCTCGAAGGCGCGTACGGCGGCTAATGGCGGCAATGTCGCCATGGATTAAATCTCCTTATGCCCTGTTATCGAGCTTTAGTTGGAAATCCGGCCTCCCACCAGTCATTTTTGACGGCATGGAACATAAAGCAGGAGGCAGCCTCATAAGGCTGTTTATAGCCATGAATGCCATTGCCCGGCCGTTGATTGCCGCTTTTCATCTGCCCCGCTGGAGCGCGCCGCTTCCGTTCAGCGCGGCGCGTCGCCGTCGTCAGGCGACGATCGACCTGATCCATTCCTCGCCGCATCTGCTGCGCGATATCGGCGCCACCGACTACAATGTAGGTAGCCGCGGGCGATAGAGGATACGCTTTGCGCCGTCGCCGTCTTTGGCTAAAACGACGGCATGTCCAAGACCACGCCCGCCACGCTCGCTCTCACCAAAGCCGGCATTGCCTTTGCCACCGCCACCTATGACTACGATCCCGACGCGGATCGGGTCGGGTTGCAGGCGGCGGAGGCCATGGGCGTTTCCCCGTCCATCGTGCTCAAGACCCTGATGGCCGAGGTCGATGGCAAGCCGGTCTGCGTCGTCGTCCCTTCGGACGAAGAAGTGAACATGAAAAAGCTCGCCGCGGCTTTCGGCGGCAAGTCGGCCCATATGATGAAGCCCGCGGATGCGGAGCGGCTGACCGGCTATAAGGTGGGGGGCATCAGCCCGTTCGGGCAGCGTAGACCGGTGCCCACCTACGTCGAGGAACTGGCCACGCTGGAAGACGAGGTCTTCCTCAATGGCGGGCAGCGCGGCTTGCAGATCCGCATGAAGCCTGATGATCTGGTCGCGGCGCTGGGTGGCAAGGCCGCCGATCTCATTCGCTGACCACCCCTGTTCGGGGATAGGCGCGCCAAGCGCGGCGCTTATTGTGCCTCCATCCTTGGGAGGGGCAACATGAACAAGTTTCTGGCGCTGGGCGCGAGCGCGGCAATGGCGGCATTGGTGACCGGTTGCAGCATAACCGGGGGCGATCTGATCCGTCCGGGCGAACCGACCGCCACGCTGATCGTGATCAACGATACCTTCGGCTATCTGGATGCCATCGTCATTTCCGATTGCGACAACTTCACCTATGGCTTCAACCGTCTGGCCGATGGCGACTCCATCCCGCCGGGCGGTGCGCGCAGCTTCACCCTCTCGGCAGGCTGCTGGGATGTTGGTGGTGGCGAGTTTGCCGGCGGCGAGGCCTATGAGCGCATGGTCCTCAGCCCCGGCCAGGTCATGCGCTACACGATCTACGAATAGCGGCCGCAAAAGACAAAAGGCGCCCGGATGGACGCCTTCATCTCAAGTCTATTATCGGCTTGGACCGCTTAGCGGACCAGAGCGCCGCGAGCGATGTTCTTGATATCGCCCTTGGTGATGCCGAGGTCGTTCAGCTGACGCTGATCGAGGGCGCTGAGTTCGCGCATAGTGCGCTGATACTGAGCAAACTGGGCAAGGCGCTGACGGATGTTCATTTCGGTTCCCCTTCGTTTTGATGACCCTTATCTATAGTCAGTCGGTCGTGATTAGAAGATGGACTCTGTGCACATCCGTTATGCACTGGGTGCAAGTTAATGAGGCAGATCGTTCATGTCCGCTTCAGGCAACAGCGCTTCCATGACGGCCAAACCCTGCCACAACTCGCTGATTCACAAGTAAAAAACGACGGATCAGGTCGCCATGGGCGGCCTTAACCGTTTTTTGACCATTCGGTCAGCGCCATGCACCAGGAGCAGGCTCGCCTGCTGCTAGGGCTGGATCGGCTTCCGGCTCGCTTCGCAGGCGATACGCCGGTCTTCACGCATCTCGAACCACATGGCGTTGAGAATGGCGAAGGAACAGGCAAGGCCCAGGCCCAGGATCCAAGAGAAGTACCACATAGCTATTTCCTAGTAGGCGTTGGGGTTCTTTTCGAGCGACTGCGCGCTCACCGTGCCGCGCATCACCCGGAAGACCCAGGCGGTGTAGAGCAGGATGATCGGCAGAAAGAAGACCGTCACCAGCAGCATGATGAAGAGCGTCAGGTGGCTCGAGCTGGCATCCCATAGGGTCAGGCTCGCCTCCGGCACGGTCGAGGATGGCAGCAGGAACGGGAAGAGCGACAGGCCCGCGGTCGAAACGATGCCTGTTATGGCAATGCTCGACGCCAGCAGCGTTGCCAGCCGCAACCGGGCCTGCAACCCGATCACCGCGCCCACCAATCCGGCAAAGCCCAGCACCGGCGCCGCGATCATCCAGGGATAGAGCCCGTAGTTGGCCAGCCATCCACCGCGAGCCAGTTCCACGCTCTTGGCCAGCGGGTTGATGGCGGCACTGCCGTCCACCGCGCTGGTAATGGCATAGCCGTCGATGCCGAAGGCAATCCACACGCCCGCGAGGGCGAAGAGCAGGATGGTCAGGATGCCCGCCAGTGAGCCATAGGTCCGCGCCCGTTCAGCCAGCGGCCCGACCGTGCGCCCGGCAATCACCGCGGCACCCTGGGTCACGATCATGCCCAGGCTCACCAGCCCGCACAGCAGGGCGAAGGGCGTGAGCAGCATGAAGAAGCTGCCGGTATAGAAAGCGCGCATCGTGCCATCGAGATGGAAGGGCGCACCGAGCAGCACATTGCCCACCGCCACGCCGAAGATCAGCGAGGGGACGAAACCCCCGATGAACAGCGCCCAGTCCCAGACTGCACGCCACCTGGCGTCCTGGATTTTGCCGCGGAACTTGAAGCCGACCGGCCGCAAAATCAGCGCCAGCAGGATCACGATCATGGCGAGATAGAAGCCGGAGAAACTGACGGCATAGAGCGGCGGGAAGGCGGCAAAGATCGCCCCGCCGCCCAGGATCAGCCAGACCTGGTTGCCTTCCCAGGTGGGGCCAACCAGGTTGAGCAGCACGCGCCGCTCCTCATCGCTGCGGGCGGCGAAGGGCAGCAGCGCGCCCACGCCCAGGTCGCGGCCGCCCATGATGGCAAAGCCGATCAGCAACACGCCCAGCAGCAGCCACCAGACGAGGCGCAGGGTTTCGTAGTCGAGCGGAATGGTGCTCATGATCCGAGCTCCTTGTTGGCCGGGGTGGCCGGCAGCGCGGCGACCACGAAGTCGCCGTCCTCACCCTCGTCGGCGGCGGTGAAGAGCTTGTCCTGCGGGCCTGCCTTGATGATCTTGACCATGAGGATGACCATGATCACCAAGAGGATCGAGTAGACCGTCACGAAGAAGCTCAGCGAGATGACCAGGTCCCAGAAATTGAGGCCGGAGGCGGCATAGAAGGTGGGCAGCACGCCCTCCACCACCCAGGGTTGCCGCCCGAACTCGGCGATGAACCAGCCGCTTTCGATGGCGATCCACGGTGCCGGCAGCAGGAAGAAACTGAACCAGAGCAAAGGCTTGTTGGTATCGAGCCATCCGCGCGAGGCGCGGTAGAACCAGAGGGCGAAAAAGCCGATGAAGAAGAAGCCCAGCGCCATCATGATGCGGAAGGTCCAAAACAGCGGCCAGACACCGGGCACGGTATCGGCGGCGGCCTGCGCCACTTCCTGGTCCGTGGCATTACCGACATCCTCGCGGTAGCGCTTGAGCAGCAGGCCATAACCCAGATCTGTCCAGTGCTCGTTGAACACGGCGCGGGCTTCGGCATTGGTGCCATCGGCGCGGATTTCTTGCAGGGCGTCGTAGGCGATCATGCCTGAGCGAATGCGCGTTTCGGCATGCTCGACCAGTTCCTCGATGCCAGGCAGTTCCTCGTCAAGCGAGCGGGTTGTGATGATGCCGCCCGCCCAGGGCACCTGGATGGAAAAGCTGGGCGCGCCACCATCGGGGCCGGGAAGAGCGAAGATGGTCCAGGGTGCGGGGGCCGGCTCGGTGTGATAGCTGGCCTCCATGGCGGCGATCTTCATCTTCTGGTGCTCGGTGGCGATATAGCCACTTTCGTCCCCCAGCACGACGACCGACAGAGCCGAGGCCAGGCCGAAGCTGGCCGCGACCACCATGGAGCGCTTGGCCAGCTCCACATGCTGGCCGCGCACCAGGAACAGCGCCGAAATGGCGAAGACGAACACCGCGCCGCAGACATAACCGGCGCTGACCGTATGCACGAACTTGGCCTGCGCCACCGGGTTGAACAGCACCGCCACGAAGTCGGTGACTTCCATGCGCATCGTATCGGGGTTGAACTTGGCACCCACCGGATTCTGCATCCAGCCATTGGCGATGAGGATCCAGAGGGCGGAGAAATTGGCACCCAGCGCCACCAGCCAGGTCACCGCCAGGTGGCCTACCTTGCTTAGCCGATCCCAGCCGAAGAAAAAGAGGCCGATGAAGGTCGCTTCGAGGAAGAAGGCCATCAGGCCCTCGATGGCCAGCGGCGCGCCGAACACGTCGCCCACATAGTGGCTGTAATAGCTCCAGTTCATGCCGAACTGGAATTCCATCACCACGCCGGTGGCGACGCCCATGGCAAAGTTGACGCCGAACAAAGTGCCCCAGAACAGGGTCGCCTTGCGCCATACCTCGCGCCCAGTCATCACATAGACGCTTTCCATGATGGCCATCATGAAGGAAAGCCCCAGTGTCAGCGGCACGAAGATGAAGTGATACATGGCGGTGGCCGCGAATTGCCATCGCGAGAGTTCGACAACTGTCATGTCGATCATGGCGGTACTGCCTTTTGTGCCTGACAGCGTCCGAGTCGGCGCCGTCGTTGCGCTCTCTATGCCCGAAAAGACTTGCCCATGCCTTGATTCAGATCAAGGGTTTGGCTCAGGCCTGATATAGACTGCAGCAATGGCTTCTACCGATACCGACCGCCAGAACGGCAAGGCTCTCTCCGCACTTCGCCGCCATGGCGGGCCGTGGCTCTGGCTGGCCATCATGGCCCCGCTTGGCGGCGGCGCGCTGCTGGTCTGGCAGGCATGGGCCCTGGCCGCGGTGTTGGGCAGCGCCATCGAATCCGGCGCAGGCATGGACACCCTTTTTTCCGGCATTCTGCTTGTTCTTTTCCTGCTGCTTGCTCGCGCTTTCCTCGCTGCTTTCGGGGAGCGTGCCGGCACAGAGGCTGCAGAGACCATCAAGACCCGGCTTCGCACCACGCTCTTCTCGCATCTCCTGGCGCGGTCGCCACGCGGCGAAAAACAACCGCTATCGGGCGCGGCCTCCGCCGCGATCATCGACCAGGTCGACGCGCTCGACGGCTTTTTCGCGCATTACCTGCCGGCCATGATCCAGGCCGCCATATTGCCCATTGCCTTCGGCGCCATCATCCTGCCGCTCGACTGGCTGGCGGGCCTGCTCTTTCTCGTCACGGCACCGTTGATCCCGGTCTTCATGGCGCTGGCCGGCTGGGGCGCCCAGATCGCTACCCGGAGGCAGGCCCGGGCGCTGAGCCTGCTCACCGGCCGTTTTGCTGACCGGCTGCGCGGGCTGCTGACGCTCAAGCTTTTCGGCCGGGCGGAGGCTGAAACATCGGGCATCGTCGCCGCCAGCGACGAGTTGCGCCGTCGCACCCTGCGGGTGTTGCGCATCGCCTTCCTGTCCTCGGCCGTACTCGAATTCTTCGCCGCCCTGGGCGTGGCCGGCATTGCGCTCTATGTCGGCCTGACCTTCATCGACTATCTGCACCTGCGCGCGAGCCCGCTGACGCTGGAACTCGGGCTGTTCCTCCTGCTCATGGCGCCGGAGGTCTATAATCCCCTGCGCCTGCTGGCCGCCCACTATCACGACCGTGCCGCCGCCAAGGCTGCCATTGGCGAGATCGAGGCGCAGCTCGGCAAACTGCCCAACACCCCTGCGCCGCTGGCCGATGCCATCGCCAGTCCAAAGACAGGCGCCATCGGGCTTACCGCCACAGCCCTCACCCTGCGCACGCCCGACGCCTCCCGCGTCATCCTCGCCGATGCCGATCTTGCCGTGGCCCCCGGCGAACACGTCGCCCTGCTGGGTCCCAGCGGCATCGGCAAATCCACTTTGCTCGAAGCCATTGCCCGCCTGCGCGTTCACGAGGGCCAAATCACCCTCGATCACCGTGCACTCTCGGAGTGGCCAGAGCCCGACCTGCGTGCCCGCGTCACCATGCTCGGGCAGAAGCCGCGCATCTTTGCTGGTTCCATGGCGCATAATATCGCCCTGGCCCGCCCTGGCGCCTCGCCTGCCGATATCCGCCGCGCCGCCGAACGCGCGCATGTGGCGAGCTTTGCCGATGCCCTGCCCAACGGGCTCGACACCATGCTGGGCGAAGG
>CBIGSA010000181.1:0-7221 GCA_966192215.1 uncultured Devosia sp. | reverse complement strand
GTGATGTCGGTCCAGAGTTCGGACGCATCCGGCTCCGGGTCATTGGTGGCAAAATCGGCCGCTTCGGTGACGATGGCACGAATGTCGTTCTCGATGGCCTTGAGCGTTTCCTCGCTCTGGGCGCCCGACTCGATCAGCCGCGCCTTGACCTGCTCTATCGGGTCGCGCTCCTGCCGGTACTTGGTCACTTCATCCTTGCTGCGATACTTCGCCGGGTCGGACATGGAGTGACCGCGGTAACGATAGGTCAGCATTTCAAGGATGAACGGGCCCTTGCCCGAGCGGGCATGTTCGATGGCGCGCTTGGCCGCGTCATAGACCATGCGCACATCCATGCCGTCGACCTGCTCGCCCGGAATGTCGAAGGAGAGGCCACGCTGCGAGAAATCGGTGGTCGCCGCGGCGCGCTCGATCGAGGTGCCCATGGCGTATTTGTTGTTTTCGATGATGAACACGACCGGCAGCTTCCACAGCTTGGCCATGTTGAAGCTCTCATAGACCTGGCCCTGGTTGGCCGCGCCGTCGCCGAAATAGGCCAGCGCAACCGACCCGTCGCCCTTGTATTTCGCGGCGAAGGCCAGTCCCGCCCCCAGCGAAACCTGGGCGCCCACTATGCCGTTGCCGCCATAGAAGCGGTGCTCGTTGCTGAACATGTGCATCGAGCCACCTTTCCCCTTGGAAAGTCCGCCCTGGCGGCCAGTCAGCTCGGCCATGACGCCCTTGGGGTCGAGGCCCATGACCAGCATGTGACCGTGGTCGCGGTAGCCGGTGATCTGGGCATCCTTGCCCTTTTCCGAAGCCATGGTGATGCCGGTGACGACAGCTTCCTGCCCGATATAAAGGTGGCAGAAGCCGCCGATCAGGCCCATGCCATACATCTGGCCTGCCTTTTCCTCGAAGCGCCGGATCAGCAGCATTTCGCGGTAGGCTTCCAGATCCTGCTCCGGCGTGAATTGGGGTACGTTGGATTGCGTCTTGGCCTTGGTGGCCACAGCCTTACGCGCCATGAGGAACGCTCCGCATCGAAAAGGATTTGCCGCTTGGCCCGATCTGGCCACACTTGCGCATCATAGTGCAAGCAATGCGCAGAAAGCAATGTTCCGCGCCGCCACAAAAACCCAGCTAAAGCGTTGAATCGGCTTCGATAAGCCGAATTAACTCATCTGTGGCTAATTCTTCAAATTTACCGGAAAGTGGTTTACCCGACACCGGATCGACCATGACGATGATATCGTCGGCATTGGCCATGTTCAGCAGCGCCCGCGCCCGCTCGGTGATGATATCGGGGTCCAGCCGGCTTGTATCCATCAGCGTGGCGCGATGCCGATAGGCATCGATTTCCGCCTGCAGCGCCGCCGACTTGGCCTTGAGCTGGTCGATATCGAGCAGGATTTGCGCGCGGCTCTCGATGCCGAACTGCCCGCCGATGGCCGAGAAACCCAGATAGCCCTGGAACCCCAGCAACGCCACGGTCAGCGCCAGCGGGCGCCAGAATGGAGGACGTTTGAGACGGGTGGGCATGGGCGAACCGGATTTGAACCCGGTCACTATGCCTGACAAGGGTTTAACGCGGGGTTTCCTATTCGGCCGCTGCCCGCTCCGGCCGGGCGCCATCGTGAAAGAGCGCGCTCACCGATTCTCCGCTATTGATGCGCCGCATGGCCTCGGCCAGCGCCGGCGCCACCGATAATATCCGCAGTTTGTCCACCATGCGCTCGGGAGCGATGGGCAACGTATCGGTGCAGATGATCTCGGTGAGGCCCGGCTCGGCGGCCAGCCGCTCCAGGGCATTGCCGGCGAAGATGCCATGCGTGCAGGCAATGCGGATCGACCGCGCCCCGCTGGCCCGCAGGTGCCGTAGCAATTCGATCATTGAGCCACCACTGGCAATCTCGTCATCCAGCACGATCACGTCGCGCCCGCGGACGTCGCCGATAATGGCGTTGATCCGCACTTCCGTGTCGCTCAGCCTTTCCTTGGCGCCTGCGGCCACGGGCGTGCCGAGACGTCGCGCGAAGGCCGCGGCCGTCTTGGCATTGCCCAGGTCCGGGGACACCACAACGGCATTGCTCAGGTCCTGGTGCTGGAAATGCGCCGCCAGCTCGCCCAGCGCATGCAGGTGGTCCACCGGCACGCTGAAGAAGCCATGCACCTGCGGCGAATGCAGCGTCATGGTCAGCACCCGGTCGGCCCCCGCCGTCGCCAGCAGGTCCGCCACCAGCCGCCCGCCTATGGAAATGCGCGGCGCATCCTTCTTGTCGGAGCGCGCATAGGAATAATGCGGAATGACGGCGGTGATGCGCGAGGCCGATGCACCGCGCGCGGCATCCAGCATCAGCAGCAGTTCCACCAGATGATCCTGCACCGGCGCGCTCAACGTCTGGATCAGAAACACGTCCTGCTCGCGGCAATTAGCCTGGAGCTGGACCTCGATGCAGTCATTGGAAAAGCGCTTCACCCGTGTCGGATTGAGCGGGACGCCGAGCCGGTCACAGATGTCGCGGGCCAGTTGCGGATGCGCGCTGCCACCGAACACAGCAATCTGGTTCATGGCGCATTCTCCGCTGTCCGGTGGAATTGCCGGCCCTCTACCATGCGGGCCGACACCAGACAAGCGCCACCGCAATCACACCGGCACGTAGTCGATTTCCAGGAACCGCTCCACCTCCGGGACCCAGCGGTCGCGCACGAACGCGACATGGTCCGGATGCTCGTTATACCCGGCATAAGCCGCCTGGTCGGCGAATTCCATGGAAAAGCCGAAGGCATAATCGTTCTTGGGGCTGACCTGCCGGAGCTGCTCGAATTTCTCCACGCCTGGTATCGCCGCCAGCACCATGGCGTCGCCCAGGAAGGCCCCCTCCTCCGTCGATCCCGCCGGGTGCCTCAGTGTGAAGACAACCGTATGCCGGATCACGTGTCTGCCCCCAGCGCCTCGGTAGCGGCAATGGCCGCCATGTTGACGATGCCGCGGCTGGTCACTGACGGCGCCAGGATATGCGCGGGAGATTTCGGTCCCATCAGGATCGGCCCGACCGACAGCGCATTGTTCATCTCCTTGAGCAGGGTCATGGAGAGGTTGGCGGCGTCCAGGTTGGGGAAGATCAGCAGGTTGGCTTCGCCGCCCAGCACGCTGTCGGGAATGTAGCGCTCGCGCAGGTCCTGGTTCAGTGCCAGGTCGCCCTGCATTTCGCCCTCGACGATCATGTCGGGAGCGATGGCTTTGAGCTTGTTATAGGCCTGGCGCATCTTGAAGGCGCTGTCGCCATCGCGGGAACCGAAGTTGGAATAGCTCAGCAATGCCACCTTGGCCTCGATATTGAAGCGCTTGAGGTGGTTTCGCGCCTGCAGCGCAATGCCGACGATCTCGTCAGCCGTCGGGTCCATGTTCACATAAGTGTCGGCCAGGAAAAACGCGCCGCGCGGCATGATAAGCATGGAGAGGGCCGACACGTCGGTCACGCCGTCCTGCAGCCCGATGATCGAGCGGATATCGCGCACATGCTTGATATACCGCCCCTGCAAACCGCAGATCAGCGCATCGGCTTCGCCACGCTTCACCGCCAGTGCCCCGATCACCGTCGTATTGGTGCGCACGACCTGCCGCGCCGTATCTGGCGTCACGCCGTCGCGGCCGACCAGCGAATGGAACAGGCTGACATAGTCGCGGTAGCGCGGATCGTCCTCGGGATTCACCACCTCGAAATCCACACCCGGCCGCAGGCTCAGCCCGAACCGCTCGATGCGCGATTCGATAACCGAGGGGCGCCCGATCAGGATCGCCTTGGCGATGCGCTCTTCCAGCAGCACCTGCGTAGCCCGCAGCACGCGCTCGTCTTCGCCATCGGCAAAGGCGATGCGCTTCTGCTGCCCCTGCGCCCGCTCGATGATCGGCTTCATCACCAGGCCCGAGCGGAAGACGAAGCGATTGAGGCTGTCCAGATAGGCGTCCCAATCCTTGATCGGATTCTTGGCCACGCCCGATTCCATTGCCGCCCGCGCTACGGCCGGCGCGATGCGCAGGATCAACCGCTGGTCGAACGGATTGGGAATGATATGGTCCGGCCCGAACACGGCCGGCGCGCCCGACGGGGACACTTCCAGCGCCGGCTCATGCGCCAGCTTGGCGATGGCCCGCACCGCCGCCAGCTTCATCTCCTCGTTGATGACGGTGGCACCCACATCGAGCGCACCGCGGAAGATGAAGGGGAAGCACAGGACATTGTTGACCTGGTTGGGATAATCCGACCGCCCGGTGCAGACCATGGCGTCCGGCCGTGTCTCCTTTGCCAGCTCGGGTGTGATTTCTGGATTCGGATTGGCCAATGCCAGGATAAGCGGCTTGGGCGCCATCTTGGCCAGCATTTCCGGCTTGAGCGCACCGGCAGCCGAAAGCCCGACGAAAATATCGGCGCCCTCGATCACGTCGGCCAGCGTCGTCGCGTCACTGGTGCGGCGGAACTGCCCGCGCCACTTGTCGTTGACGTCGTTGCGCTTGTGGGTCACCAGGCCGTCCTTGTCGGCGACCCAGATATTCTCGTATTTGGCGCCCAGCGCCACCAGCACGTTGAGGCAGGCAATGGCCGCGGCCCCTGCCCCCGAAGCGCAGATCTTGACGTCCTCGATCTTCTTGCCCTTGAGCTCCAACCCGTTGAGCACGGCGGCGCCCACGATGATGGCTGTACCATGCTGGTCGTCATGGAACACCGGAATCGGCATGCGCTCGCGCAGCGCTTCCTCGATCTCGAAGCAGTCCGGTGCCCTGATATCTTCCAGGTTGATACCGCCGAAGGTCGGCCACAGCGGCGCGACAGCATCGATGAATTTCTTTGGCTCGATCTCGTCGATCTCCAGGTCGAACACATCGATCCCGGCGAATTTCTTGAACAGGACCGCCTTGCCTTCCATCACCGGCTTGCTGGCCAGCGCGCCGATATTGCCCAGCCCCGGAACGGCCGTGCCGTTGGAGATGACGGCGACGAGATTCTGTCGCGACGTATATCTGGCCACCGCTTCGGGCTGCTCGGCGATTTCCTCGCAGGGCGCCGCGACGCCGGGCGAGTATGCCAGCGCGAGGTCACGCTGGTTGCCCAGCGGCTTGGTCGGCTGGATTTCGAGCTTGCCTGGCTTGGGGAACTCGTGGAAGTGCAGCGCCGCTTCGCGCAGAGCTTTCCGCTGTTCAGTCAAATCGGTCGTCACGCAGTCCTCCTCGCCCGCTCGTATGGCGGCGGGCATGGTATGGGGACTGCTTGGTGCCACCAATCGACGCTGATGAAAAGGCACTAAGTCCGTCGAAGGCTGCAACTAAAGTCGAAAGCAAGCATCACGCCGCGCTGGCAACGATGCTTTCGATGCGGCTGCGCGGCGTCGCCGTGGCATGCAGCGCCGTAGCCAGTTCGCGGAAGGCGCCGATCTTGAGCGCCGGCGCGAAAATATAGCCCTGCGCCTGCACCACGCCGCGCGCCCGCAAATAGAGCGCCTGCTCCTCGGTCTCGACGCCCTCGGCCACGATTTCGCAGTCGAGGTCCTTGGCCATGGCGATGAGTCCGTCCAGCACCGGAACTTGCGTCGTTCCGGGCTTGACCATGTCGACGAAGATGCGGTCGATCTTGATCACATCGACGCCCAGCGTGCCGAGATAGGCCAGATTGGAGTGTCCGGTACCGGCATCGTCCATGGCCAGGCGCGCACCCAGCGCGTGCAGGCCCGCAATCACGCTGTTGGCGATAGCGGAATTGGCCAGCGGGTGCCGCTCGGTGATTTCGAACACCAGTTGGCGGAAGCTAATCGGCGAATTGCCGAAAATGGCCTGCACGTCCTCTACGATGCTGGCATCGCGGAAATGCCCCTCGAACAGGTTGATGGAGATTTTCATCTCCGGCATCATCTGGCTGAGATCGCTGAGGTCAAATTTGACCTGTTGCATCAGCGACAGCGTCATGGGAATGGCGAGACCCGTCACCTCGGCATAGTCGATGAAGGCGCCGGGCGGCACCACTTCGCCATTCTTCTTTTCCCAGCGGCACAGCACCTCGCAGCCCATCAGTTCGCCCGTGCGCAGGTTGATGACCGGCTGGTAATAGGGCTTGATCTCGCCCCTTGCGATGGCGCGCTCGAGATCGAAGGCCGGCACGCGCGAGCGCCGCACATAGCCTAGCGACAGCAGCAGCACCACGGCGCTCATGATGCAGGCGATGACCGTGAACGCCATATCGAGATCGGCATAGCTCGCCCGCGCCATTACGAACGGCACGGCATATTCCACCTTGAGCGGCAATTCCCCGGCAAAGTCCTGCGCATAGATGAACTCGGCACTCGATGACCGCCGGTCGAAGCCGCTGGAATCGCCTACCGTCAGCACGGGCGTGCCATTGGTCAGCAACACGCGCATCATCGCCGCGCTGGTCAATCCCTGCGCCAGCCCGTCCGAGGTCTGGCCCATCAGCGGCACGAAGGCCGAAACGCGCCGCGTCTGCCCGAACGCCTGGGTAATCTTGAGCGCCGGCATGGCCAGGTCGCCGAACTGTACCAGGGTAATGGTTTCGGTATGCCCCGGCACCGGCAGGATTTCCGACAGCGGCGAGAAGGCGACATTGCGGCCGAATGCGTCGCAATACTGAACGCCGTCGGCATTTTCGACCAACACCTGCTTCAAATTGAGACTGGATTCGATTTCGCGCTGCACATTGGCCACGAAAGTCGGCGTACAGAGCGAAGGACTGTCCGCAAGGATGCGGCGCAGCGCGCTAATTGCGTCATTCACACCGATTTCGATTTGTGAAGTAACGGCGCTAACATATTGCTGCGTCTGATCCTTCTCACGCACCCGGACATAGCTGTCCAGCAGGTAATCCACCGCCACGATGGGCACGAACGCCAGCAGCGCCCCTATCAGCGTCAGGATGTGAGAGTATCTGGACTTCAAAGTTCGAATCCGAAATCACCAGTCGACCTTTCAATCGGTACCAACCAGCATTTAACGGATCATTAACGCTGATTAACCGATTGCAAACCCCGGAATGCGCGATGAACCAGCCCTGGCCTGCCACGCCTTTCGCCCACCTCTGGCCCGAACGGGACTATGTCGTGGTCAAGGCCTTTCGCGATTTCGATGGCGGCACGCACGAGTTGGGCGAAAGCTGGACCTTTATCGGCTCCAGCTTCCTACCCTATGACGATGGCCTCTCACTCTTCGCCGTGATCGACGGCCAGCCCCGCCAG
>CBIGSA010000180.1:0-7250 GCA_966192215.1 uncultured Devosia sp. | reverse complement strand
GTGGTCGGCTTCTGGCCGGCCAATGCCGTGGGCGACGATATCCGCCTCTACAGCAATGAAGGCCGGGTCGACGAACTGGCGACCTTGTTCACCCTGCGCCAGCAGCTCACCAAGCGCGACGGCAAGCCGAACATGGCGCTGGCCGATTTCGTGGCACCGCAGGGCACGCCCGACTATGTCGGCGGGTTCGTGGTGACGGCGGGGATCGAGGAAGTGGCCATTGCCGAGCGTTTCGAGCGGGCCAATGACGATTATTCCTCCATCCTGGTCAAGGCGCTGGCCGACCGCTTCGCCGAGGCGCTGGCCGAAGCGATGCATGAACGGGTGCGCAAGGATTTCTGGGGCTATGGCGCCGACGAGAACCTGGCGCCCGAGGAACTGATTGCCGAGACCTATCGCGGCATCCGCCCTGCCCCCGGATATCCGGCTCAGCCCGACCATACGGAAAAAACCACGCTGTTCCGGCTGCTCGATGCCGAACAGGCGGTGGGCGTGACGCTGACCGAAAGCTATGCCATGTGGCCGGGCTCGTCGGTGTCCGGGCTCTATTTCAGCCATCCCGACGCCTATTATTTCGGCGTGGCCAAGGTGGAGCGCGACCAGGTGATGGACTATGCCGAGCGCAAGAACATGCCGGTGGCCGAGGTCGAGCGCTGGCTGGGGCCGATTTTGAACTATATACCGGGAACGGCGATCGCGGCGGCGGAGTAGAAGCGGTGAAACCGCGTTTTGTCGGGTACCCCCATGAATGCGAAACATCCTTTGGAACCCATTCCCGTAACCCTCGTCACCGAGCCCGGCCATCTCGTGCCGCTCGATGGCGATACCGCTTTGCTCCGCCTGCCGGCCAATTCGGGGCATGGGCATGCGGACGGAGAGAACTGCATCGCCTGCGCCATGCGCACCGATGTGCGCGCGCTGCTCTATGACCTGCTGGAAGGCGCCAAGCAGGGTTTGCGGCCGGGCTTCAGCAAGGTTGTGGTGGATGCCAGCGCCGTTGCGGACAAAGCGCAGGTGATTGCGGCCCTCCAGGGAAAGCTGCCGGCGCAGGCGCTGCGGGATCATACGGTGGCGCGATTGTTCTATCTGGCTGGGGCGGCTTAGGCTTCAGGCCTATCCACAACCACGGTGTCACCCCGGCCTTGAGCCGGGGTCCATCCTGAGATGTTGGCTGTCGGCGCCACCTTGCGGCTGTGGGGCGATCTCGAGATGGATCCCGGCTCAAGGCCGGGATGACATTGCGTTTGTAGAGCGTCAGGCGAACCGCACCAGCGGCGTATCGGCCCTGAGATAGAGCGGATGTTTGGGACTGCCGTCGGCATTGGTGCCGAAACACCATAGCTCGACGCCATCGGCCTGGAGGGCTTCGACCAGGGCCCTGCCAGCCGGCGCCAGCGCCCTGTTGAGCTTGCCGTGGCAGAGGACGACGCGGTCGGCGCGGGCGGCCGCCTTGCGCAGGGACGGCAGGTTGGCGTCGGAGACGGCCACCACGCCGGGCGCGAGCAGCATTTTGGGGTCGGTGGCGCGGTAATCGCCGACATTGCCCTTGGCCATGCCCGAATAGCCCTCGCGCTGGGCGAAAATCCACTCACGCGCGCAGGTTGGGTCGTTGACGCTGGCATCGGCGGTACTGGGATTCATGCCGATGAAGAGGATGTAGCGCTCCGGGAAGGTATCGCCGATCCAGCGGCGCATGAGCTGGCGATGCTCGTGGTCGCTAAATTCAGCGTCACCCTGCACGCCCGGCAGCAGGCGAAGTCGGACCCGGCCGCCGGGATCGTGGGCAGTGCCGTCGATCATGCCGTGAGGTCGGTGGGCGGCACGAGGCCGTTGATGAGCGAGGCGGTGGTGATGGTATTGGCCAGGAGGCACGCAATGGTCATGGGGCCGACGCCGCCCGGAACCGGGGTGATGGCGCTGGCGACGGCCGCGGCTTCGGCATAGGCGACGTCGCCGACCAGGCGCGTCTTGCCCTCGCCGCGTTCGGGAGCGGGAATACGGTTGATACCAACATCGATGACCGTGGCGCCGGGCTTGATCCAGTCGCCGCGCACCATTTCGGGGCGGCCGACGGCGGCGACGACGATATCGGCATTGCGCACCACGTCGGCCAGGTTCTTTGTTTTCGAATGCGCAACGGTGACGGTGCAGTTCTCACGCAGCAGGAGCTGCATCATGGGCTTGCCGACAAGATTGGAGCGGCCGATGATGACGGCGTTGAGGCCGGCCAGCGAGCCCAGCTGGTCGCGCAGCAGCATCAGGCAGCCGAGCGGCGTGCAGGAAACCGGGCCCGGCAGGCCGATCTGCACCTTGCCGACATTGGCCGGAGTGAAGCAATCGACATCCTTTGACGGGGCGATGGCCTCGATCACCTTGATTGGGTCGATCTGCTTCGGGACCGGCATTTGCACAAGGATGCCATGGACTTGATCGTCATTGTTCAGGCGATTGACGAGTTCAAGCAGCTCGGCTTCCGACGTGTCCTCGGGCAGCTCATACTTGAACGAGGCCATGCCGACTTCGGCGGTCTGCCTGGCCTTGTTGGTCACATAGACCTGGCTGGCCGGATCGTGGCCGACAATGACCACGGCGAGGCCCGGCGTGATGCCGTGCTGGGATTTGAGGCGCGCGACATGGCCGGCGATGCGACCACGCAGGCCCTCGGCGAAGCTCTTGCCGTCGATGATCTTAGCCGTCATGGGGGTGCCCTCCAGTGCCATTTGCGGGGCAGCAATAGAAAACGCGGCGGCGTTCGTCTACGGTCTTGCTGCGAAATGTCGGAGGCACGACATGCCCGAGCAGAAAACCCGGCCCGATACCGGCGATGTCGATGAATTCCTGGCGCAGGTCGATGATCCGGCCAAGCGGGCGGACAGTTACAGGCTGATCGAGCTTATGTCGGCGGTATCGGGGGACCCGCCGGTGTTGTGGGGCTCGATGGTGGGCTTCGGGCGCTATCACTACAAATATACCAGCGGCCATGAGGGCGATGCCTTCCTCGTCGGCTTTGCGCCGCGCAAGGCAGAGTTCAGCATCTACCTCATGGGCACCTATCTGCCGGAGGAGATCGCGCGGCGGGATGCCCTGCTGGCGAAGCTGGGCAGGCATCGGATGGGCAAGGCCTGCCTCTATGTGAATCGGCTGACCGATATCGACCTGGATGTGCTGCGGGAACTGGCCGGGAATTCAGTGGTGGCCCTGCGTGCGGCCTATCCGGCAAAATAAAAGGCTGCGACAGCATCTCTGCCATCGCAGCCTTGGGAATGCCGGCCGTCCGCACTGTTGAGGGCTTGGGGGACAAGCGGCCAGCGCAGCATTCCTCGCTCACCGGTTGCATGGGTCGCTTGCCGTGCCAGTGAACTGCCTGAGAAAATGGTGCGCAATTGCGGCAAGAAAAGAGGCCATCACACCGAAGTGAAACCAGGGGCCGAAAGCCCCGATAGTTGAAGCCGCGCCGCGAAACTGCCATGCAGGATGGCTAGACGCTGCCCGACACTGCAACGCGATTCCGCGAGGACGGCCCAATCCGGGGCCGCCGACATGAAAGAACAAGATGACCACGATCAGCCCGCCCCGCCTCGACAAACAGTCCTTCACCGATCCGGAAAAGGCGTGGAGCTACCTGGCCGAGCTCTATCATCGCAATACGAGCTTCATCCGCGGGCATCTGGAGGCTTTGGCCAAGGGCGTGGTACCGGACGGGCGGGTACGGGCCTGCTATCCGCAGGTGGAGGTGCGCTCCACCAGCTATTCCAAGCATGAAAGCACCCTGCCCTATGGGTTCCTGCATACGCCGGGGCTCTATCGCACCACGGTGACGGCGCCGGACCTGTTCCGCACCTATTACCAGGAGCAGTTCACCGTCATCCTCAGGAATCATGGCGGCACGATCGATATCACCGAGAGCGATACGCCGATCCCGTTGCATTTCGCGGTCAATCCGAATGAGCGGATCGACGGTGAGGCACTGAATGCGCTCAATATTCCGCTGCGCGATGTGTTCGATGCGCCGGACCTGGGCAATACGGACGACGAGATCGCCAATGGCACTTTCGTGCCGCCGCGCGGCGGGCCCTATCCCCTGGCTGCTTTCACGGCGCCGCGGGTGGATTATTCGCTGTTCCGGCTGAGTCACTATACCGGCACGGACGCCAGCCATTTCCAGAACTTCGTGATCTTCACCAATTACGCCTTCTATATCGACGAATTCTGCCGGGTGGCCAAGCAGTACATGGCCGAGGGCCATCCGCATTACGAGAGCTTCATCGAGCCGGGCAATGTGGTGACCGACAACATGCTGCGGGGCGGCGCGGTGGCGGGCACGGCGCCGGTGCGGGCGCCGCAGATGCCGGCCTATCACCTGACGGCCGATCGCGGGCGCGGCATTACCATGGTCAATATCGGCGTGGGCCCGTCCAACGCCAAGACCATTACCGACCATATCGCGGTGCTGCGGCCGCATGCCTGGATCATGCTGGGGCATTGCGCGGGCCTGCGGAATTCGCAGGAACTGGGCGATTATGTGCTGGCGCATGCCTATGTGCGCGAGGACCATGTGCTCGATGCCGACCTGCCGCTGACCGTGCCGGTACCGGCGCTGGCCGAAGTGCAGGTGGCGCTGGAACAGGCGGTGCATGAAATCACCGAGACCGAGGGCGTCGAGACCAAGAAAATCATGCGCACCGGGACGGTGGCGACTTTCGACAATCGCAACTGGGAATTGCGCGACCAGGCCGAAATCACGCAGCGGCTCAGCCAGTCGCGCGCGGTGGCGCTGGACATGGAATCGGCGACGATCGCGGCCAACGGGTTCCGGTTCCGGGTGCCATACGGCACCCTGCTCTGCGTGTCGGACAAGCCGCTGCATGGCGAGCTGAAGCTGCCGGGCATGGCCTCGGACTTTTACCGCACGCAGGTGAACCGGCATCTGCAGATCGGGCTGCGGGCCATGGAGATATTGCGGGACCAGCCGGCGGAACGGCTGCATTCGCGGAAATTGCGGAGCTTTGCGGAGACGGCGTTCCAGTAGGTTTTGGTGGTATCCCACAAACAAAAAGCCCGGCATTGCTGCCGGGCTTTCGCATTTCGTCCGAACCGATCAGCGGCCCTTGACCACCGAGTAGCCGGCATACTTCGCCGAGGTGCCGAGCTGTTCCTCGATGCGGATGAGCTGGTTGTACTTGGCCAGGCGATCGGAACGGGAAAGCGAGCCGGTTTTGATCTGCCCGCAGTTCAGCGCCACGGCGAGGTCGGCAATGGTGGAATCCTCGGTTTCGCCCGAGCGGTGGGACATGACCGAGGTATAGCCGGCGCGGTGGGCGGTATCGACGGCGTTGAGGGTTTCGGAGAGCGAGCCGATCTGGTTGACCTTGACCAGGATGGAATTGGCGACGCCCATCTTGATGCCGGAGACCAGACGCTTGGTGTTGGTGACGAAGAGGTCGTCGCCCACGAGCTGGACCTTGCCGCCGATGGCGTCGGTCAGGGCCTTCCAGCCGTCCCAGTCGTCCTCGGCCATGCCGTCTTCGATGGTGATGATCGGATAGCGATTGGCCAGGTCTTCGAGGAAGCGGACGTTCTCGTCCGACGAGAGCGACTTGCCCTCGCCCACCATCTCGTATTTGCCGCCCTTGTAATATTCGGTGGCTGCGCAATCGAGGCCGAGGAAGACGTCCTCGCCCGGCTTGTAGCCGGCCTTTTCGATGGACCGCATGATGAAGCCCAGCGCATCGTCCGCTGACTTGAGATTGGGTGCGAAGCCGCCTTCGTCGCCGACGGCGGTGTTGTGACCTTCGGCCGAGAGGCCCTTCTTGAGGGTGTGGAAAATCTCGGAGCCGATGCGCACGGCGTCGGCCAGGTTTTCGGCGCCGGCGGGCAGGATCATGAATTCCTGCATGTCGATGGGGTTATCGGCATGTTCGCCGCCATTGATGATGTTCATCATCGGCACGGGCAGAACATGGGCGTTGGGGCCGCCGATATAGCGGTAGAATGGCAATTCGCTGGATTCGGCGGCGGCCTTGGCCACGGCGAGCGAGACGCCGAGAATGGCATTGGCGCCCAGGCGCGACTTGTTGGGCGTGCCGTCGAGATCGATCATGGCCTGGTCGACCGCGAGCTGGTCGAGCGCGTCCATGCCCTGGATTTCGTCGAAGATGGCCGAATTGACGTTTTCGACGGCCTGGGTGACGCCCTTGCCGTTGTATTTCGGGCCGCCATCGCGCAATTCGACGGCTTCGTGGGCACCGGTCGAGGCGCCCGAGGGAACGGCGGCGCGGCCGAAGCTGCCGTCGTCCAGCACCACATCGACTTCGACCGTCGGATTGCCGCGGCTGTCATAAATCTGGCGGCCGGTGACGTGGATGATTGAAGACATATTGCGCCCTTCCCGATTGGGTTTGCCGGTTCGTTGCGCCTCTCCTAGACGCGGTGCGTGACAAGGAAAAGAGGGCGACACAAAAAAATGCCGGTTGGCAGGCATCCGGCGGTCCCGGGTGATTGATCAAGGGTCGGTTTATCGTTAATACGAGGCAGTCCGGGAGGAACCATGACCACGCAGCTCATCAAGCAGGTTGCCCATACCTGCATCTTCGCCCACGACCTGGATAAGACCGCCAGCTTCTATCGCGACGTCTTCGGCATCGACAGGGCCTTCGACTTCAAGCGGGGCGAGGACTGGATCGGCTTCTACATGGATCTGGGCGCACGGACCTTCATCGAGGTGTTTCGCAAGGGGGAATCCCGCTTCGCCGAGACCGACCAGATCAACCATATCTGCCTCGAGACCGAGGACCTGGACGGATTGATCGCCCATGTGCGGGCCCAGGGTGTCGAGATCACCGACAAGAAGCGGGGCGTGGACGGCACTTGGCAGGCCTGGACCAACGATCCCAACGGCGTGAAGCTGGAGATTTTCGAGTATACGGCCGAAAGCATGCAGTTCGGCCCCAAGGGCGGCATCTGCCAGGTGAACTGGTAGGGATCGCCTTGCCAAGTTCAGTGTTCGGGACTCACCCCCACCCTCAATCCCTCCTCCCCACAAGGGGGAGGGAAGCCTGTCCGGTGGCCTGGACGGTATTGGAGCACTGACTTGGCCCATGCGCATCCCTCCCCTTGATGGGGAGAGACCGAGGGTGGGTGGGGCCACTCGCACCGAAGCGCTAAGGCCCCTACTCGTCCCGCTTGTGCCCCTCGATATGCTTTTCCGCCTGGGCTTTCTCGGCGGCCTGTTTCAGCTTCTCCGCCTTGGT
>CBIGSA010000179.1:0-7271 GCA_966192215.1 uncultured Devosia sp. | reverse complement strand
GAATCGCCGATCCGCAGTTCGGCGACGAAGTCATAGGTGTCGCCCCGATAGATGGAGCGGGTGAATTCGATGACCCGCCCGGAGGCGAGGTACGAGGTGCGCTCGATATTGAGCCCGGCCGAGCCGGCTGGCACCTGCAGCAGTTGGGCATCCTGCTCACCCAGATTGGCTGCGCGGATGCGCTGGATGGCGCGGATGGGCCGGTTGCCCGATTTGTCGAGATGCTTGTAGAGGCTGTCGCCGATGCTGGCCGGATCGGGCAGGATGCGCGCGGAAAGGCTGGCGCGTTCGATGGCCAGGGGTGTATCGCCGGTCAGGCGCAGGCGCGAAATGCGCGCTACCTGTTCGCCGGAACTCAGCCCCAGGATAATGGTTTCTTCCGGCGAGGGCAGATAAAGCCCGCGATCGAGCCATTCGGCCCGCACCGCCATGCCGCGCCGCGCCATGTCCTCGGTGAAGGAGGTCAATTGCGACAGCGACTGCTCGACGCGCTGTGTCTGTGGCGCCACGAAGGTGCCCGAGCCATGGCGCTGTACCAGCACGCCGTCCTTGACCAGTTGCAGCACGGCCTTGCGCACGGTCACGCGCGACACGTCGACCTTGGTGGCGAGATCGCGTTCGGATGGCAGCGCATCGCCGGGATTGATGGCGCCGCTATGGATGGCATCCTCGATCCAGCGCTTGAGCTGGAGATAGAGCGGCCCGCCGGAAGGCAGTACCACCGGCCCCTCGGCAAAGAAACTGTTCGAGACGTCGGCCACTATTCCCCCCTCGCCTTGATGCGATCAGCGGTGCAATGCATATCACTAAAAGTCCGCGGTTTGGCCAAGCCTTGCTCCTTCGGCGCTATAATACCAATAAAATACCATTCACCAAGCCCCAAAACGTGTTTCTGCACAATCGGGGCATGGTTCTGGGGCAATTAGGGTTTTGGTGAATTGGCACCCGGCCGGGGAACTCGAATCTGCCCGTCATGTAGACAAGTGGTATTTTTTTGGCATTATTGCCGCAACTGGAGACAGGCATGAGCGCAACCCGAACCGAGATGACCCATGCCGAAGCGCAGGGCTTCGACACCAGGCCCCCGCAGGAAGCGCTGGCGATTCTCGCCCGGGCGCAGGCCGAAGCTGCGCAGGCGGTGCAGCAGGCGGTGCCCGATATTGCCCGGGCGGCGCGGCTGGCGGCCGATTGCGTAGAGGGCGGCGGCAGGCTGGTCTATGCGGCGGCCGGCAGTTCGGGGCTGATGGCGCTGGCCGATGCACTCGAATTGCCGGGTACCTATGGCCTGGCGCGCGACCGCATCAAGGTCCTGCTGGCTGGCGGTGTTGCCGCGCTCACCGAAATGGAGGGCGGGCCGGAGGATGACGGCGATGCGGCCCGCGCGGAAATCGCGGCAGCCGGGGTGAGCGGGGGCGACTGCGTCATCGCGCTCACCGCCAGCGGCTACACGCCCTACCCCATGGCCGCGGTCGAGGCCGCCCGCGCTGCCGGCGCCAAAACCATCGGCATCAGTAACAACAGTGGCGCATCGCTATTCGACCGGGTCGATGTGGCCATCTGCCTGCCGACACCGCCCGAGGTGATTGCCGGCTCGACCCGCATGGGCGCCGGCACCGCGCAGAAGATTGCGCTCAACATGCTTTCCACCATGATGGCGATCCATCTGGGCCATGTGCATGATGGCTACATGGTCAACCTCATTGCCGACAACATAAAACTGCGCGGACGGGCTCGGCGCATCGTCATGGCAGTGAGCCGTGTGCGGGAGGACGAGGCCGCGGCGGCGCTGGAACAGGCGGATGGCGCGGTGAAGACGGCAATCCTGCTGGCGGCGGGCGCTGACGGGGTCGAGGGTGCGGAGCGGCTGCTGGCCGCGAACGGCAACCGGCTGCGGCCGGCGCTCATGGCGCTAGGGCGGTGATATTGCACGCACTCGTAGTTCGAGGCGCTGAACAAGCGCACCTCACCATGAGGGCTGTTGATACACCGAACCAGCAATAGCCCTCATGGTGAGGCGAGCTCTTCGCGAGCCTCGAACCACGAGGGCGTGGCACTATTTTAGCTGATTGGCACACCGGAAAACCGGGGTCCCCCCAAGCATTTCCGCCTCCAGTTCCACCGCGCAACTCACCCGGAACACCCTGCTCTCCCCCGGCAGCAATGTCACCAGCATGTCATCCACGCTCGCATCGGGATGGATGCGGTCCACAAACAGGCACAGATCTTTCAGCAGGGTCCGGGCTGCCACCGTGACCAGCCAGCCCGCGCCGTCGCGCGCCACCGCTATATCGGCCTGTGCCTCCGGCAGATCGAGGTCCACATCCTCGTTGAAATAGTAGTGCGCCGCACTGTCATGCATGGTGGCGACCAGCATTTCCTCGCGCGGATTATCAGGCGTCGCCACATCGGCCGGGATGGCCAGCGATGCGATGTCCAGCCGGTCGGCGCATAGGCGCCAATGGGTCCATTCGGCCAGGATCGTGCCATCGAAGCGCATCCGCTTCACCGTCACGGGACCCCGCCAGAACAGGGTGCGCTCGTTGACGGCGAAGGCATGCAGTTGGTCACCGCGCGGCTGAATGGTCAGCAGATGCGGATGATAGGCGGCGCGGAGGGCATACCAGAGTGGCTTGAGGCGCCCATAGCCGTCCACGGCGGCCCACGAGGTCACCGGCCAGCAGTCGTTCAATTGCCAGACAATGGCGCCCATATTGGTGCCGCGATGGCTGCGCCAGTGCTCCACACCGAAGCGGATGGCGCGGGCCTGGTTGAGCTGGGTGGCATAGTGCCAGTCATCCATAGTGGCGGGCACCGGCAGGTGTCCGGCCAGGCCGCGCAAGAGCTTGTCGTTGCCAATCGTCGCTTTCTGGTGATGCCACACGCCCGGCGAAGTGGGTGTCATCGGCTCGTCATGCACCGATTGGCTCAGCGTCGCCCAGGTCGGCGGCGCCTGCCAGCCGAACTCGGAGCAGAAGCGGGGCACGCTGGCAGCATAATGCTCGTAGCCGATGTCGTTCCACACATCCCAGACATGGGAACAGCCATGGGCGGGATCGTTGGGATGAATATCCATCGAACCGGAATAGGGGCTGCCGCCCCAATAGGGCGTGACCGGATCGAGCTCGGCCACCAGGCGCGGCAGCAGGTCGAGATAGTAGCCGAGGCCCCAGGTGCGGCCTTCAAGCGCATCCTGCCAACCCCAGTCGAACCAGCCCCAGATATTCTCGTTATTGCCGTTCCACAGCACCAGCGAAGGATGGGGCATGAGGCGGACGATATTGTCGCGCGCCTCAGCCTCGATTTCTGCGGGCAAATCGCCCTCTTCCGGGTAGGCGGCACAGGCGAAGAGAAAGTCCTGCCAGACCAGCATGCCCGCGGCGTCGCAGGCCTCGTAGAAGGCATCGGTTTCGTAAATGCCGCCGCCCCAGACGCGCAGCATGTTGATATTGGCTGCCTTGGCCTGGGCAATGCGGGCCACATAGCGTTCCGGCGTCACCCGTGGCAGGAAACAGTCGTCGGGGATCCAGTTGGCGCCGCAGATATAGACGGGCACGTCGTTGATGACGAAGGCAAAGGCGGTGCCCCTGTCGTCTTTCGATGTATCGAGCCGCAACGAGCGGAAGCCGATTTTCCTGTGCCAGGAATCGGTTACGGCGCCAGCTTCATCCAACAGGTCCACAACCAGATCATAAAGCGGCTGGCTGCCCAGGCCATGCGGCCACCAGAGGGCCGGACCCGGCACGGCGATATCCAGCACTTCGCCGACCGGCACCGCCACGGTTGTACCGGCCACGCTGGCCCGCAGCGTCAGCCCTTCTCTGCCCTCTACCGCCACATGGGCCCGCACGCGGCCATCGGCGCCTTCCAGTGTCACTTCGGGGCGTACGCTGGCGATGCGAGCCTTGCTCCAGCTTTCCAGCCGGATCGGCTTCCAGATGCCCGATGTGACGAGGGTCGGGCCCCAGTCCCAGCCGAAATTGCAGGCCATCTTGCGCATCAGGTTGGCCGGGCCGGGATAGTTATTGGGCCGGGGCTCATATTGGGTGGCGAGGGCATCGCCGCGCGTCCAGGCGGATTCGAAGAGAATGGAGAGCGTATTGACGCCCTCGCGCAGCAAGCCGCTGATATCGAACCGGTATTCCCGGTTCATATTGGCCGTTTCGCCTATAATGGCACCGTTGAGCACGACCCGCGCGAAAGTATCGAGGCCGGGGCAGACCAGCTCGACACGGGCAGCACCCTCGTCCTGCCAATCGAATTCCAGCTCATAGCGCCAATCGCAGCGGCCGACCCAGTCGACCGCGATTTCGTTGAGGTCGAGATAGGGGTCGGGAATCAGCCGCGCCGCCAGCAGGTCGGTATGGACCGTGCCGGGCACCGTCGCAGGAATGGTTTCCGGCAGTTGTGGCGCGCCGATAGCGCGCGCGCAGGCCAGGGTCCAGCCCTGGTCGAGGGTCCGTCGGGAGAGGGGCATCTGGGGCTTTCGTATCGATGAAGTCAGGCGATGTCGTCTTCGCCGGTCGTGCCGCCCTCACCTTCCCAGGTCTGGATGCGCTTGACGGTTTGGCGCGGGAATTTGAGGCGAACACCCGCCCCTACCCCATCCTGCTCGGGCAGGAAGACGACGCCCGCCTCCTCCAGCGCCACACGAATGGCGCGCTGGCAATCAGCATCGGACCGCAGCGTTTCGGCTTCGAAGCGCTCGATTTCGCTGGCGGGTACGTTGGTGGCCTCGGACAGGCCGGAGATCGACCAGCCGATCAGCGCCCGGCCGGCGCGGCTTTGCGGCGCGGTAATGGGTGGCGATGGATCGGTCATGGCAAATACTCCTCGGCTGACGGCAGCAAACATCCTACCGGCTTTTCTGCCAAGCGGCGAAGGTGCCGCGGCACAAAAATCATAAAATCCGCGTCGGCATGTCGAAACACCGGCACACCGCTCGTCGCCTTGACGAACAGCCAATCAAGGAGGACTGCCAAATGACCCATACGCTTCCCACCCAGGATACCGACCGCGACCTCGTGCTGACCCGCGTGCTCAATGCCCCGCGCGACAAGGTTTTCCAATGCTGGACCCAGCCTGACCTCATCAAGCAGTGGTTCGCACCCAGGCCCTGGACCACGCCCAAGGTCGAGATGGACCTGCGCCCCGGCGGCGGCAATGTGATGACCATGGCCGACGAGAACGGCACCGAATATCCCAATGCCGGCCAGTACCTGGAAATCGTGCCCAACGAAAAGCTGGTCTTTACCGATGCCTTCACCGGCGACTGGGCGCCGTCCGCCAAGCCGTTCTTCACCGCCATCCTGACCTTCGAGGACGCCGGCGAGGGCAAGACGCGCTACACCGCCGTCGCCCGGCACTGGACCGCCGAAGATGCCGCCACGCACAAGCAAATGGGCTTTCATGAAGGCTGGGGCATGTGCGCCGCCCAGCTCGAGGAACTGGCTTCACGCATCTAGCGTCACACACAGTGCTGGCGCCATCAGGCCCACGGATCACTTCCGTGGGCCTTTCCGTTCCGCCTTGGCGCTGCCAGAACACATTTTCAGAACAAGCATTTTATTTGTGGAACGCAACGCAGAAGCCGTTCGAAACAGGACGACTGGGCCGCGAGGCCGTCAAAATACCTGCGCGTAACGCATTTAAAGAGGCGCAACGCGATTGTCGCCGGCCGGCTGGAGGCCGAGCGGCCGGCTCTCCGGCAGCCGGCACAACACGTTTGCTGTTGGTTACGCTTCCGGACTAATCCCCAACCATTCCAATTAATTGCACCGTCATATCCAAAATCACCGGCGAGCCGGAAAACCCACATTCTGCCGAGTGTTACACGACTGTCGCAGAGCTGTGATTTTTACGCCGGCATCGAGGCGTCGCCCGACGGCGGGTTTCCGCTTGCATAATTTTTCGACCGGTAGTTAGCTTTCATCCGGGAGAGGTCGACGCAAGATCGATGAAACCTATGGGCGGAACTCACCGCCTCGTGGAACATCCGTTCCAATGAACGGACTTTGGGAGATAACAATGAAAAGGCGTGATTTCATGCTCGCTGCCGGCACGGCTGCCGGCGCCCTGATGCTGCCCCGCATGTCCTTCGGTGCTGAAGGCGTCATCGACTGGTACACCAGCTCGGACAGCAACATTCTCGATTTCTGGACCAATACGGTGAAGCCAGCCTTCGAGGCCGCCAATCCGGGTCTTTCGATCAACCTGGTCGACGCGGGCGACGGCGCCGGCATTATCGCTATCGGCGAACGCGCCATTGCGGCCAAGCAGACCAATACCGATCCGCAGGCCGACTATTTCGAATCGGCCGACGCTTTGCTGCCGGCCGGCGCCATCGAGGCCGGCATCTATGTGAACATCAAGGAAGCCGGGCTCTCCAACTATTCCAAGATCAACCCGCTGGCCTTCCGCAGCGACTATTCCCTGCCCTATCGTGGCAGCCAGGTGCTGCTGGCCTACGACACGACCAAGCTCGATCCGGCCGATGCGCCCAAGACCTGGGATGACCTGGTCGCCTGGATCAAGGCCAATCCGGGCCAGTTCGTTTATAACCGTCCCGACAAGGGCGGCTCGGGCGGTAATTTCGTGCGCCGCGCCATTCACCAGGCCAACGGGCTCGACCCCGCCGCCTTCACGGTGGACAACTATACCCAGGAATTCGGCGACGAAGCCCTGGGCAAGGCGTGGGAACTGCTCAAGGACATCGCCCCGTCGCTCTATGACAATGGCGCCTATTCCTCGGGCAATACCCAGTCCATCCAGCTGCTGTCGCAGGGCGTGGTGACCATGGTTCCGGTCTGGTCCGACCAGGTGCTGCAGGCCATCAGCCAGGGCGTTCTGCCCGATACGACCGGCCTGGTACAACTCCAGGACCTGGCTCTGGTGGGCTCCTATACCCAGTCCGTCATCGTCGCGAACGGCGCCAATCACGAAGCCTCGCTCAAGCTGGCCGATTTCGTGCTGTCCGAGGAAATGCAGACCGCCATCCTGACCGAGCTCGGCGGCTTCCCGGCCCTGGCCTGGGACCATTTGTCGGCCGAACTGCGCGAGCGCTTCGCCGATATCGTGCCGCAGACCATCCCGACCTTCCCGGGCGGACAGTGGGAATCGGCCATCAATGACGGCTGGTACCGCAATGTTGCTCCGAACGTCGATCGCAACTCGTGACCGACGCCACTGACGGAGCGGCACGCCCGCTCATGGAAACCACTGGTGAAAGCAGGAGGCCAACCGGCCTCCTGCTCGTCGCCATCCCCGTATTGCTG
>CBIGSA010000178.1:0-7295 GCA_966192215.1 uncultured Devosia sp. | reverse complement strand
TCCGCTTCATAACACTAACTCTTGGTCGCACTGGCCTTCTGGCTTCGAGGCAACTCTTCAGCACGCTGTCAGTTGCCACCGCCGGCGCATATTCGGGCGCCACCTGATCAACTCTGCGCGCGCCCGGTTACCAAAGTCCCAATCAACAGGCGCTTCCCGCTTAGCGGAAACTTAACCCTAATGATTGATAAATGCCGGAATAGACCGATCCGGAGGATGCGATGAAGCGCTCTCTTCAAGGCGCAGTGGCCCTGGCAGCACTGAGCCTGGCCGTGCCCTCGCTGGCCGCCGACTACTTTGCGCCTCCGCACGATCTGCGTCCCGCCTATCCCGACACCTGGGAACAGCCCGACGACTCCATCCGCTTCGAATATGGTGCCGCCTACTGGTATTCCTGGGGCGGGCAGAATGCCGGCTTCACCTCACCCTTCGGCCCCGTGAGCCTCAGCGTCCGTGATCAGACTCATATCGGCGAACTGCATGGCAAGATCGAGGATCTCTCGACCCAGACCTATGTCGCCGCCCGCGCCGGCCTCGGTTTACACACGTCGGGCACTTACGACATTTCACCTGCTGGCGCCGGCAATATCGGCACCGGCTCGCGCATCGGCTATGTCGGTGGCGACTTCGGCTGGTTGCCCTTGGGCACCATGAGCGACGGCTTCGCCGTTGGTGGCCTCGTCGGCTATCAATACTGGAAAGACGCCCCCGATATCGGCACTGGCCAATATGCCACCGCTTTCGATCCGGTAACCGGCGATCCTACCGCCCTGGGTGAGGCGCAGGACGATTTCGACATCCACGCCCTGCGCCTGGGCATCAAGGGCATGGCAGAGTTTGAAATGTTCGACATCCAGGCCGAAGCGGCCTGGGTTCCCTATGCCCATGTCACCGGCGCTCTGGGCGGCAGCGCTCCTGGCGGCTTCAACTTCCCCGGCGTTCCGGTCACCGTCTATGAAAATGCCCAGACCACGCTGAGCGGCAACGGGCGGGGCGTCATGCTCGAAGCCATGGCTGGTTTCCACCCCACCGAGAACCTCGCCATCCGCGTCGGCGGCCGCGCCTGGTATCTTGAGGGCAATCTCGATGCCGTGTTCAACGGCACGGCCGGCGGCGTTGCCCAGCCCGAAATGGTTCTGCCCTCCACCTACGCATCCCTCTTCCGCTATGGTCTCCGCGCCGAGCTGACCGGCAAGTTCTAGTCTCCCACATGCCATAGGGCACACAGCCCTATGGCCCATCGCCCGGACCGATGCTATTGGCAGGCGCAGAGTTCTCGCCCACCACAGTTAGGCCCAGCCCGTGACAGACCGCCTCCGTATCGCGCTCGCCCAGCTCAATCCCAAGGTTGGCGACATAGCCGGCAATCTGGCACTGGCGCGGACCGCGCTGGCTGATGCGGTCGCCGCCAAGGCCGATATCCTGCTGCTGTCCGAGCTGTTCCTCACCGGTTATTTCCCCGACGATCTGTTGTTCAAGCCGAAATTCGTTGCCGATGCCATGCAGGCGGCCCGCGATCTCGTAGCCGATACGGCTGGCACCGGCGTGGTCCTGGTCCTGCCCACCGTCTGGCTCGAAAAGACCGGCCTGCACAATGCCGTGGTCGTCGCCGAGAACGGCCAAATCATCGCCACGCGCTTCAAGCGCGAATTACCCAATTCCGACGTCTTCTATGAAAAGCGCTACTTCAATGCCGGCCCACTGGCCGAGCCGGTGACCATCAAGGGCGTGCCCGTGGGCATCCCGATCTGCGAGGACATCTGGCACCCGTGGGTCTGCGAGCATCTGGCCCGCAAGGGCGCCGAAATCATGCTCTGCCCCAATGGCTCACCCTACTGGACCAACAAGCAGCATATCCGCAAGGACCTCGTCCGGGCTCGCACCGCGGAAGATGATGTGCCCATGCTTTACCTCAACCAGGTCGGCGGCCAGGACGAACTGGTCTTCGACGGGGCCTCCTTCGGCATGGAGCCGGGTAACAAGCTGGTCTTCCAGGGCAAGTCGTTTGAGACCGATTTCATCGTCTCGGACTGGGTGCGTGGCGACAATGGCTGGACCTGCGCCAGCGGCGAAGTCACCGAACTCACCACCACAGACGAAGCCCCCTGGCTGGCCTGCGTGCTCGGTCTGCGCGACTATGTGCACAAGAACGGCTTCAAGCAGGTCGTGCTCGGCCTGTCGGGCGGCATAGACAGCGCCGTGGTCGCCGCCATGGCGGTGGATGCCTTCGGGCCCGAAAACGTCCACTGCATCATGCTGCCCTATCGCTACACGTCCGAGGCCAGTCTTCAGGACGCCAAGGACTGTGCGACCCGCCTCGGCGTGCGCTACGACATCGTCTCCATCGGCAATCCGGTCGATGACGCGCTGGTCGAACTGGCCCCCATTTTCGACAATCGCCCCCTTGATGTCGCCGAGGAAAACATCCAGTCGCGCATGCGCGGCGTCGTGCTCATGGCCGTCAGCAACAAGCTGGGCTCCATGCTTCTCACCACCGGCAACAAGTCCGAAATGGGCGTCGGCTACGCCACCATCTATGGCGACATGAATGGCGGCTACAACCCGCTCAAGGACATGTTCAAGATGGAGGTCTATCGCCTGGCCGCCTGGCGCAACAGCCACGTCCCCGGCGATTGCCTCGGCCCTTCGGGCGAGGTCATCCCCCAGGCCATCATCGCCAAGGCGCCATCGGCCGAACTGCGTCCCAACCAGACCGACCAGGACAGCCTGCCGCCCTATCCGGTGCTCGACGCCATCCTCAAGGGCATCGTTGAGGATGTACTTTCCATCGCCGAAATCGTCGCCCAAGGCCATGACCAGGCGCTGGTCGAGCGTATCGAACGCCTGCTCAACATCGCCGAATACAAGCGCCGCCAGGCCGCGCCCGGACCCAAGCTCACCGTCAAGGCCTTCGGCCTGGGCCGCAAATATCCCATCACCAATGGCTACAAGGACCGGGTGATCGGATGACTGTTGTTCGTTGGGCGCCGTCCCCCACCGGCCGCATCCATCTCGGCAATGCCCGCCCGGCTTTGCTCAACTGGTTCTATGCCCGCCGCCATGGTGGCAAATACATCCTGCGCATGGACGATACCGACCATGCCCGCTCCACCCGCGCCTTCGCCGATGGCATTGAGGTCGATCTCGCCTGGCTCGGCATCACGCCCGATCTGCTGGTCCGCCAGTCCGACCGCACCGCGCTTTATGATGCCGCCCGTGACCGCCTGATCGCCATGGGCCGGCTCTATCCCTGCTACGAAACCGAGGAAGAGCTCGACCGCAAGCGCGCCCGCGCCCGCCTCCTCAACAAGCCGCCCATCTACGATCGATCAGCCCTCAGCCTCACCGCCGAAGATCGCGCCCGCCTCGAAGCTGAGGGCCGCAAGCCCCATTGGCGCTTCAGGCTCGATGGCCGTCCGGTCCATTTCGACGATCTCATCAAGGGCCCGCAGACAGTCAACACCGCCTCCATGTCCGATCCGGTCCTGGTGCGCGAGGACGGCTCCTATCTCTACACGCTCCCCTCCGTTGTCGACGATATCGACCTGGGCATTACCCACGTCATCCGCGGCGAGGATCACGTCTCCAATACCGGTACGCAGATCGAGATCTTCGAAGCCCTCGGCGGCGCCGTCCCCATCTTCGCTCACCATAATCTGCTGACCGACGCCGAAGGGCAGGGCTTCTCCAAGCGCCTGGGCTCCCAGTCCATCAGTGATTTCCGCGACGAGGGCTACGAGCCCATGGCCGTCGCCATCATGGCCAGCCTTACCGGCACAAGCCTGCCCATCGAAACCTATGAAACCCTCGATGAAATCGCCAACCGGCTCGATTTCTCCATGATCTCCCATGGCGCGGCCCGCTTCGATCCAGCCGAACTCGACAGCCTAAACGCCCGCCTGCTGCATACGCTGCCCTATGAGGGCGCAGTGGCCCGCCTCTCCGCCCTCGGCCTCGAAGGCGAAGCCATGTGGCTGCTGCTGCGCGACAACCTGCGCAAGTTCGGCGACATCGCCGAATGGGCCAGGTTGGTCACCGGCCCAATAGAGCCGGTTATCTCGGAGGAAGATCGCGATTTTCTCGCGCTGGCCAAGGCCATGCTGCCGCCTGAACCCTGGGACGAAACCACCTGGAGCCAGTGGACCGATGCACTCAAGGCGGCTACGGGCCGCAAGGGCAAGGCGCTCTTTCTGCCGCTGCGCCTCGCGCTGACCGGCCGTCACGACGGGCCCGAGCTTAAGTCCCTGCTCCCGCTGGTTGGGCGTAAGGCGTGTCTGGACCGACTACCCTGACCACCTTGTCCCCGAACTGCACCAGCCGCAATTCGGTCTCGGTCTTCGCCTGAACGGGCTTGGCCACCGGCGCCTCGCCGGGGCCCGCCGGGCGTGGACGGGGCAGGGGAACATCAACCAGATTGGCCGTTTCCAGCGGCGCCTCGATCGGCGCTTGCACCGGCGCGACCCCGCGCGGATCGCGCAGCGGCAGCGGAAAGGTTACCCCCTCCACCTCGATCATCGTGCGGCTCGAACCATCGGCCCGCGTCGCCACGGTCAGCTTGCCATCGGCCTGCGGCGCCGCCTTGCAATTGGCGCCCGGGCTGGTATCGAGCGCATTGCGGTAGGCAAAAGCCGTCGGCAGCGACGTATAGAGCTCGCCATACTGGTTGCGCATCTGCTCGGGCTCCTGGCCCGGATTGTCGTAGAAATAGAGATCCACCGCCGTAGTCGGACAGCTCTGCTGGCAGGCCATCGAATCATTGCCGACGAATTCGGGCAGGGTGGAATAGCTGATCGGCCAGAAATAGCCGTCGCTCAGCCGCACGCAGACCGTGCGCACCGTCTGGTAGCCCTGGTAGCCCCAATAATCCCCACCATCGATGAAGTCGCCATTGGTGAAGTCGCCCTCCGACGTCGTGCCGAAAATCCGGTCGAAGATGGACTGGCGTTCGGTAGTGAAGGTCGCGCTCGACCCCTGGTTGGCGCCGCAGCCGAAGCGCGCCATTTCCTGCAGGATCGCCTCGCGCTGCGCGCCCACGGCATTGGCGGTCTCCACCTGCTGCGCCACGCTGGCGGCCACCTCGCGCAGGCGCAGCACTTCCTGCCCGATCTGCCGGCATTGCGGCGTCAGCGGAATGCCGGCCTTGGCCGCATCATTACATCCGTCGCGCACATAGCGGCTTTCCATGGCCTGCACGTCGCGCTGCGCCTGCCGCGCCGCCTGTGAATTGCCGCCCATCTGCTGATAGGCCGAATTGCTGTCGAACTGCCGCAGGGCCGCTTCGAGCTGGAAGCATTGCGCCGCCTGCGCATAGGCCACGTTCACGTCCAGCACCACGCAGATCGCCGCCAGCACCGTCAATATCAGGGCGCGTACGCCGTTCCTGCCCAAGCCTGTCTATCCTCTCCGCAGTGCGCCGCGCACCGGTTGGTCCGGCCTTAAGACAACGCTAGGACCGATTGCAACATTATACTGGCGCCGCCGTTGCCACGGTAGCGCTGCAAGGCCACACGTTTGCGAGAATAGACGCCGATGAAGCTAGCCACCCTCCGCAATGGCCGTCCTGATGGCCAGCTTGTCGTCCTCTCGGCGGATAGCGCCCGCTTCGTCTCCGCCACGCGTATCGCACCCACCCTGCAGGCTGCGCTGGATGACTGGAGTGCCCACGCGCCGGCCCTTTCCGCGCTTGCCGCCCAGCTCGATGCCGGCGCCATAGCCGGCCAGGTGTTCGATCCTGTTCAAGCCCTGGCGCCCCTGCCGCGCGCCTATCAGTGGATCGATGGCTCCGGCTATCTGAGCCATCTTGAACGCGTCCGCACCCTCAAGGGCAGCAAGGACGAAGAGCTGCAATCGGCCCGGCCGCTGCTCTATCAGGGCGGCTCCGATTCGCTGCTCGCCCCCACCGATCCCATCCGCATCACTGATGCCGATCTTGCTCTCGATTTCGAGGCCGAAGTCGCTGTCATCATCGGCGCCGTCCCAATGGCCGTCGGCAAGGCCGAGGCATCGGCCGCCATCCGCCTCGTCACCGTCTGCAACGACGTCTCCCTGCGGCGCCTGGTGGCCGATGACCTGCAGAACGGCTTTGGCTTCTTCCATGCCAAGCCCTCCACCAGCTTCGCTCCGATCGTTGCCACGCCCGAAAGCCTCGGCAATGCCTGGCGTGACAATCGCCTGCACCTGCCCATCCGCATCGAGGTCAATGGCACGCTTTACGGCCAGCCCAATGCCGGCACCGACATGCACTTCGATTTCGCCGATCTCATCGTCGAGGCCGCTCGCACAAGGCCGCTCGCATCAGGCACCATTATCGGCGGCGGCACCGTCTCCAATCGCCACGACGAAACCTTGCCCATCAAGCGCGACGGCATTGGCTTTGCCTGCATTGCCGAGGCCCGCACGGTCGAAAAGCTCAAATACGGCCGCGCCCGGACGCCCTTCCTCAAGCCCGGCGACACTATCCGCATCGGCGCCCTCTCCCCCGACGGCAGCGCTACCTTCGGCGACATGGTGCAGGCGGTGGAGTTGGCCTCCTCACCTCTCCCTTCGGGGGAGAGGTCGACGCGTAGCGCCGGGTGAGGGGGTCTTTCCCGCTAACGCCTTGCAATTGCTGATAACATTTCCGTGGGACCGTTGGGCCTGTCACACAGCCATGCAACCTTGCCGCCACGGACGAGGGTAAATGTCCGCCAGTTTCAATGAGGGTGCACTCATGTCGATCAAGACCATTTCCGCCATGGCCATTGCTGGCCTGCTGGTGCTAGGCGCCGTGGCCACCGTGGCGCAGGACGCTTTCACGCCGCCCGCCACGCCAGAGGAAGCGGTGGCCATGCGTAAGGCGCTGATGCGCGAGGATGGCGGCCTGATCCGCACCCTCAACGGCCTCTCCGGCGCCGAAGCCGCCGCCGCGCTCAATATCGTGCTGACCAACTATACCCATATTCCCGCCGTCTTCCCCGAAGGCTCCATCGTTGGCGACAGCGATGCGCTCCCCGCCATCTGGGAAAACTGGGAAACCTTCACTGGCATAGTCGAAACCGGCAAGGCTGCCGCTACCCAAGCCATTGCCGCCGCGGAGGCTGGCGACGCCACCACCTATGCCAGCGCCCTGCGCGCCCTTGGTGGCACCTGCGGCCAGTGCCACCAGCAGTTCAGGAGCTGATCTTTCTTCACTCTGCCTTTGGGGCAGAGACGGTACGCAGCGCCGGTTGGGAGAGCTTCTCATCCTCGAAGCAAATCGCCTCCAAAGCGATTGGGCGGTCCCTATGGGCCGCCCCCTTTTCTTTTCGGCTTGATTT
>CBIGSA010000177.1:0-7296 GCA_966192215.1 uncultured Devosia sp. | reverse complement strand
GCATAGCGCGTTTCCGGGCTCGTGCCGTTGATGCCGACGCGGATGGTCTCGGCCACGGTTTCGGGATCGTCGCCCCACATAGTGGGGGCGGCGACCAGATTGGGGAAGCCCGGCGTGCCGCGGGCATTGGTGCCGTGGCAGGCGGCGCAATTGTCGCCGAACAGGGCCGCGCCGGTTTCCCGCACGATGGCCATCAGTTCGTCATCGGCCTGGATGGCGGCGAAATCCTCGCTGTCGATGCGGCTGGTCCAGCTTTCCCGCTCGGCGGCGGCCTCGCTGACGCTCTGCGTCACGGCCACGCGCTGGTCCACGCCCAACAGGCCGCGGAAATAGCCGTTGATGCCCGGCCAGCTCGGCATGAGCACCGTCCAGGTGACCGAAAAGATGGTCGCGGTGATGAGGAAGGCCCAGAGCAGGCGCGGAACCGGGGTATTGAGTTCCTTGATGCCGTTCCATTCATGCCCGGTCGTGGTCTGCCCCGAGACCTTGTCGCGTTCGATCAGCCCCGCCATGGCCGGTCCTCCTCTTCGAGCACGGGAAGCTTGGCAGCTTCGTCAAAGCCCTTCTTGTTGGATGGCCAATAGGTCCAGACCAAAGCGATCACGCTGAGCGCGACGAGATAGAACAGGCCGAACGACTTGGAAAAGCCGACGACGGTGTCGTGGTCGAATGGCATCATTCGGCCTCCGGCTGGGGTTGATGGGCGGCGTCGGTCAGGTTGCCGAGCACCTGGAGGTAGGCGACCAGCGCATCCATGTCGGTGAGGCGTGTCGCCTCGCCGTCGAACATGCGGATATTGGTGGCGTCACCATAGCGTTCCGCCACGGCGCCGGCGGCGGCGCTGTCCGGGTTGGCCTGGCCATAGGCGTCGAGCGGCGCATTGGCGATCTGCTCGTCGGTATAGGGCACGCCAACGGCGCGCAGGGCCGCCAGGTGTTCGCCGAGGTCATCGGTATGGAGCTGTTCGCGCAGCAGCCAGCGATAGGCCGGCATCTTGGATTCGGGTACCACGTCGCGCGGATTGTTGAGGTGGATCGTGTGCCAGGCGTCGGAATATTTGTTGCCCAGCCGCGCCAGGTCCGGCCCGGTGCGCTTGGAACCCCAGAGCTGGGGATGGTCGTAGCTCGACTCCACCGCCAGCGAATAGGGCCCATAGCGCTCCACTTCGTCGCGCAGGGTGCGGATCATCTGGCTGTGGCAGGCGTAGCACCCTTCGCGGATATAGATGTTGCGCCCGGCCACTTCGAGCGGGGTATAGACGCGCATGTCGGGCGCCTCCTCCACCGTCTCGTCGATGGTGAAGAGCGGCGCGATCTCGATCAGGCCGCCGATCGAGGCGACGAGCACGATGAAGGCGACGAGGCCGACCGCGCTGCGTTCGAGGTTATAGTGTAGGCCGAACATGGGTCTATTCTCCGGCTTGCAGGGCAGGCTTGGCAGGGATGTCGAGCGCAGCCTCATCCGGGGCCGGGGCCGGCATGCGGATGGTCATGGCGACATTGTAGAGGGCGGTCAGCGCGCCGAGCAGGAAGAGCAGGCCACCGAAGGCGCGGGCGATGTAATAGGGGTGCATCGCCACCAGGCTATCGATGAACGAATAGGTTAGGCCCCCGCTCTCGGTATAGGTGCGCCACATCAGCCCCTGGATGACGCCCGAATTCCACATGGCGAAGACGTAGATGACGGTGCCCGACAGGGCGAGCCAGAAGTGAACCTCGACCAGTTTCTGCGAATAGATGCGCTCGCGCTTGAACATGGACGGCACGATCGAATAGAGCGAGCCGAAGGTGATCATGGCGACCCAGCCCAGCGCCCCGGCATGCACATGGCCGATGGTCCAGTCGGTATAGTGGCTCAGCGAATTCACCGCGCGAATGGCCATGAACGAGCCTTCGAACGTGGTGATGCCGTAAAAGATCGCGGCCAGGGCCATGAAGCGCAAAACGGCGTCGTCGCGCACCTTGTGCCAGGCGCCATTCAGCGTCAGCAGGGCATTGCCCGCCGAGGCCCAGCTCGGCACCAGCAGCACGACCGAGAAGGCCATGCCCAGCGTCTGCACCCAATGGGGCAGGGCGGTGTAATGCAGGTGGTGCGAACCGGCCCACATATACATGAAGGTGATGCCCCAGAAGCTGATGATCGACATCCGGTAGGAGAAGATCGGCCGGTTGGCGCGCTTGGGCAGGTAGTAATACATCATGCCGAGGAACCCGGCGGTCAGGAAGAAGGCCACCGCGTTATGGCCGTACCACCACTGGGTCATGGCGTCCTGCACGCCCGAGAACAGCGAATAGGACTTGGCACTGCCCAGCGAGATCGGCACGGCCAGGTTGTTGACGATATGCAGGATCGCCACGACCAGGATGAAGGCCATGTAGTACCAGTTGGCCACATAGATATGCGGCTCCTTCCGGCGGGCGAGGGTCCGCATATAGATGGCGAAATAGACCACCCAGACCACGACCAGCCAGATATCGGCATACCATTCGGGCTCGGCATATTCCTTGGACTGGGTCAGGCCCATCAGGTAGCCGCTGGCGGCGATGACGCAGAAAAGGTTGTAGCCAAGCAGCACGAACCACGGGCTGATCTGGTCGGGCAGGCGTGCGCGGGTGGTGCGCTGCAGGACATGGAAGGATGTAGCAATCAGCGCATTGCCGCCGAAGCCGAAGATGACGCCTGACGTATGGACCGGGCGCAGGCGCCCGAAGCTCAGCCAGGGCACGTCGAACGTCATGTCGGGCCAGGCCAGCAAAGCTGCGACCCAGAAGCCGACGCCCATGCCCACCACGGCCCAGAGCAAGGTGAGGATCAGGCCGACGCGGGTCGGGGCGTCGTAATATTCGTTGAGCCGTTCCGCGCCGGGCTCGGGCGCATCCCGGCCGCGCATGACAGCGATGAAGCCGCCCAGCCCCGCCGCCAGCACGATCCAGCCATGGATGCCCAGCAGGTCATTGCGCCCGCCAATGGCCATGGCGAGCCCGATCAGGCCCAGTGCTCCCAGGATCAGCATGGCCCAAAGCCGCTCGGCCCGCGTCAGATCTGCAATCATGTTCAGCCCTGCCTCAACTCCAGGCGCGAGGCCTGCTCTGTGCCGAGCCGTAGCGGAAAAACCGCCCCGGTCTTTGATTCAGGACAAAGACCGCGACTTATCGCGCCCGCATGTGCGCGCCGCGCCGCTCAGTGGCGGTGGTTTTGTTTGTCCGGCGACAAAGTGGCGCGGGTCCGATGGCGCTAAGGCATGGTTCAGCCCGGGTTCTGGCCGCTGCCCGGCGCTCCTCCTGTCTGCGGCCGAACGGAGTAGTGACCGACATGTCCGAAACCGGGGCTTTCCCCTCCTTCATCGATGTCCGCATCGTGCCGCCCGGCCAGCGCCATCCCCGCATCTTCGCCATGGCCCATGCCCTCGATATCGGGAAATCCTTCACCATCATCAACGACCACGACCCCAAGCCCCTGCACTACCAGTTGCAGGCCGAATATCCGGGCCAGTTCTCCTGGACATATCTGGAAAGCGGCCCGGAAGTCTGGCGCGTGGAGTTGGGACGCCAGGCTGCCGCCTGATGCATGCGGAGCGGCGCGGCTGGCCGCGCCGCTCCGCAGGAGATCATTGCCATGCCCGGAACAAGCCTTTCCCGTTGGACCCTCACCTATTTCGCCTGCGCCCTCTTCTGTTTGGTGGCGGCAGAAGGCCTGATGGTCTTGGGCTTCGGCTATCCGGGCGCGGCCATCGAAGCACCCGAAACGCTGATCCTGGTACATCTGGTCGCCATCGGCTGGCTTAGCCTGCTGCTGTGCGGGGCGCTGTTCCAGTTCGTGCCAGTCCTCGTCGCACGACCCCTGTTGGGTGAGAAACTGCCGCCGGTGGCGCTGGCCTTTCTCCTTCTCGGCCTCGCCGCTTTGCTGTCCGGCTTCGCGGACCTAGCGGGAATTATCGTGGTCCCGCTTGAGGTTATGCCGCTCGGCGGGCTCCTGCTCATCATCGGCTTCGGACTCGTAATCCTGTCGCTGGGCCGTACCCTCTGGGCCGCACGGCCGCTGGCCATGCCGGCTCGCTTCGTTGTGGTGGGGCTGGCGGCTTTGGCCGCCACCGCGCTGTTCGGCGAAAGCTTGGCGCTCATCCTGTCCGGCCTGGTGGGTGGCGAAGTGGCTTTGTCTCTACTGCTCAATGGCGTGCCGCTTCATGCGCTGCTGGGTCTGGGCGGGTGGCTCACTTTTACCGCCATGGGGGTCAGCTACCGGCTGCTGGCCATGTTCATGCTGGCGCCGGAAACCGAGCGTTTCTCGACCAGTATCGTCCTTATCATCGGCACGCTGACGCTGGTGCTCATTGCCGCGGCAACGCCCTTTGCCTTGGCGGCCAGGGCCGGTGTGGCGGGCATGCTGCTGGCCGCGGCGGTGACCGGGCTCTGCGCGCTGGGTGTCTATGGCAGCGACATGCTGGCGCTCTATCGCCAGCGCAAAAGGCGCAATATCGAGCTCAATGCCGTGGCGGCAATCGGGGCGTTTGGCGCGCTGTTTGCCGCGTGCTTGCTCCTGGTTTTCCTGCTGTTTTCCGGCAGCTTGCCCGCTCATATTGGGGCACTGACCTATCTCTTCGCTTTCGGCTGGCTCGGCGGGCTGGGTCTGGCCAAGCTCTACAAGATCGTCGCCTTCCTCACCTGGCTCGAATGCTTCGCGCCGGTACTGGGGAAAAGGCAGACACCGCGCGTGCAGGACCTGGTCGATGAGCGCCATGCCGCGCCATGGTTCGGCGGCTATTACCTGGCAGTAGCCTTGGGCACGCTGACCCTGCTGGTGGACCTGCCGCTGGCCTTCCGCCTCTTCGCCTTCATCCAGCTCTTTGCCACCGTGGCCATCATCCGCCACCTCTATCGCTCGCGCGAATTGCTCAATGTGTCGCCCGACCTGCGGCGCGGCTTTGCGCGGCCCCATCCCTTCTGGCCTCAACCCATTGCGAGGAAACTGCCATGAACGATCTCGAACTCGATGTCCGCCCCATCCTGCGCCATGGCGGGGAGCCGTTCGGCGCCATCATGGGAGCGGTCAACCGACTGGCCAAGGGGCAGCGGCTCAAGCTCTATGCCACGTTCAAGCCCGAGCCGCTGTTCCATGTCATGGCCAGCCAGGGCTTTTCCAACGAGGCGAGCCCGCTCGATGATGGCGAATGGATGGTGATCTTCACCCCGGTCGATGGCGAGCGGGTGGCCGTGGTCGAATCCAGCCCCGACTCTCCCGAGAGCTGGCCCGATCCGGCGCATTATCTCGATTGCACCGAACTCGATCCGCCCGAGCCCATGGTGCGCATCCTGGCCCAGCTCGAAACCATGCCCGAGGGCGAGGTGCTGTTCGCGCTATTGGGTCGCGAACCCATCTTCCTCTTTCCCGAACTCGAGTCGCGCGGCCATGCCTGGGCCGGCGATTTCGACGAGACCGGGGAGGCCTATCGGTTGATGATCCGGTCCGGAGGGCAGAGGTGAGCGCGGGCAAGGTCGACGAGATCCGTGAGGCGCTCAAGGCCGTGATCGATCCCGAGCTGGGGCAGAATGTCGTCGACCTGGGCCTGATCTACGAGATCGAGGTGATCGACGATTGCGTGGTCCGCATCAGCATGACCACGACAACGCGCGGCTGCCCGGCCACCGGCTACCTCAAGCAGGCGGTGCAGGATGTGGCCTGGACCGTGCCCGGGGTGGAGTTCGCCGATGTCGAGCTTACCTACGATCCGCCCTGGTCGCCCGATTTCATCGCGCCTGAAATCAAGGGTCTGTTGGGCGCGCGCTAGTCATTCCGGCCGATCGCGGCGCGTGCGCACCAGCACCGGGCCATATTCGGCCACATAAAGCGCGAAGGCCGCGATCCAGCACAGGCCCGCGGCCGAGAGTAGTTCGGCGTAATAGTCCGGCCAGACGCCGGCCAATGGGCGCAGCAGGGCGGCGAGGATCAGCGCGGCATAGCTCCATGCCGTGACGCGCGAGGCGGCCAGCGGCAGGCCGGTATGGCCGCGCGTCGCCCGGCTCATGATGGCCAGGGTCATGACGCCAATGGCGCCGACGGTGAAGAGATGGAGCGAGGCGATCGGTTCGGCCCAGCCTATCTGCGCGGCGGCGATGGCGAAAAAGCCCAGCGGCACGAAGGCATAGCCGAGATGCAGGACCAGGACGAGCTTCTCGTCCCAGCTCTGCCAGCCGCGCCAGCGCCAGAGGCGCAGCAGGTGCAGGATGCCCGCCACGAGGCAGGCCAAACCTGTCCAGATTGTGCCGGATAGGCCGACCCAGAGCATCAGCGCCGCCAACCCCACCAGCAAGGCCACGGTATCGAAACGGTTATAGGGAATGGGCAGGTCGATGGCATGACGCTTGACCAGCCAGTTGCGCGTGAAGCTGGGCACGACGCGCCCGCCCATGATCGAGACCAGCATGACGAAGGCGCCGACCCCCAGCCGGTTGGCGAAGCCCGCATCGCCAGTCCAGGCGACCAGCAGGTGAAAGCCGATATTGGCAATGGCCAGCGCCAGGATGCCGCCGAGGATCTTGAGGTCCTTCCATTTGCGGCCGGCGATGATTTCGCGGGCACAGATGGCCAGCAGCAGCGGCAGGAAGGCGGCGTCGATCAGGATGGATGGGACGAGCCCCAGAATATCAGGCGCCAGCAGCACCAGCCGCCCGGCGCCCCAGACGGTGAAAAGCACGATCAGCGGTGTGCCCGAAACCGGCAGGCGGCCGGTCCAGTTGGGCACGGCGGTCAGCAGGAAGCCTGCCAGGGCGGCCGTGCTGTAGCCGAACAGCATCTCATGGGCGTGCCAGTTCGGCCCGCCATAGCTGCCGCCGATTTCCCAGCCCGAAGCCAGTGCGCCGATCCACAGCGCCATGGCAGCGATCCCCCACAGCCCGGCGGCGAGGAAAAAGGGCCGGAAGCCATAGGAGAAGATCACCGGACCGCTGCGCTTGATGCCGCGCGGCACGGGGATGCGCCTGGCGGCGGGGGCAATCTGGTTCATAGCGGCTCCAGCTGAACAGGGTGGTTCAGCGGGCGCTTTATTCCGGGCGGGGGAAGGGGTCTTTGCTCTGGCGCAAGCAATGGAGCGCCTAGCTCTCACCCTCGGCCAGGGTCGCCAGCCCAGCCGCGTCGCGGACCAGCAGCTTCTGGCGGCCGCCTTCCACTAGGCCCTTGGCTTCCCAGGCACTGAAGATGCGCGACACGGTATGGAGCGTGGTGCCGGTCATTTCGGCAATATCCTGGCGGGAAATGGGGAAGTCGATGCGGATGCCGTTGCCTTCCTTGCGGCCGGCCTGG
>CBIGSA010000176.1:0-7312 GCA_966192215.1 uncultured Devosia sp. | reverse complement strand
TCGTCTACGTCCTGCTGACCGTCTTCGCGGCCTTCTACCTCCTGCCGCTCCTCAACAAGCGGCTGCTGCCCAAGCTGTGCCGCGAGCTCGAGCCCGGGGCGCGCATCGCGTCCAACGCCTTCGACATGGGGGACTGGAAGGCCGATACCATGATCGAGGTGGTGCAAATGCAGGCGGGCGTTGTTACCGTGTTCCAGGGGCAGTCGCGCACGAGCATGGCCTGCGCACCGGTCTGCCAGTCGGTGGTGATGATGGGCGACGATCCGAGCTTTTCCTCGCAGGCCATTGCCTCGTCACAGCTCGTGCAGCAGTTGGCCAACTGACGGAAACGCTTCATTAACCGTGGTGGCAGTTGCGCTGCGGACTACGGACTCCTCCTAACCTTCGGTTATCCATGGGAGACTAGGTTTGCCGCATTGCGCAAATCTGGGCTCGGACCATGGCCAGACGGCTTGCATCGCGGATCGGAAAGGTGTTGCCGCGCCGGCGCGCGCGCCAGTTCCTGCGCGATGACCGGGGCGTCACGATCGTGGAATTCGGCCTGCTGGCCACGCCGTTCTTCGCCATAGTGGGCGCCATTCTCGAAACATCGGTGGTGTTCCTGTCAGGTCAAATCCTCGACAGCGCCGTGCAGGATGTGAGCCGGCTGATCCGTACCGGGCAGGCGCAGCAGGCCGCCATGACGTCCGAGGGCTTCAAGACAGCGGTCTGCGACCGCGTGTTCGGCCTGTTCAGCGATTGCGAGGGTCCGGGGGGCCTGCATGTCGAAGTGCAGGTGATCGACGCATTCTCCGATGTCGACATGACACCGCCGGTCAACTGGACCTGCGACGAGGACGAAGACGCGGCGGCCTGCGCCGACTGGACCCGACCGGAGGCGTTTACGCCCGGACAGGGCTCGAGCATCGTGACCGTGCAGGTCTATTACCAATGGCCGCTCATTCTCTCGATGGACTGGCTGGGCCTGAGCAACCTGCCGAGCGGCAAGCGCCTGATGGCCGCGGCTGCGGCGTTCCGCAATGAACCTTTCACATGAGGACGGCCATGCGGGCATTGCTGGCGCGGCTGCGGCGACTGGCCCTGGTCGAGGATGGCGTGGCGGCGGTGGAATTCGCGCTGATCCTGCCCATCATGCTGCTGGTCTATATCGGCTCGGTGGAGGCCAGCCTCGCCATTACCATGGACCGCAAGGTGCAATTGGTGGCCGGGGCACTGGGGGACCTGGTGGCCCGATCGGACACGACAATTCCGGCCGGCATGCTGGAAGATTATTTCCAGGCCGCCGGCGGCATCATGACCCCCTATCCCGTGGGCAACCTGAAACAGGTGGTGACCCAGGTGCTGGTGAGCGAGGACGGAAGTTCAGCAACTGTCGTCTGGTCGCGTGAATACAATTTCAGCGACGAAGAGGTGATTGTTGGCACCGACCACCCACAGGACTCGAGCTTCGAGCTTCCCGCAGCGATGCGGACCATTGCCCAGGGCGGCTATGTGATCGTGGCCGAGAGCAGCTATGAGCATACGCCGCTCTCCGGCTTCGTGTTCAACCAGCCGATCAACCTCTACCGTGAAAACTTCCTGCTGCCGCGCTTCGGCGGCAGCATCACGGTCAACTAAAGCCAATCGACATTCAGCCGATGCCGGCATTGCGCCGCCTGCGGGCGCGTGCCACAAGCCGGCATCCTTTCTCCTCTCGGCGGTATGCTCATGAACGATACGCTTGTTCCCGTGTTCGACCTTGGTGGCGTGTTCATCGACTGGAACCCGATGTACCTGTTCCGCAAGCTCTTCGAGACCGAGGAAGATGCGCTGTGGTTTCACCAGACCATCTGCACCAGCGACTGGAACCTGGAATTCGACGCCGGCGAAATCTATTCGGAAGGCGTGGCCAAGCTGGTGACGCGCTTCCCCAGATACTGGCGCGAAATCAAGGCCTTCGACGAGCGCTGGACGGAAACTTTCGGCCCGTTCATCCAGGGCACGATCGACATCCACAATGAGCTGGTCGAGCAGGACATCCCTACTTTCGCCATCACCAACTTCTCCTGGGAAAAGTGGATGACGCGGCTGGGCGAATGGCCATTCCTGGAAAAGTTCGACGGGGTGATCGTGTCCGGGCTCGAAGGGCTGGTGAAGCCCGATCCGCGGCTCTACCGCGTGTTCTGCGAGCGCTACAGCCTGGCGCCGGACAATTGCGTGTTCATCGACGATAGCGAGCCCAATATCGTGGCGGCGCGGCGCTATGGCATGCACGGCATCCACTTCAAGGACCCGGCCCTGCTGCGCAAGGAACTGATCGCGCTTGGGCTGCCGCTCAAGGCGAAATAGGCCGGAGGAAAACGCCTAATTGACCACCTTCTGCGTCGGTGGCGGATTGGCTTCGAGCCTTTCCAGCGCATCGCCGACGCGGCGGGCGACGGCGAGGTCGAATTCCTGGTCGGGACTGGTCAGCTCGTATTGGCGCAAATCCTCCGGCGTGACGCCGGCCTCGGCCGCAAAGGCTTCGGGGCCGACTCCGAGCGCCAGGCGGCGATTGTGGTCACCTTTCGGATCACGATGCTGCGGCAGGACATAGGGCATGGCAATTCTCCTTTGCGGGAAGAATTCGCCAGCGGGTCGTTTGGTTCATTCAGGACGCTGGCCGGGCTCTCCCTCCGAAGCGCGCGACGAGCGCGTGAGGATGTTACTTCGTACCGTACATGCGGTCGCCGGCATCGCCCAGCCCGGGGACGATATAACCCTTGTCGTTGAGATGGCTGTCGATGGAGGCGGTGAAGACCGGCACGTCGGCATGGGCGGCGGTGAAATTCTTTATGCCCTCCGGCGCGGCCAGCAGGCACAGGAAGCGGATATTGTTGGCACCGCGCTCCTTGAGCTTCTCGATGGCGGCGGTGGCCGAATTACCGGTGGCCAGCATGGGATCGACCACGATGATCAGGCGGTCCTCGAGATTGGACGGCGCCTTGAAGTAATACTCCACCGGCTCCAGCGTCTCGTGATCGCGGTAGATGCCGATATGGGCAACGCGCGCGGCGGGGACCAGATCGAGCATGCCATCGAGCAGGCCATTGCCGGCGCGCAGTATGGAGGCGAAGACCAGCTTCTTGCCCTTGATGGCGGGCGAATCCATCTGCGCCATGGGCGTTTCGATGGGGATCATTTCGAGCTCGAGATCGCGCGTCACCTCGTAGCACATGAGATGGGCAATCTCGCGCAGCAGGCGGCGGAAACCGGCAATCGAGGTTTCCTTGTTCCGCATGATGGTGAGCTTGTGCTGGATCAGCGGGTGATCGATGACGGTTACATTGCTCATGGGATCACCCTCGTTCCGCTACAGAAAGGATTTGCCGTGCCGTCCGGGCGTGAGACCGAGCCAGCGGGCAATGCTCTCACCTATATCAGCGAAGGTGGTGCGAATGCCAATCTCGCCCTGTGACAGGCTTGGGGAAAAGACCAGGATCGGCACCTGTTCGCGGGTGTGATCGGTGCCCTGCCAGGTGGGATCGTTGCCATGATCGGCGGTAAGCACCAGCAAGTCGTCGTGGCGGAGCTTGGCAATAAGCTCGGGCAGGCGGGAGTCGAAATATTCGAGTGCCGCGGCATAGCCGGGCACGTCGCGGCGATGGCCGTATTCGCTGTCGAAATCGACGAAATTGGTCATGACCAAGGCGCGATCATCGGCCATTTCCATCGCTTCGAGCGTCTTGTCGAAGAGCTGGGCCAGGCCGGTACCCTTGATCTTGTGGGTGACGCCATGGCCGGCATAGATGTCGGAAATCTTGCCGATGGCATAGACCTGATGGCCGGCCGCCTGGTTGCGGTCGAGCAGAGTCTGTTCGGGCGGGGCAATGGCGAAATCGCGGCGATTGCCGGTGCGCTTGAAGCTTGCCGCATCCTCTCCCACGAAAGGACGGGCAATGACACGGCCGATCATCAGCGGAGCGGTGAGTTCGAAGGCGAGCTGGCAGATTTCGTAGAGGCGTTCGAGGCCGAAATGGGTCTCGTGCGCGGCAATCTGGAACACCGAGTCGATCGAGGTGTAGCAGATGGGCTTGCCGGTGCGGATGCTCTCCTCGCCCAGTTCGGCAATGATTGTGGTGCCGGAGGCGTGCCTGTCACCCAATATGCCGGGGAGCCCCGCGCGCTTGATGAATTCGGCGATCAGATCGGGCGGGAAGGTGGGCTCGGTCTGGGGGAAATAACCCCAATCGAATGGGACCGGAACGCCGGCGATCTCCCAGTGGCCGGAGGGCGTGTCCTTGCCATTGCTGACCTCGCGGCCGACACCGAAACGGCCACCCTTGGGCGTGGCCGAAAGGCCTGGCGGCAAAGTGCCCGACGAGAGCTGGATGGCAGCGCCGATGCCGAGGGCATCCATGTTGGGCACATTGAGCGGACCGGAACGCAGGCCCGCCTTGTCGGCCTTGCCGGCCGCCGCCCATTCGGCGATGTGGCCGAATGTGTTGGAGCCGACATCGCCGTATTTTTTGGCGTCGGGGGCGCCGCCAATGCCGACGCTGTCGAGAATGCAGAGGATGGCGCGAGGCATGGCGTTACTCCGTGGGCGGGATATGCGCGGCAATCAACGTGTGGCTCGGCGGGGTGTCGCCGAGCCGGTAGGCGGATTTGAGGCGCGTTTCGGCATCGGCCGCGCTGGCCTCGTCGCGGGCATGAATGCGGGCGATGGGTGCGCCAGTGCCGACAGAGGTGCCGAGCGCGGCAAGGCGATCGAAGCCGACACTGTGATCGATGCTATCAGTTGGCATGGTGCGGCCGCCACCGAGGGCGACGACGGCCATGCCGACGCCGCGCGTATCGATATCGACCACGGTCCCCTGCCCTTCAGCGAAGACATCGCGGATGATCGGCGCGGCGGTGAGGTGGCGGTCCATATTGGCGATGAAATCGGCGGGACCGCCCAGGGCGCTGACCATGCGGCCAAAGCGTTCGGCGGCGCGGCCGCTATCGAGGACATCGGTGACGAGGGCCAGGGCCGCATTGGGCGTGGGGGCCGTGCCGGTCATCCAGGCGGCTTCGGCGCAAAGGGCAAGCGTGACCTCGCGCAGGCGCGCATCCTGATGGGTGCCGGTGAGGAAGTCGACGGCGTTGCGGACTTCGAGCCCGTTGCCGGCAGCGCTGGCCAGCGGCTCGTTCATGTCGGTAATGAGCGCGCTGGTTTTCAGGCCGGCGCCATTGGCGACATCGACCAGGCTTTCGGCCAGGGCTCGAGACTTTTCCAGCGTGGGCATGAAGGCGCCCGAACCGGTTTTGACGTCAAGCACCAGCGCGCCGAGCCCGGCAGCCAGCTTCTTGGAGAGGATCGAGGCGGTGATGAGGGCGATGGATTCGACCGTGCCGGTGACGTCGCGGATGGCATAGAGTGTCTTGTCGGCGGGGGCGAGATCGGCCGTCTGGCCGATAATGGCGCAGCCGACTTCGCGCACCACCTTGCGGAACAAGGCATTGTCCGGGCTGGTCGTGTAGCCGGGGATGGAATCGAACTTGTCTAGCGTGCCGCCGGTATGGCCCAGGCCGCGGCCTGATATCATCGGCACATAAATGCCTGACGCGGCCAGAATCGGCGCGAGCATGAGGGAGACATTGTCTCCGACACCGCCGGTGGAATGCTTGTCAGCCACGGGGCCATCGAGGCCGGACCAATTGAGCACGGTGCCGCTATCACGCATGGCCAGAGTCAAGGCCACGCGCTCGGGCATGGTCATGTCCTGGAAGTAGACCGCCATGGCGAACGCGGCGGCCTGGGCGTGGGAGACCGTGCCGGCGGCGAAGCCTGATATGAATTGAGCGATATCATCGGGCGCAAGGATTTCGCCGTTGCGCTTGGAGAGGATGACTTCTTGGGGGAGGAAGACCATGAGTGGCTTTCTTTGTTGGGACACCCCCTCCTAGCCCCCCTGATAGGGGGAGGAACAGATCGGGGATAGGGCGCCATCCTGCCACACCCACAGGACGGCTCCTCCCCCTTTCAGGGGGAGGTTGGGAGGGGGCACCGCCTCACGCCCCGTATGGAATCCAGACGTTCTTGACCTGGGTGGCCCTGGCCAGGAAGTAGTCGCCTTCAAAGCGCCGGTCGGCCAGGTCGTAGTTCAGACCTCTTGTGGTCCAGGTCTGCTTGACGTTGCCGGCGGAGGCCTTTTCGACCATGGCGGAGGCCTCAGCGCTGCCGGCGAACCAGAGCGCATCGACGCCATCATGCTCGGCCAGGGTCTTGGCCAGCGTGACGCTGTCGCCGGTGACGATGTTGACCACGCCCGGGGGGACATCGGAGGTTTCGAGGACCTGGTAGAGGTCGGTGACGCTCAGCGGCGCGCGGTCGGAGGGGACCAGAACGACCGTGTTGCCCATGGCGAGGGCCGGCGCGAGCAGGGCGACGGAACCGAGCAGCGGGCGTGACTGGGGCGCAATGATGCCCATGACGCCAATGGGTTCGACCATGGCGGCGGCCACCATGCGCTGGGGCGGATTGTGGATGGCACCGTCGTATTTGTCGGCCCAGCCAGCGAAGGCGAAGAGACGCTCGACGGACAGCGCGACTTCCTCGGCGCCATCCTGGCCGGTCTGGACCTTGAGGCGTGCGGCAAACTCGTCGCGACGATAGTCGAGGTTTTCGGCGAGGAAATAGAGGATCTGCGCGCGGGCATGGGCGGCCGTTGTCGACCAGCCGAGTGCGGCGCGGGCGGCTTCGACGGCGTTGCGGATATCCTTGCGGTTGCCATCGCCGGCTTCGCCGACCAGCTTGCCGGAAGCATCGAGCACCGGGCGGGAATAGCCGCTGTCGGGCCGGGCCTGCTTGCCGCCGATATACATTTTGGCGGTCTGGTCGAGATGGCTGGTATCGAGGGGATTGGCGGGCGCCTTGGTGGGCGCCGCAATGGTGGGGGCAGCTTTCAGCGCCTTCTCCCAGCTTGGCTTCAGGTAAACGGCCATGCCTTCGCGGCCGCCTTCGCGGCCGAAGCCGGATTCCTTGTAGCCGCCGAAGCCGACGGCGGCGTCGAAATTGTTGGTGCCATTGATCCAGACCACGCCAGCCTTGATCTTGGGTGCAATATCGAGGGCGAGATTGATGTTCTCGCTCCAGATGGTGGCGGCGAGGCCGTATTTGGTGTTGTTGGCCAGGGCAACCGCTTCCTCTGGGGTGCGGAAGCTCATGGCGACGAGCACCGGCCCGAAGATTTCCTCGGTGACGAGGGTATGGCTGGGCGAGACACCGGTGACCAGAGTGGGCCTGAGGAAACAGCCGGCGCCCGGAAGGTCGAAATCGGGCTCGTAGACCTGGCCGCCTTCGGCCGCG
>CBIGSA010000175.1:0-7328 GCA_966192215.1 uncultured Devosia sp. | reverse complement strand
CGGGTATCAAGAATTTCCAGCGCCGGGATGACATAGTCGGTGGCGCGCAGGACATCGTCCAGAGTGGTCTCCGCACCGCCAAGCGCCTCCTTCATGACGAAGGCAATTTCGGCCTCGATCCGCGGCTGGATAAAATGGCCAGCCGGAATGGTGGCGCCATTGTCGAACTGCATGGACTCGAACAGGACGCCGGAATCGGGCGTATCGATGTTGAGAGCATATTGCATGGCCTTGGAGGTCAGCCCGATCTTCCAGCCGACAATCCTGTCGCCGGTGGCGCGCTTTTTCTCGACCCAGGCGGACTGCACGGCATAGGCGTCGTCCATGTTCATGCCGGGGTGGCTGACGCTGAGCAGGCCGATCTGCCGGCGCGTGCGCTCGGCCTGGTCCAGGGCCTCGGCGGCGGCGGCGATCTGGGCGGGAGTCATGGTCATGGGGCCGGCTTCTCGTCGATGACGCCGTTGCGCAGCGTGCCGATGCCTTCAGCTTCGACCTCGACGACGTCGCCGGGCTTGAGCCAGACGGGGGGATCGAGCCGGGCGCCGGCGCCGGTGGGCGTGCCGGTGATGATGGTGTCGCCGGGAACCAGCGTAGTGAAGGTCGAGATGTAGGCGATGAGATAGCGGAAGGAAAAGATCATGCGGGATGTGCGGTCGCTCTGACGGACCTCGCCATTGACGCGGGTGGTGAGGGCGATGTCTGCCAGTTGGCTTTCGCCGGTGAACGGGACAAGCCAGGGGCCGATGGACCCCGATGCATCGAAATTCTTGCCCTGGGTAACGTTGAATTTGGCATGGCGCACCCAATCGCGCAGGGTGCCCTCGTTGGCCAGGCTCAGCGCCGCAATGTGATCGAGGGCGCTTGCCTCCGAAATGTGCCGACCGGCCTTGCCGATGACGATGACGATTTCGCCTTCGTAGTCGAGCTGCTCTGAGGCGCGGGGCCGGACGAGCGGCTGGCCGTGGCCGACGAAGGAACGGGCAAAGCGGGGGAACAGGGAGGGTTTGGGGGGCGCTTCCTTTCCATCCTTGTATTCGGCATTACGGTCCGGATAGTTCACCCCGACGCAGATGATCTTCTCTGCATCGGGCACGGGAATAGCGAGCGCGACATCGGCCAGGGCGAAATCGGCGGAAGCGGCCGAGGCCGCTTCAACCAGAGCATTGAGACCATTCTCGGCCACGACCTGTCGCAGGGAGAGCCAGCGATCCGCGAAGCGCCCCGACAGGTCGATCACGCCATTGTCGGTGACGAGGCCATAGGCGGCGCGGCCATTGTGAGTGAATGACGCGAGACGCGGATATTCAGGCATACGGGTGCTCCCAGAGCGATGGGCCTAGGACGAGACGCCGCCCAGGCAGAGATATTTGATCTCGGTGAATTCCTCGATGCCGTAGCGGGAGCCCTCGCGGCCCAGGCCGGACTGCTTGATGCCGCCAAAGGGGGCTTCGGGGGTGGAAATAAGGCCGGTATTGATGCCCACCATGCCGTATTCGAGCGCCTCTGCAACGCGCCAGACGCGCGCCACGTCACGAGCATAGAAGTAAGAGGCGAGGCCGAATTCGGTATCGTTGGCCTGGGTGATGACATCGGCCTCGTCGGTGAAGCGGAACAGCGCGGCGACCGGCCCGAAGGTTTCCTCACGAGCCACCGCCATTTTCGCGGTGACATCGGTGAGGATGGTCGGCTCGAAGAAGGTGCCACCCAGCGAATGGCGCTTGCCACCCAACAGCAGGCTGGCGCCATGGGACGTGGCATCGGCAATATGCTCCTCGACCTTTTCGACCGCCTTTTCGTCGATCAGCGGGCCGAAATCAGTGCCCGGCTGCATGCCGTCGCCGGTTTTCATGCGGCCCAGGGCCACCGCGAGCTTTTCAGCGAAAGCGTCGTAGACGCTGTCCTGCACATAAATGCGATTGGCGCATACGCAGGTCTGGCCGTTGTTGCGGAATTTGGAAATCAGGGCGCCTTCGACCGCGGAGTCTAGGTCGGCATCGTCGAAGACGATGAACGGTGCGTTGCCGCCCAGTTCAAGGCCGAGCTTCTTGATGGTCGGCGCGCTCTGGCGCATCAGTTCGGCACCGACTTCGGTCGAGCCGGTGAAAGTGAGCTTACGAACGACGGGACTCGCAGTCATCGCGGCACCGATTTCTCGGGCCGAACCGGTGACCACCGAGAACAGGCCCGATGGCAGGCCGGCCCGTTCGGCCAGGACGGCAAGGGCGATGGCGGAGAACGGCGTCTGCGAGGCGGGCTTGAGCACCAAGGCGCAGCCGCTGGCGAGCGCCGGGCCAGCCTTGCGGGTGATCATCGCATTGGGGAAATTCCAGGGCGTGATGGCGGCCACGACGCCAATGGGTTGCTTGATGACGAAGAGGCGCTTGTCGACCTGGTGGCCCGGCAGGACATCGCCATAGACGCGGCGCGCCTCCTCGGCAAACCACTCGATGAAACTGGCGCCATAGGCGATTTCACCCTTGGCCTCGGCCAGGGGCTTGCCCTGTTCGAGGGTGAGGATGCGCCCCAGATCATCCTGGTTGGCCATCATCAGATCGAACCAGCGCCGAAGGATATCGGAACGATGCTTGGCGGTGGTCGCCGCCCAGGCCTTCTGCGCGATGCGCGCTGCCTCGATGGCAGCGAGCGTTTCGGCTTCACCCAGGTTTGGAACGTGACCGATGAGGTCCCCCGTGGCCGGATTATGGACGGCCACGCCCTGCCCTGCAGCGTCGATCCATTTGTCGCCGACCAAGGCGGCTTCGCGCAGCAGGGTGGGGTCCTTCAGGTCAGGTGTCCTGGTGTCGGTCACGATCGGTCCTCTTGGTCAGGGCGCGACGATGGGCTGTCCGGCCATGACCGGTTCGCCAATGTCCACGCCTTCGAACATGGTCCCCTCATCGAACCACGAACGCGGCGCCGGCGCACCCCATAGAGTTTGACGCTGCGGGTCCTTAAGGTCCCATTTGATCGGCTTGAGGTCCGGATCGACGGTCATGTAGTCGGAACAGTAGATCTCGATGCGGTGACCGTCGGGGTCGCGGATATAGAGGAAGAAGGCATTGGAAATGCCATGGCGACCAGGGCCACGCTCGATATTGGCCAGATAGCCGGTGGTCGACATGAGATCGAGCAGGTCGATGATGTTGAGCGGGGTGGGCACCCAGAAGGCTGTATGGTGCAGACGGGGACCCTTGCCATTGGTGAAAGCCATGTCATGGACACCGCCCTTGCGGTGCATCCAGGCAGCCCAGAGGCGCTTGCTTTCCTCATCCTCGGTATATTCGGTCACGCGGAAGCCGAGATCGTTATAGAAGGCGACTGAGGCATCGACGTCGGTGGAAAAGCAGTTGAAGTGGTCAATGCGCAGCGGCTTGACGCCGCGATAGAGCTTGTATTGCTGGTGGATGGGCTCCAGCGTCACCATGGTGGCGTAGAATTCGAGCGGCACGCCCATAGTATCCCGCGCCAGCAGCGTCCGACCCTGATGGGGACGCTCGACCCATTCGGTGGGCAGGCCCCTGCCCTTGAACCAGGCTTCGGCCTTGTCCAAATCGGCCTCGGCATAGACCTTGAAGCCGAGGCGGCGTGCAGCCGGCACATCGCCCTTGGTCAGGACTATGCAGTGATGGTTCCGCTCTTCCATCGCCCGGAGATAGATGTGCCTGTCGGTCTCGTCGGTGACCTGGAGGCCAAGCGTATCGACATAGAAATGCCGGCTCGCGGCCAGGTCCCGCACGACGAGTTCGACGTGGGACAGGCGGACGACGTTGAAGTCGGGGTGAAGATTTGCAGTGGGTAGTGGCACGGCGGGCGTTCCTGTTGCTAACCGCCGAGCTTGGCGATCGAGTGGGCAGCGGTCGCGAAGGCGACGTTCTTGGTTTCCATGTAGAAGTCGAAGGACCAGTCGCCTCCGTCCCGGCCGATGCCAGAATTCTTGACGCCGCCAAAGGGCGCCGGCAGGTGCCTGACATTGTCAGAATTCACCCAGATCATGCCGGCATCCATGGCTTCGGTGAAGCGGAGGGCGCGGGTTAGATCGGAGGTCCAGAGGTAGCCGGCGAGACCATAGGCAACACCATTGGCGAGTCGCAGGGCCTCGGCTTCGTCCTTGAAGGGAATGGCGGTCAGGACGGGACCGAAAATCTCTTCCTGGGCTATACGCATGGTGTTGGTCGCCCCGGTGAACAGGGTCGGTCGGACAAAGCAGCCATCGGCCAACGCGCCATCGCGCACCTTTTCGCCCCCGGTGGCAATGGTCGCCCCCTCCTCGCGGGCGAGGTCGAAATAGGACAGCACCTTCTTTTCGTGCACAGGGTGAATGAGTGGACCGATGACGGTATCGGGATCGAGCGGATGGCCGATCTTGATGCGGGCGGCCTTTTCGGCCACGCGGGCGGTGAACTCGTCGTAGATCGACGCTTCGACCAGCAGCCGCGAGGAGGAAGTGCAGCGCTCGCCATTGAGCGAATAGATCATGAACACGACGGCGTCGGCAGCGCGCTCAAGGTCGGAATCGGCGAACACTACTACAGGGTTTTTTCCGCCGAGCTCAAAATGCACGCGCTTGAGCGTATCGGCACCCTGGCGCATGATGCGCGAGCCGGTCTTGCTCTCGCCGACGAAACCGATGGCCTTGATGTCAGGATGCTCGGTCAAGGCGCGACCGGCATCTTCGCCCATGCCGTTGACGAGGTTGAGCACTCCCTTGGGCAGACCGGCATCCTCGGCGATCTCGACCAGCAGGCGGGCGGTGATCGGGGAAAACTCGGCAGGCTTGTGGACAACGGTGCAACCGGCGGCGAGCGCCGGCGCGATTTTCCAGGTGGACAACATGAAGGGCGTGTTCCACGGGGTGATGACTCCGACTGGCCCGATAGGGGAGCGCAGGGTGATATTGGTCTGCCCCGCCGTATACATCGAACGCCCGTCGCGCGCCTCGGGCGCCTTGTCGGCAAAAAAGCGGAAATTCTCCGCGCCGCGAAGGGCAGCCTTGGACATGAAACGCAGGGCCTGGCCGGTATCGAGACTTTCCAGCAGCGCAATCTCCAGCGCACGGGCCTCGATTGCGTCCGCGACGTCGTGCAGGATGGCGCGGCGCCTGGCACCGGGCATGTCGCGCCAGGCAGGGAAGGCAGCCGCGGCGGCGCGGGCGGCCCTATCAATGTCGCCGGCGCCACCCTTGGCAACCTTGGCCAAGGGCCTGAGATCGACAGGCGAGATGGTTTCAAAGGTCTGGCCGCCATCGGCGGGAACGGCCTCGCCATTGATCTGATTGAGCACGCCGCTCTGCGCGAAGCGCGCGAGATAGCCTTGTGCTAGCTCCAGGTTCTCATCCAGGCCGGACATCAGGCTCTCCTCAACTAGTTGGAACGCAAACGCTTGTGCATGGCGTTGGTCTTCCAACTCAGTGCGGCGTCAATTTCACAGATTTCAAACGACAAAGCGAAATAGGGCGAGGCGAGCTGGGTCTCGAACTGGGCGAGCATCGCCTGGTAGATGACCTCGCCCGCAGCCCGCTTCTCCTCGTCCGACCGCCCTGCCCCGATACGCAGACTGACATGCACGAAGGCATTGTCGGGGTGCTGGTCGGCAATTGCATAGGCGTCGCTTTCATAGGCCCGGACGCGGACGGCGCCGAGCTCGAACAGCCCCGATGACAGGATAGCCTTGAGGGCGCTGTCCGCAGCCGCCTGCATGTCGGCCTTTCCAGCGAGATTGGCAGAATATTCGATGGTCATGTGCGGCATGGTACATCCGTCGTCACAAATCACTTAATATGTTAAATATTATCAGCAGGGCGAGTCAATGGCCATGCGAGCGGCGCCTAGCGAATATGCGGAATATGTTATCTAATTTATGGGGAAGCGACGTCGATGCCTTGTGCGTCCCACACTCCCCGGCTATCAGTTAACCGACCGCTTGAGTTGAAAATGCCGCATCTCAATCAGCAATTCGTCGTCACAGGATTGGAGTATTTACCGATGTCGCAGGGATTGCCGCAATCGATACCGGCAGCGAGAGGCCGCCTGCGCGCCTTCAATCGCTCTCTTCCGATGGCCCTGCTGAGAGCGCGGGAAGCGGTGATGCGACAATTCCGGCCCTCGCTGCATAACCACGGTATTACTGAGCAGCAATGGCGCGTATTGCGTGCACTGACCACCGTAGACACGATCGAAGTGCTGGAACTGGCAAAGGCAACATACCTGCTGGCGCCGTCGCTCTCACGTATCCTCAAGGACCTCGATGCCCGCCAGTTGATCATCCGCTCGGTTTCGGAAACAGACCTGCGGCGCGGGCTGATTTCCATTTCTCCCAGCGGTCGTATGCTGATCGAAGCGGCGGGCACCGCTTCGGAAGCGATCTATGCGCAGATAACCGAGCGGTTTACGGCCGAGAAGCTCAAGGCCCTGCATGCGCTTCTCGACGAACTGGAACAATCGCTCGAAGTGCCCATAGTTGTCGATCTGCCACCCGAAGGGCGCTTTGCCGCCAAGGGGCGCGGGCCGGTCGGCGCGTAGCGCTGCGTAACTGAATCCAGGATAAAAAAAGGCGGGGTCGCCCCCCGCCAGTTAAGACAGTCGGAGGACCGTCAGATCTGAACCCGCGGGTCGAGTACCCGATAGGTGATGTCGACGAGCAGGTTGATGACGAGGAAGAAAACGGCGGTTACCACGATGGCGGCCTGGATGACCGGGAAATCGCGGAAGAGGATGGCATTGACCATCAACTGACCGAAGCCAGGCCAGGCAAAGATGGTTTCGGTGATGACTGCGCCGCCCAGCAGGGCACCCAGTTGCAGTGCCATGAAGGTAACTATCGGCGCGGCCGCATTGCGCAGCGCATGGCGCAGCACGATGAGATGCTGCGGGAGGCCGCAAAGCCTTTGCAGGCGGACAAAATCGCTCTGCAGCACTTCGATCATGGACGACCGCGTCAAGCGCGCGATAGAGGCGGCGGAGAACCAGCCCAGCGTGACCGTGGGCAGGATGAAGTGGGTCCACGAACCATAGCCCGATGTTGGCGTCCAGCGCAGGGTGACGGAGAAGAGCAGCATCAGCATCAAGGCGAGCCAGAAAAGCGGGGTGGACTGACCGATGGTAGCGGCGGTGCGGATGATCGCGTCGAACCAGCTGTTGCGGCTGACAGCCGCCGCTATGCCCATGGGCAGGCCGACCAGCGCCGCGAAGACCATCGACGTGACAGCAAGATAGATGGTCGCCGGAAGACGATCGAAGATCAACGAGAGCGCGGGCTGATTATAGCGGAACGAATCGCCGAAATCACCACGCAGCATGTTGCCTACGAAGCGGATGAACTGTTCGTAGACC
>CBIGSA010000174.1:0-7426 GCA_966192215.1 uncultured Devosia sp. | reverse complement strand
GCACGGCGCCGGGCGCACGGAGCTGCTCGAGCCGATCCAGGATCAACTTGAACGCCCGCGGACTCCATCGTGCGCCGACGAGCGTGTTGTGGAAGATCACGAGGTCTGGCCGGACCCGTGAGAGCAGGTGCGCCGTGCCCGGCACGGCCAGGACGGTCGGACCGACCCGATCGAACAAGCGACCGACCATCGGCCCCATCAGCCCCATGATCAGCCCGCCCGGCAGCAGCAGCAAACCGGTCTGCAGCGTATCGAGGCCCACCACGTTCTGCGTGTAGATCGGCAGCAGGATCACGGTGCCGAACAGCGCCATCATGGCGATAAGCATCAGGCTCACCGAGACGGTGTAGTTGCGGGACTGGAACACACGCAGGTCCAGCAGCGCCTTGTCGTCGCGCTGCAGGCCGAGCTGCCGCCACACGAAGGCGATCATGGCCAGGGCGCCCACGGCAATGGGAAGCCAGAGCGGCAGGGCTGTCGGTTCGTCGGGATGGGCAAAACTCTCGCCGAAGGTGGAAAGACCATAGATCAGGCCACCAAAGGCAAAGGCCGAGATGATGACCGAGAGCACGTCGAGCGGCGCATAGCGCGGAGTCGACACGTTCTGGATCTTGCGCCAGCCCAGCAGCAGGGCCCCGATGGCGATCGGCAGGACGAGGAAGAACATCCAGCGCCAGTCGAGATTGGCCAGGATGAAGCCGCCAATGGTCGGGCCGATGGCAGGCGCCACCGACATGACGATGGAAATGTTGCCCATGGTCTTGCCGCGACCCTCGGGAGGAACCAGCGTCATGACCGTAGTCATCAGCAGCGGCATCATGATGGCCGTACCCACAGCCTGCACCACGCGACCCAGCACCAGGAGTTCAAGGCCGGGCGAGAGAGCGCAGATCAGGGTGCCCACCGTGAAGATCGACATGGCGAGCAGGAAGATCGGCCGCGTATTGAGCCGCTGCAGCAGGAAGCCGGTCACCGGAATGACGACGGCCATAGTCAGCAGGAACGCCGTGGTGAGCCACTGCGCGGCGCTGGCGGCGACGCCCAAATCGGCCATCAGGTGGGGAATGGCCACGCTCATGATAGTTTCATTGAGAAACACCACGAAGGTGGAGACCAGCAGCAGGGCGATAACCAGCCTGTTGCGGGCCGCGTCGGTCTGCACGACCGGCGGCTCGCCGATCAGGTCGGCGTCGTATGTGGTTGCGTCGTTACTCATGGTGTTTTCCTTGGAAACTGGAATTGCCTTGTCAGCGGGACGACGAGTGGCGTCGGCTTGTTTCGACACCATCTTTGAAAGATTCTGCGACAGCATGTGTCAGCAGCCTCAGTTAAGCGATAACTTCAGTAATTCACATGCCTGCCGGAGGTCAATGCTAAATATTTCGCTTAAGCGTTAAGCGATGGAAACAGCTCCGAGCGGAGGGAGTGCGTATCTAGTCCCATCGCAGGCTGAGGTCCACCCGCAGAAACGCAATTCTGCCTTGCGAAATCAGTTTCTTGCCCCTTCAAACCGCGCATCGTCATTCCCATATTCCTGCCAGGCGGGGCCCGTGCAGCGGCGCCGCCAAATGTTCTGTTCTTGTTTTGTTCCAACGAAACTGCTACATCTTCCCCGGCGTTGGGCAGTCACGATTCGACTGTTGTGCGTCGGCAGGAGATGTCTCATGGCCCTCTACCAGGCCCCGTCTTTCGAAGCATTGGAAAAGCTCAGCCGCAGCCGCGATGCCGATCTGGCGCGGCGCGAACTGCTCGATCCCGACCGCATTCGCGGACGGGGCGCTCAGTCTAATCATACGGGACGCTTCGAGCGACAGAAGCGCGAAAGCTTCGATGACGGCTGGGACAATGTCGAGCCGCTGTCGCTCTTCGAGACCGTCGAGCATATCGAGCGCGCCAAGACCATCATCACGTCAAACGACAGTCCGGATATCGGCTTCGAGCGCTCGATCAATGCCTATCGCGGCTGCGAGCACGGCTGCTCCTATTGCTATGCCCGCCCCAGCCACGCCTTTCTCGGCCATTCGGCCGGCGTGGAATTCGAGCGCGACATCTATGTGAAGGTCAATGCCGTGGAAGCCCTGCGCGCCGAAATCGGCGCCAGGGGCTACAAGGTCAAGCCCATCGCCATGGGCACCAATACCGACCCCTACCAGCCGGCCGAGCGCAAGCACAAGCTGACGCGCGGCATTCTCGAAGTCATGCTGGAAACCCGCCATCCGGTGATGATCACCACCAAGTCGGCGCTCATCATCCGCGACCTCGACATTCTCACCGAGCTGGCGAAGCTTGGCCTGGTCAAGGTCGCCCTGTCCATGACCTCGATGGATCACAAGATCAGCCGCAAGATGGAGCCGCGCGCTTCCGCACCGGCCCGCCGGCTGGAGGCCATCCGCCTGCTCAGCGAGGCCGGCGTGCCCACGGCCGTCTTCGCCTCGCCGATGATCCCGGCCATCAATGACATGGAACTCGAACGCATTCTCGATGCCGCCGCGGCTCAGGGCGCAAGAAGCGCATCGATGATTCTGCTGCGCCTGCCCGGCGAAGTGCGCGAGGTATTTCGCGAGTGGCTGCTGCGCCATTTCCCCGATCGGGTGCGCCATGTGCTGTCGCTGGTGCGCGATACGCGCGGCGGCAAGGACTATGATTCACGCTTCGGCGTCCGCATGACCGGCGAAGGCCCCTATGCCACCCTGCTCCGCCAGCGCTTTGAGAAGGCACGCGAGCGCTACGGGCTGGATGCCAAGCTGCCCGGCCTGCGCACCGACCTGTTCGTGGCGCCCAGGCTCGAGGAAAGGCAGATGAGCCTGTTCTAGTATTGCGCCACGCGGCGCGCATAAGCCGCCATGAAATCGAGCGAGGCTATGACGCCACGCAAAGAGAGCCACACCTCCCTGCTGGCGGCGTCGCCACCGGTCAGTGGCACGGTGAGCAGCACCGAATTGCGCTCCTTCATCCGCTCGATCAGCGCCGCCTTGCGCATGGGATCGGCGACGAAATACTGGTTGGTGGTGTTGTAGCGCGTTTCCAGGTCCTGCCCGAAGCGGAAAGCTTCGGTTGCTTCACCTCCAAACGCCATGAGCAGGGGCCGGCTGGTATCGACCGCGACGCCGTCGGCGGCCACGGTTATGGCCAGTTCGAGCTCGCCATTGAGCCGGTTGCGGAACAGGGTGAGCTTGTAGGCCGGCAGGTTGGCGCTGTTCAGCTCCTGGCTGCCCGTGCTGGCAAAGCAGGAGAAGCCGTAATAGTCGGTGGCGTCTTCATTGATGATATCGGGACAGGCTGCGAGCCAGTCCCGATGATATTCCCGCCATTCCCCGAAGGGATGATGAAACGGCTCGGCCGCAGCCGGCAGGCAAGACAGGAGAAGAACAATAAAGGCGCTGCCAATTCTGGCGATCATCGATTTCTCTTTTGCTGGCGCCCCCCGGCGGAAGCGACTATAGCAACCGGCCCGAGCCCGGCACAGGGCTAAATCACGGAGAGATCGTCATGAATATCCTGGGGCATAAGGGGCTCGTCATCTGCGAATTGCCGCCCGAAGGTGGCCTTCTGGGCGATGATCTCACCGCACCGGACATTATCGGGGAAGCCTACACGGCCGATCCCGACATTATCGTGGTGCCAGTCTCCCGGCTTGCCCCCGGTTTTCTCGATCTTAGCACGGGCATTGCCGGCGAAGTGTTCCAGAAGATGGAACAATACAGCCGGCGCCTGGTCATCCAGGGCGACATCGCGGCCCGGGTCGCGGCCAGCAGGGCGCTGCACGATTTCGTCTACGAGACCAACCGGCGCGGCCACCACCTGTTCGTGCCCGATCACGAAAGCCTCATCGCCCGCCTCGGTTGACTTGTCGGCTCGCGGGCGGATGCTTGGCAGCCATGCTGTTCGATTCGCCCATCCAGACCGGGCCCGACTACAGCCATGAGCGTGAACTCATGGCGCGGGGCGCCCGCATTGTCGCCGGTGTCGACGAGGCGGGCCGTGGTCCGCTGGCCGGGCCGGTGGTCGTTTCGGCGGTGGTGCTCGACGCAAGGGCCATTCCGCCCGGCCTCAACGATTCCAAAAAGCTGACCGAGGAGCAGCGCGAGCTGCTGTTCGATCAGGTCATGGCTACGGCCCTGGCCGTGTCGGTCGTGGTGGCACCGCCCTCGATCATCCTCGCACGCAATATCCGTGGCGCCACGCTCTGGGCCATGGCGCAATCGGCGTCGAGCCTTAGTATCAAGCCCGACCGCGTGCTGATCGATGGCCGCGACGTGCCCATGGGCCTGCCCTGCGACGGGCTGGCGCTGATCGGCGGCGACGGCCGCAGTGTTTCCATCGCCGCCGCCTCCATCGTTGCCAAGGTCACGCGCGACCGCATGTGCCGGATCATGGACTGCGATGCGCCGCACTTCGGCTTTAGCGGACACAAGGGTTATTCCACGCCCCAGCATATGCGGGCCCTGGTGGAACACGGCCCCTGCCGCCATCACCGCGAGGAATTCGCCCCGGTGGCAGAGGCTTGGGAGCGCGTGCGCGGCAAGGTGGCCTGAGCTATCTTAACGTCCCGCTAACCCCTTAAAAACGCTCCATTAACCCTGGCCGGTCTATAACGGGCTGGTTAGTACTGCGTTAGGGTTAAGTGTATGTTGCGTACCGCGCGTATGGCCGAAATGGCCACTGCGGAGGAGGCACAGCGTCTCCCGATCGATACCATTCTGGTGGGCGATTGCATCGACCACATGAATGCCCTGCCGGCCGGCTCGGTCGATCTCATCTTTGCCGATCCGCCGTATAACCTGCAGCTCGACCAGGGCCTTACCCGCCCCGACCAGAGCAAGGTCGATGCGGTCGATGACGACTGGGACAAGTTCGACAGCTTCGCCCATTACGACGTCTTTACCCGCGCCTGGCTCAAGGCCGCCCGCCGTGTGCTCAAGCCCGATGGCGCCCTCTGGGTCATCGGCAGCTACCACAATATCTTCCGCGTCGGCACAGCGCTCCAGGATCTCGATTTCTGGATGCTCAACGACATCGTCTGGCGCAAGGCTAACCCGATGCCCAATTTCCGCGGCACGCGCTTCACCAATGCGCATGAAACCCTGATCTGGGCCGCCCGCAGCCAGAAGAGCCGCGTCACCTTCAACTATGAAGCCATGAAGCTGGCCAATGACGACACGCAGATGCGCAGCGACTGGCTGTTCCCCATCTGTACCGGCGCCGAGCGGCTCAAAGGCGAGGACGACGAAAAGGTGCATCCGACGCAGAAGCCGGAAGCGCTGCTGTTCCGCATTCTCAATGCCACGACCAGGCCCGGCGATATCGTGCTCGACCCCTTCTTCGGCACGGGCACGACGGGCGCCGTGGCGCGCAAGCTGGGCCGGCATTTCATCGGCATCGAGCGCGAGCAAAGCTATATCAATGCTGCGCTCAAGCGTATCGCTTCCATCCGGCCAAGCGTATTCGAAGCGCTGCAATCGGTCACGCCCAAGCGCAAGGAAGCGCGCATTCCCTTCGGTTCGCTAGTCGAACAGGGATTGATCGAACCGGGCGCGCAACTCTTCGACCAGAACAAGCGTTATTCAGCCATGGTTCGTGCAGACGGCTCGCTCGTCTCGGGCACGCATCAGGGCTCCATCCACAAGGTCGGCGCCCTGGTCCAGGGTGCCGAGGCATGCAACGGGTGGACCTTCTGGCACCACGAACAGGGTGGGCGGATCGCGCCCATCGACGAACTCCGCACGGACATCCGTGCAAAACTTGATTTGCTTTCTGCCTGATCCTGACCTCCAATCAAGTCTCAGGCTCTATCACTGGCCGCCGGTTTGCCCCGGCGGCCTTTTTGTTTGCCTCTATCCGCGGCGGGCCGCGTCGATGGCGGCGACGTCGATCTTTTTCATCTTCATCATCGCGTCGAAGGCACGCTTTGCTTCCAGCCCGCCAGCCATCATGGCTTCGGTCAGCGTGCGGGGGACGATCTGCCAGGACACCCCCCATCTGTCCTTGCACCAGCCGCATACGCTCTCCTGTCCGCCATTGCCAACAATGGCATTCCAGTAGCGGTCGGTCTCTTCCTGGTCGGCCGTGTCGATCTGGAATGAGAATGCTTCGCTGTGCTTGAATTCCGGGCCGCCATTGAGCCCGATGCAGGGAATGCCGGCGACCGTGAATTCGACCGTCAGCACGTCGCCCTCGCTCCCCGAGGGATTGTCGCTCGGCGCCGTCTGGACGGCGCCAACCGAACTATCCGGAAAGGTCGCGGCGTAGAAGCGCGCCGCCGCCTCGGCGTCCTTGTCGTACCACAGGCAGATGGTGTTCTTGGCAATGGTCATCGCTCTATCCTTGGCTTGAAAGGTGGATGTGAAGGTCAATGCCCTCATGCCAAATGACGTTCCTCTGCAAGCACAGCCGACAGATCGAATTCATCGCCCCTCAGCCATCGCCCGTTCGATCCTCTCCGCCAGGCCCCCACTCACCGGCACCATGGGCAGCCGCATTTCCGGACTGTCGATCAGCCCTGCGCGCCAGAGCCAGTGCTTGATGGCGCCGGGGCTGGGTTCGGAAAACAGCAGGCGGGGAATGTCGACCAGCCGCTGCCAGTCGGCAAGGGCACCGGGCTGGTCGCCAGCCAGCAGCTTGCTGCGTATGCCGGCGAAGCCGGCGGTATGGACATGGGCCGAAGCGAGAATGGCGCCGTCGGCGCCGCTGGTCAGGGCACTATAGAAATGGGCATCCTCGCCGGTCAGGACGGTGAAGCCGGCCGGCTTGTGGCGGATAAGGTCCAGGGTCTGGGCCGGGTCGGCGCAGCAATCCTTGACGCCGACGATATTGGCCCTTTCGGCCAGCCGCATCATGGTGTCGTTCCCCATGTTGACGCCGGTTCGATAGGGAATGTTGTAGATGAGGATCGGCCGGTCCGTCGCCTCCGCCAGGGCCGAGAAATGCTGGAACAGGCCCTCCTGCGATGGCCGGGTGTAATAGGGGCAGGCGATCAGATACCCGTCCATGCCCCAGGTCGCGCTCAGCTCCAGCACCTTGCCGAGCTTGCGTGTATCGGCGCCGGACAGGCCGAGATAGATCGGGATGTCCCGCCCCGCGGCTTCCAGCGCGACGCGCGTCACCGCTACCAGGCCCTGGGTCTCCGCCTCGTCGAGCGCCATGCCTTCGCCGGTCGTGGCACCAAGAATGAAACCATCGATCGGCTCGGCAGCGTAGTGACCAACGAGCCGTCGCAGGGACGCCTCATCGAGCACGCCGTCCCGAAAGGGCGTGATCAGCGGCAGCCAGAGGCCGTGCAGGACAGAATGGGTATTCATGTTTCATCTCCTGTGGGCCGGAGACGGAGCATGCATGACAAGGCCCCGTCGAAACCGGCGGGGTCTTGTGATCGGAATGCTTGCTAAAAACTGCGCGCGACGACCATCAGCCCCCAAGTGGGGCTTTT
>CBIGSA010000173.1:0-7430 GCA_966192215.1 uncultured Devosia sp. | reverse complement strand
CCATCCTCAAAGGAGGCGATCGAGCCGGCCGACAGGCTGCCGGCGGTGCCGACGGCATCGACCATCTGGCCGACGGACAGGCCACGCAACCGCGCCACGGCATAGGCGGCAGCGAAGACGCCATAGACGCCGGTGGGGTGGAAGCCCATTTCGTGCATGCGCACTGGCGTCACCAGGCCCAGCCGGCAGACGATCTCGGAACCGACCAGTACTGCTTCGAGCAATTGGCGACCGGACAGGCGCCCCGCCTGTGCAATCGGCAGAGCCGCGGCGGCGATGGCGCAGGTAGCGTGGATATTGGTGGCGATGTGGGTATCGTCGAATTCCAGCACCGCCGCGGCCACGCCATTGATGAAGGCGGCGCCGGCGGGCGAGGTTTCGGCGGCATCCATGAGACTATAGGCGCCCTTCCCGCCCCCGTCGGCATCAGCCGTGGCCCTGCGAGCCGCCTCGACGCTGCCATGGGCGTTGGAGGCGATCATCACTCCGACGACATCGAGCAGACGCAGCCGTGTATTGTGGATGACCTCGGCGGGCGCCGCATCCAGCGAAAAGCCGATTGCCCAGTCGGCGACGTCGGAACTCAGACCAGCCATGGGGTCTACCTCGATCTATAATGGACGTGACAACGGCCGGCGGCGATTGCTCGCGCTGCCGGCCGTTCGGGAGTGTCAGGCTTATTTCGCCAGGCCGAGAGAACCGAGCAGTTCCCCGAACCGGTCATATTCGCTGCGCAGGGCCGAATCCAGTTCCGCGCTGCCCAGGAACCGTGGCGACACGCCGACCTTGGCCAGCTTGTCGGTGAATTCGGGATCCTCGCTTGCCTCCTGCAGCGCCGTTTCGATCATGGCCACCACGTCCGGCTCCATCCCGCCAGGACCCGCGACAAGCTGCCAGCCGGTACCGGCAATGCTGTCATAGCCCACCGAGACCAGCGAGGGGAGATCGGGGAATTCGGCCAGGTGTTCGTCACCGGGGACGGCGAGCGGGGTCACGGTATCCTGACGCGCCTGAGGCACGGCCGCGGCGTCCACCATGAACTGGATGTCCCCGGCCAGCACGGCCTGCACCACTTCAGAGGCGCCCTTATAGGGAATGTGCGTGGCTTCGATCCCCATCACGCGCAGCATGTCGACGGTCGTCACATGGCCGGTCGAGCCCACGCCGACCGAGCCGTAATTCAGCTCGCCGGGATGCTCCTTGCCATAGGTAACGAATTCCTCGATCGTCGCCACCGGCAGCGTCTTGGAGGCGACCAGCATGCGCACCGCCTCGCTGACATTGGCGATGGGCGTGAAATCCTCAAAGGGCTCGTAGCCCACCTCGGCCAGATGCGGCACCGAGGCAAAAATGGCATTGCCAGCCAGCAGCAGCGTACTGCCATCGGGCGCAGCACGCGCCACCTGCTCGGCGCCGATGGCCCCGCTGGCGCCGCCGACATTCTCGACGACAAAATTGACGCCCAGGCGCTTGGCGAGCTCATCGGCCACCAGCCGCCCCACCGTGTCGCCGGCGCCACCGGCGGCATAGGGCACCACCATGGTCACGGTATCGACCGGATAGTCCTGGGCCGAAGCCGCCGTCACCAGGGCCAGCACCGACACCATCGTCGTGCCGACCCGCGCAAAAGTCTTGTTCATGTCACCTCCCAATGCGTTGCAGCATTTATGCCCCAAGTGTTGGCAGTTGAAGCGGGGTAACTCATAGACCGCCATGCGGGCTTTCCGCCTGCCGGAAAGTTGGGTCGGCGTTTTTGGCACGGACCGCCCTGTCCGGCACGCCACAGATTGATGTCCAGGCGATCCGCGCATAGACAAGGGCCATGCGCGTCCATGTCATTCATGCCCATCCGGTCGAGAGCAGCTATAATCGCGCGCTGTTCCATACCGTGATCGCGGCGCTGGCTGCCGCCGGCCACGAAGTCGATGCGCTCAATCTTTACGAGGAAGGGTTCGACGCCCTGCTCAGCCGCGAGGAGCGGCTCAACTATCACGAGATTCCTCAAAATGTGACGCCGCGCGTCCGGCCCTATGTGGAGCGCCTGCTGGCAGCCGAGGCGCTGGTTTTCGTCCATCCGGTCTGGAACTATGGCTATCCGGCCATTCTCAAGGGCTATTTCGACCGCATCTTCCTGCCCGGTGTGTCCTTCGTCCTCGATGGCGGCGGGGATCGCGGGCGGGTCATTTCCAACCTGCACAACATCCGCAAGGTCGCCTTCGTCACCACCTATGGCGGCGACCGCTGGCGCACCATGATCATGGGCGACCCGCCGCGCCGGCTGGCCCGGCGCTGGGCCTGGGTCACCTTCGGTACGCGTCTGCCGCCGAAATTCCTGGCGCTTTACGACGTCAACAACACGACGGGCGGTCGGCTCACCGGCTTCATCGAGAAGGTGCGGCGCGAGATGAGCCGGTTCTAGACTGCTTGCAGGTCGCGGAAATCGTCGCTGCGCGTGAGACCTGCCTCATAGAAATCGAGCAGGCGCGGATCGACGGCCACCGCGAGGGAACGGCAGCGTTCCAGCGTGTCGTCGGTCGCCGCGCCCTCCGTCCAGGCGACCAGTAGCGCATCATGCGCGTCGGCCAGCATGAGGAAAGCTTCCGATGCAGCCATATCCTCGGCGCCCACCAGCAGGTGGATGGGCTCGGGCTGGCTGATGCCCTTGAGCACGACCGAGCCGGCGGCAAGGAAGGCGAGCTCCGGCGCCGCGGCGCGAGTTTCGGCGGTGACGAGGATATCGTAACCGACGCTCTTGCAGGCGCCTTCGAGGCGGCTGGCGACATTTACGGTGTCGCCAATGCAGGAATAGTCGAAGCGCGCCTCGAAGCCCATATTGCCCACCAGGGCCAGCCCCGAGGAAATGCCGATGCCAATGGCGATGGGCTCGGCTCCCGTCTGTTGCGCATTGAGATCGCGCAGGGCCGCCCGCATGTCCAAAGCGGCTTCGCAGGCATGGCGGGCATGGCGGGGCACGTCCACCGGGGCGTTCCAGAAGGCCATGATGGCGTCGCCCATGAATTTGTCGATCGTACCGTGATGAGCAATGATGGCCGCGCCGAGCCCGGCAAACAGGCGGTTGAGCATGGCGACCAGTTCGGCGGGAGCGGTGCGCTCGCTGAGCGCGGTGAAATTGCGCACATCGGAGAACATTACGGTCATCTCGCGCACATCGCCGCCCAGCTTGAGCAGGCCGGCATTGGTTTCGATCTGCGTCAGCAGGGCCGGCTCGACATAATGGGCGAAGGCCTTGCGGATGCGGCGCTTGTCGGCATCGGTCACGGCAAAGCGGAAAAATGCCATGGCGGCATAAGTGACGAGTGCGGCGAACAGGGCAAAGCCGGGATCGAGCAACACGCCGTACCGGCTGAAGGCCAGCCAGCTTCCCGCAGTGGCCAGCGCGGCAATCGCCAGTGAAAACAACAGGCCGACCAACGGCCCGGTCAGCAGCAGCACAAGTACGACGGCCAGGCCGCTTCCGGCGATGATAAGCAGTTCCAGCCCGCCAACCCAGTCGGCACGATGCAGGAAGGTACCCGTCAACATCTGCTCCAGCGCCTGCAGGTGGATGGACACGCCGGGCACGGCCTCGCCCAATGTATTGTTGCGGATATCGAGCAGGCCGGCGGCCGAGGCACCGACCAGCACGATATGGCCGGACAGGAGCGGGGCGAGATCACCGTAGTCATCGGCGAGCAACTGGGCGGCAGAGACGTAGGTCGTGGCCGGCAGGTCGCGGTAATAGAGCCACATGTCGCCATCAGGGCCGGTGGGCACATCGAACTGGCCGACGCGCAGACCAGCCACCGTTCCCGCCCCGGCCGTGTCGCCAAGCACGACCAGCGTCGCAGCCCCCTGCGCCACGCGCAAGGCCTCGACCGAGAGCGTCGGCACGGGTGCGCTGCCATTGGACCAGAGCAAGGGCAGCCGCCGCGCCACGCCCGCGCCTTCGCGGTCGAGGCTCGCCACGCCTAGGCCGGCCGCCGCCTCGGCCAGCGCGGGCAACGGCGCGGCCACACTGTCGAGGGCCGGCAGGCCGGGCAGGACATCCGCGCCCGTCATGGCAAAGCCCGCCTTGGGTGGCGGTGCGGGACGGCCTGCCACGGCCCGGCTCATCACCAATACGCTCGGCCCGCCCGCCAGTGCGTCGGCGAACAGGGCATCATAGTCGGGGCCGCTACCGGCAATCGACGAGGGCGACAGCCGGTCGGGCTCGGGGAACAGGATATCGAAGGCGATGGCCGCCGCGCCCAGTTCGGTCAGGCGGCTGGCAATGCTGGCCATGTCGCGTCGGGACCAGGGCCATTGCCCAATGGCCGCCAGGGACGCTTCGTCGATATCGACGATGCGCACCGGCAGGTCCGCCGGCGCCGCGCGCGGCTTGATCTGCTGGAAGGTGTCGAATGTCGTCTCGCGCGCCACCCGCACCGCATAAGGGTCGGCGGCGCGCAGCAGCACTAGCGCGATGACGACCGCGGCGCCAAACAACAGTGCCGCGAGCCGCCGCGCCAGCATGGTTCAGTTCATCGGCCCGGCGGGCTGGGCCCGGACCATGGGCACGCTGGGCCGGCAGCGCACGTCGCGGCGGAAATCGGTCGGCGACATGCCGGCGATCTTGCGGAACGACTTGTTGAATGCACTGAGTGAACCAAAGCCGCTATCCATGGCTACCTGCAGCACATTCGCATCGTCCTGCATGAGCAAGGCCTGGGCATAGCTGAGGCGCATCAGGTTCACATAGTCATTGAGCGTCATGCCCGTGGACTTCTTGAACACGTTCATCGCGTATTTCGGATGGATGTCCGCTGCCTGGGCAATATCCGTCGAATCGATGTCCTCGCGGAAATTATCGGCGATGAAATCGCAGATTCGCACAACGATGGGCGAGGAATGATGATCCAGCCCGTCCACCGCCTTGACCACGGCTTCCGGACCCGGCAGCAGCGCATAAGGTTCGAACCGCACCCGCTCGATGCGCAGCAGCAGTTCATCCACCGCCATGCCCGCCTTCATCGGGTCGCCGGAACGGGCATAGTCGTTCCAGCGCGCAAAATTATAGGGGTCGGCCGCATCGGTCGCCTGGGTGACCAGCGTCGCCCCCTGCATCAGCCGGGACTGCACATTCTGCGGCAGGCGTAGCCGGAAGAAATGCACCAGCGGCAGGTGGCCACCGGCATAGATCAGGTCATCGGACGCATCATCCAGGCAATGGGGCAATCCACCCCAGAACAGCGCCATATCCCCGGCATTGAAGCGCACTTCATGCCCGCTCATGCGGTAATGCGCCCAGCCGCGCACGATATAGTTGACTTCGACCTGCGCATGCCAATGCGGCGACCGCATCAGCAGGGGCGAAGTGTGGAACATGTTCATTTCCGTCGGCAGGCGCTCTACCCCGTTGGTCCCGGGTTCGTAATAGGCCCTTTCGCTCATCTTACTTTCCGCCAACTCCGCATGCCCGTTGTGAGGGACGGCACGTGCCAGACAGATAGCTTAGGTAGCGCTCAGAGGAAGAGCAAACGAAAAGGGAGGACTACGAATATGTCTCGCAATGTCACGCGGTGGACCCGCACGCTTGCCATCGCCCTGACGGGCATCAGCATGGCAAGCGTTGCCGCTGCCGCCTCGGAACTGACGGTCTGGTGCTGGGACCCCAACTTCAATATTCCCGCCATGGCCGATGCCGGCGCGCGCTACACCGCGATGCACCCGGAAACGACCTTCAACATCAACAATGTCACCCAGGACGAGATCAACCAGAAGCTGCAGACCCAGCTTCTCGCCGGCGTTTCCGATGGGCTGCCCGATATCGTGCTGATCCAGGATGACAATATCCAGCGCTTCCTGCAGTCCTTCCCCGGCGCCTTCGTGCCGCTCTCCGACTCCATCGACATGTCGAAATTCGCCTCCTACAAGGTGGCGGCCGCAACTTATGAGGGCAAGTCCTACTCCCTGCCCTTCGACTCCGGCGTGACCGGGCTCTTCTACCGCGCGGACTATCTGGAAGAAGCCGGCTACAAGCCCGAGGACGTCCAGGACATCACCTGGGACCGCCTGATCGAGATCGGCAAGGACGTGCTCTCCAAGACCGGCCACCAGCTCATCGACATGGACTACAATGATGACGGCCAGATCATCATGATGATGCAGTCCACCGGCCAGTGGTATCTCAAGGACGGGAACGAGCCGAACATCCTCGACAACCCAGCGCTCAAGGCTTCGCTCGAAACCTTCCAGGAAATGGCTCAGTCCGGCCTTATCAAGCCGGTTTCGGACTGGACGGGCTATACCGGCGCCTTCACCTCGGGCGAGGTCGCCATGGTGCCGCAGGGCGTCTGGATCACCGGCACCATCAAGTCCATGCCTGACCAGGCCGGCAAGTGGCGCGTGGCGCCGCTTCCCGCGCTCGATGGCGTGGAGGGCGCGACCCACTATTCCAACAATGGCGGCTCGAGCTGGTACGTGCTGGCCTCCTCCCAGCATCAGGAAGAAGCCATCGACTTCCTCAAGACCGTCTGGGCCGAGGATGTCGACTTCTACCAGGGCATCCTGGTGAACCAGGGCGCCGTCGGCTCGCTCCTGGCCGCGCGCGAAGGCGATGCCTACAAGGCCAGCGACCCGTTCTTCAGCGACGAGCCGGTCTGGCAGAACTTCTCCGACTGGCTGGCCCAGGTTCCGGCGGTCGACTACGGCACCTTCACGCCCGAAGCGCGCCTCGCCGTGCGGGCGCAACTGCCCAATATCGCCAATGGCGGCGATATTGACCAGGCCCTGCAGGCCATCGACGCCCAGCTGCGCCAGCAGATGCAGTAATTCCAGCAAATGGGGCGGGCTCCGGCCCGCCCCAATCCGGTGGAACCATTGCATGTGATTGGAGGGGGCATGGCGCAGACCCGTTTGGACCGTAACGAGCAGATCAACGGCTGGGCATTCGTGATGCCGGCTTTGGTGCTGCTCGGCATCTTCATGATCTATCCCATCCTGTGGTCGCTCTGGATGAGCTTCCAGGTCGGGCGCGGCAACAATTTCTCCTTCGGGGGACTGGCCAATATCCAGCGGCTGGCCAATGACGCCCTGCTGGTGCAGGCGCTGACGAATACGATCATCTTCTTCATCATCCAGGTGCCGATCATGATCGTGCTGGCGCTGCTGTTTGCAGTGGCGCTCAACGACGCGACGTTGCGCTTCCGCGGCTTGTTCCGGACCATCCTGTTCCTGCCCTGCGTGACCTCGCTGATCGCCTATTCCAGCCTGTTCAAGTCGATGTTTTCCAATGACGGGATCATCAACCAGGCGCTGCTGTCGCTGCATCTGGTCAGCGCGCCCATTCCGTGGCTCACCGATCCGTTCTGGGCCAAGGTGGTCATCATCTCCGCCATCACCTGGCGCTGGACCGGCTACAACATGATCTTCTATCTGGCGGCGCTGCAGAA
>CBIGSA010000172.1:0-7430 GCA_966192215.1 uncultured Devosia sp. | reverse complement strand
CCGCCCTGGGTCAGGATCCAGATGATGTCGAAGGAATTGAAGGTGGCGATGAGCGAGAGCAGGCTCATGGTGATGATGGCCGGCACCATCAACGGCAGCGTGATGCGGCGGAAGCGGTAGAAGCGGCCCGCTCCATCGGTCCAGGCGGCTTCATGCAGGTCCTTGGGAATGGATTGCATGGCGGCCAGGAAATAGATGGTCACCATGGGCACGCCGATCCACACGTCGGTGATGATGGTGGCCCAGAAGGCGGTATTGCCATAGGCGAGCCAGGCGACCGGCCCATTGGTGATGCCGAAATTCTGCAGGAGGCCGGAAATCATGCCGAACTGGCCGTTATACATCCAGCCCCACATGAAGATGCCGATGGCCATGGGTACGATCCAGGGCGGCATGGTGAGGATGCGGAACACGGTCTGGCCGGGAATGGCGGCATTGAGCAGCACCGCGCCGCACATGCCGATCACCATTTTTATGGAGACCGAGAAGAAGGTCCAGATGAAGGTGCGCAGGATGACTTCATTGAAGTTGCCGGCCGAGAAGATGCGCTGGTAATTGGCCCAGCCGATGAAATCGTAGGTGGGGCGCAGCGAAGCATTGGTGAAGGAGAGGATGACCGTATCGACCAGCGGATAGGCCACGATGGTCAGGATGTAGACCAGGGCCGGAGCCAGCAGTGCGAGGGCGAATATCGTGGCGCTACGGGTACCGGTCATTGCCTGGGCCTCCTCAGCTCGCTCGGCCCAGGGCAGCATCGAATTGCTGCCAGATGGGGGTCATGTCGACGACGGAACGGGTTCGCATCGCCTGGTCCATGGAAAGGGCCAGCAGGCCCGCTTCGAGCGCATCGGTGACCGAGACGGGGAGCGGCGCACCATCGACCATATGCTTGAGGATATCCTCGGCCATCTGCTCGTCGGCGCCGTAATGCTGGCTCAGCCCGCCGGTCTTGTAGGTCGCGTCGACCAGCCGGTCGGAGGTGCGGCTATCGGTGATGCGGAAGAAATTGCGGATGAAGTCGCCCTCGGCCATGCCCTTGGCGCCCATGACGGCAAAGCGCCGGAAATCGTCGGGGACATTGAGATTGGTGTGGAAGCTGAGCGCCGCACCATTCTCGTACTGCACCATGGCAGTCTGGAAATCGATAATGTCGCCGTCGCTGTCGAAGACCTTTTCGCTGCCCTGCCAGCCGCTGGGCTTGCGGTGATAGACTTCCATATCGTTGATGCCCGAGGTAGCCGGGGCATTCTTCGGCACGAAGGTGCGGCGCCCGCCGAAGCTCGACACATATTGCGGCCGGCAGCCCATGACCCCATTATAGAGGTCGAGGTCATGGCAGCATTTTTCCAGCATGAAGCTGCCCGAATAGCGCTCGTAGCGGCGCCAGTCGCGCATGAAGAAGGCGCCGTGATAGGGCGGGATATGTTCGGAAGCCTCGATGGAGGTGACGTCGCCGATCAGGCCGTCGGCCTGGGCCTTGCGCAGGTCGACATAGAGCGGGGCATAGCGCAGGACGAGGCCGACCATGAGATTGTCGGAGCCATATTGCGCGATGAGCCGGGCCAGCTCCATGGTCTCCTCGACCGTGGTGACAACCGGCTTTTCGGTGAAGATCTTCATGCCGCGGCCGAGGCCGATGCGGATGTGCTCGAGATGGAGATGGTTGGGCGAGCCGACCATCAACAGGTCGAGATCTTCATTGTCGAGCAGGGCTTCTAGCGAGGGATACTGCTTGCCGACGGAAATGCCGTGTTCGGTGGCATAGGGCAGGCCGGCCGGAGCAGGGTCGACATAGCCGGCAACGGAGAAATCGGGGCGCGCCGCGGAGAAAACCCGCGCCAGATAGCCCAAACGATAGCCGAGGCCAATAATGCCTACCCGCATGCTGTCCGTCCCTGTTCTTAGACCGCCAATCTCTTCCGGATTGGTGTGGTATTCTGTAAACGATTTTCAAGATTAGGATCGTTCCGAAAGTAATGTCAACACGAATCCGTCACACTTTCAATACCAATTTAAGCCACCCCGGCATTTTGCTGAAACCGGCGCCATTTTGCTGCATTTCTGGGCATTTATATCGTGTTCGGTCAGCTCTCCGGTGTGGACAAGCGCTGTGGAAACGGGCAGCATGTTGGAATTGGTATTCATCTGGGCTCTAGAACAAGCTTTCAGAGTGATGACACCAATGAAAATTTGGAACACAAATGATTGCAGTAGCGGGACGATGGAGTCGCCGCTGGCGCCGAACAGACGAGAGCTTTGATGAGCAGCACCAACCCCTTCCCCGACGACCCCGATCGCAGCGCCATCTGGACCATGCTGGTGGAGCGCGACATTGCCGCCTTCGTCGCCGCCGACTGGAGCATGGTGGATGGCGACTTCATCAAGGAAGGGTTCCTGGGCATCAACGGCAAGAAATCCGGCAATCCCGACGACTGGCGCATCAGCTTTCCCACGCTGGAAGCCTATCGCGACGACTGGATCCGCCAGGCCAAGGAAAGCCAGAAGCTCGACTATGCCGAGGACGTGCTTGAGGGCATCCACCGCGCCACCAGCCTCACCGAAATCGAGATCAGTGGCGACATCGCCATCGCGCACAAGAAGTTCGACGGCGAAATCAGGCTGAGCGATGGCGGCAAGGACGTGCTGAACTGGCAGACGCTCTATTTCTGCCGCAAGGTCGGGGGCGTCTGGAAGCTGACCGGGTTTGCGGGATATCTGCCCTATCCGATGGGGCGGTAGGGTTTGGCGCCGATGGGCCCGCTACCACAGTGTCACCCCGGCCTGGAGCCGGGGCCTATCCTGAGGTCTGGCCACAGCCGCAAGGTGGTCATGACAGCAACCTTGCGGCAGGACACGCATCTCAGAATGGATCCCGGCTCAAGGCCAGGATGACACCGCGTATGAGGAGCGGACAGTGGCAAAGGCAGGCCGCTGCCGACGAAAACCTACAGTGAACGAGAACGACATATGCTCTCCCCCCAACGCCTGACCATGCTGGTCTTCTTCCTGCAGCCGATTGCCTTCGGGTCGTGGCTGCCGCGAATTCCCGATGTGCAACAGGCCTTGGGCCTGGGGCCGCAGGGGCTGGCGATCGCGCTGCTGGGCCTGCCCTGCGGCACGCTGCTGACGCTGCCCTTTGCCGGGCCGCTGGTGGGCAGGATCGGACCGCGCATGGCGATCCTTTCCGGTTTCGTGCTCTATTCCATCGCCGTCAGCCTGCCGGCTTTCGCGATGAATCCGGTGCTGCTGTTCGTGGCGCTGATGCTCGCCGGCTCGACCATCTCCTTTGTCGAACTGGGCCTCAATGTGCAGGCCGACGCGGTGGAGAAGGCCACGGGCTCGGTCATCATGACCACGTCGCACGGGTTCTGGTCGGTCGGTATCATGGTGGGGAGCCTGATCGGTTCGGCCCTGGCCGGGCTGGGGCTCGAAGCCAAATGGGCGATCCTGCTGGTGGCCGTTGTGGTGCTGCCGGTGGCGCTGGTGGTGGCCAATGCGCTGCCCGTGCTGGCGCCGGAAGCGGTACAGGGGGAAAACCAGCGGTCGGTCTGGGCCTTTCCGAGCTGGGCCTTGCTGGGCATCTGCCTTTTCGTCTTCGGCATCACCATGACCGAAGGGGCCATGGCCGACTGGTCGGCGATTTTCCTGCGCGACGCGCTGGGCGCCGAAAGTGGCATTGTGGGCCTGGGCTATTCGGTCTTCGCCATGATGGTTGCAGCCGGGCGGTTCGGGGGCGACAGCCTCAAGAAAAGGTTCGGCGCGGTCAATACGGCACGCATCTGTGGCGTGCTGGCGCTGGCGGGGGCGGGCTTGCTCTTTGTCGCGCCCAATACGCCGGTGGCCTTGTTCGGCTTCGGCATTATCGGGCTGGGCGTATCGGTCGGCTTCCCGCTGGCGGTGACCGCGGCGGCAAGCCTGACCGATCGAACGGCCTCGGCCAATGTGGCCATCCTGAGCTTCGTCGCCTTGCTCGGCTTCCTGGTCGGGCCGCCGGTGATCGGCTTCGTGGCCGAGCATTTCGACATGCGGCTGGGCATTGCCTGCCTGGTGCCGGTGCTGCTGGTGAGCCTGCTACTGACCGGGCGGCTGGCGACGAAAAAGCCTGTTCCCTCCCCTGCCCCCAATCCTGAAGCCGACGTTCCCGGAGTGCTCTGATGCGCATCGCCGTTGCCGGGCTGCATACCGAATGCAGCACCTATAATCCCGTACTGGCCCGGGAGGCCGATTTCCGCGTGCTGCGCGGGCCTGCCATGCTCAGGGATGCCTATTTCGATTTCCTGACGCATTTCCCGGCTGAGTTCATTACCATTCTCCATGCACGTGCCATTGCCGGCGGGCCGGTGGAGCGCGGCATCTACGAGCGCTGGAAGGGCGAAATCCTCGACGGGCTGAAAGTGGCCCTGCCGCTCGATGGCGTCTATCTGGCCATGCATGGCGCCATGTTCGTCGAAGGCCTGTTCGACGCCGAAGGCGATTTCATCGCGGCGGTGCGCGACGTGGTGGGGCCGGATATTCCCATCGCCGCGAGCTATGATCTGCATGGCAATATCAGCCAGAAGATCATCGACAGTCTCGACATCTTTTCGACCTATCGCACGGCCCCGCATATCGACGTGCCGGACACGATGCGACGGGCGGTGACCATGCTGGTGCGGGCGCTGCGGACGGGGCAGAAGCCAGTGCTGGCCTGGGCGCCGGTGCCGGTGTTGCTGCCGGGGGAAAAGACCAGCACGCAGGACGAGCCGGCGCGCAGCTTCTATGCGCAAATGCAGGAAATTGAAGACCCGACGGGCATCTGGGATGCCTCGTTCCAGGTGGGCTATGTGTGGGCCGACGAACCCCGCGCCACGGCCTGCGCGGTGGTGACGGGCACGGACCGGGCGGCGATGACCCAAGCGGCGCGGCATCTGGCGCAGGGCTATTGGGATATCCGCGAAGATTTCGCCTTCGGCACCAAGGTGGGCAGTATCGAGGAATGCATCGACTGGGCCATGGCGGCCAAGACAGGCCCGGCCGTGCTGGCGGAATCGGGGGACAACCCGACCGGCGGCGGCGTGGGCGACCGAGCCGAAGTGCTGGCGGAACTGATCGCCCGCGATGCGCAGGGGGTGGTGTTTGCCGGCATTGCCGACAAGGCGGCGACCAACGCAGCTTATGCGGCCGGCGTGGGCAGCATGGTGGACCTCAGTATCGGGGCGAGCCTTGATCCGTCGAGCCGGAAGGTGACGGCGCAGGCGGAAGTGGCGTTCCTGCTCGAAACCGCAGAGGCGCGGCTGCGCGAGGCGGTGGTGCGGATCGGGGGGATCGACCTGGTGCTGACCGCACGGCGGCGGCCGTTCCACAACATAACCGATTTCATGCGGCTGGGGCTGGACCCGCGCACAGCCCGGATCGTCGTGGTCAAGTCGGGCTATCTCTCGCCCGATCTCGGGCCAATCGCCAATCCGAGCCTGATGGCGCTGTCGCCGGGCGTGGTGGACCAGTTCGTGGAGCGGCTGGAGCGCAGGCATAAGAGCGTGCCGCAATACCCGTTCGACAAGGACTTTGCCTATACGCCGCAGGTGCTGTGGTCGCGGCGCGCGTAACCTAATCGGCCCCGATGCGTTCCGGCAGGGAAGCATCGGGAGCTGACAGATGGAATTTCAAGGCAAGGTGGCGCTGGTGACCGGCGCCGGATCGGGCATCGGCAAGGCGACGGCCTTGCGGCTGGCCGCAGGTGGCGCGCGCGTGGTGGTGCTGAGCCGCACGGAAGACGAAGTCGCGGCGGTGCGCGACCGGATCGTGGGCGCGGGCGGCACGGCGTTGGCGGTAAGGGCGGACATTTCCCGTGAAGACGAAATGCAGGCGGCGGTGGCGCGGAGTCTCGCCGCCTATGGCCGGCTCGATATCCTGGTGGCCAATGCCGGCATCAACGGAATGTGGGCGCCGATCGACGAACTGACGCCGGAGGAATGGGACAAGACCATCCTCATCAACCTGCGCGGCACCTATCTGACGCTGCATTTCGCGGTGCCGCATCTCAAGCGCGAGGGCGGCGCGGTGGTCATCGTCTCCTCGATCAACGGCAACCGCACCTTCACCACGGCGGGCGCCACGGCCTATGCGGCGACCAAGGCGGCGCAGGTGGCCATGGCCCAGCAACTGGCGCTGGAACTGGGCAAGCACAGGATCCGGGTCAATGCAGTATGCCCCGGCGCGATCGAAACGGAAATCGGAGACAATACCGACAAGCGCAATGTCGAGAAGGCGGCCATTCCAGTGAAATGGCCGGAAGGGCAGATTCCCATTACCGGGGGCAAGCCGGGCAAGAGCGAGGACGTGGCCGACGTGATCGCGTTCCTGGCCTCCGATGCCGCGCGGCATGTGACCGGGATGCCGGTCTATATCGATGGTGGGCAATCGCTGCTGCGGTGACATTCGCCGGGCCGGCGCGCGTGCCGATGCCGGCTACCGCAGCATGGCGGGCAGGAAGAGGATGATATCGGGGAAGACGACCAGCGCCGTGACCACGACGAGGTCGGCGAGCAGGAACAGGGTGACGCCGCGGAACACGTCGGTCAGCGAGGCATAGTCGCCCGCGACATTCCTGATGACGAAGACATTCATGCCCAACGGCGGCGTAATCATCCCTATTTCGAGCAGTTTCACCAGGAAAACGCCGAACCAGACCAGGTTGATATCCTGCGCCTGGAGCACCGGCAGCAGAACCGGCAGGGTCACCAGCATGGCGCCGAACGGCTCCATGAACATGCCCAGGATCAGGTAGATGGCGACGATGACGAACATCAGTTCGTAATAGTTGAGCTCGTAGCCCTGCACCGCCCCGCTGACGAGGCCGGCGACACCGCTGAGGCCCAGGAAGCGGGTGAACATCACCGCCCCAACGCCAATGATGAACAGGGACGCGCAGGTGCCCAGCGTTTCCAGCACCGACTGGCGCAACACCCTCCAGCTCAGCCGGCCCGTTATGGCCGTGAGCCCGATGGCGCCCGCCGCGCCCACGGCGCCGGCCTCGGTGGCGGTGAACAGGCCAGAGAACAAGCCGCCGAATACCAGCGCGATCAGCGCCAGGATGGGCCAGACACCCAGCAGCACCTTGCGGGTATCGAGATCGTCGATACCCACCACCTTGGCCGGAATGACATCCTTGCGGAACCAGGCGATGAGCAGGATGACCACGATGTAGCTCAGCGCCGTCAGCAGGCCCACCGAAATGCCGCCCATGAAGACCTGGGTGACCGAGGTTTCGGCGAAGACGCCGAAGATGATCATCAGGATGGAGGGCGGGATCAGCGCGCCGATCGTGCCGCCGGCAGCCAGGGCGCCGGTGGCGAAGCTGGGCTTGTAGCCGGCGCGCACCATTTCGGGGATGGCGATACGGCCCAGCGAGGCTGCGGTGGCCAGGCTCGACCCGCAGACGGAGGCAAAGC
>CBIGSA010000171.1:0-7458 GCA_966192215.1 uncultured Devosia sp. | reverse complement strand
CGGCGCCCTGCTGCTCGAACGCAGCGGCCGCAACGTTGCGGCGACCTGGTTGCTGGCGCTCGCCTGTGGCCTCCACTTCTTCGCCGGCCTACTCTTCGGTTTCTGGTTGCTGGTGCAGGTCCATCGCGGCACACCCATCCGAAACCTGCTGGCTCCGGCCGTGCTCGCCGCCCTGTTCGGGCTCAGCGCTATCATCTCCGGCCTCGGCAATCCCGAGGGCGTGCCGACGACACATCGGTTCTTCGACATCATCGCCTACAATCTCGCCTGGCCAACGCCCTGGACCAATCTGCGTGGCTTTCCGGTGGCGATCGTGACGGTTGGCCTGCTCTGCTACGGCCTATGGCGGCAGAAATTCATACTTGGCGCCCTGCTGGCGCTGTTGCTGGCCTTTTCCATCGGCAGCGCCGTGTTCTACGGCCAATCCCCCTGGCATTCCGCCTTCCTGATGATGCTGGTCTTCATGGCTTTCATGCTGGCGGGCGACAGCAACCGGCGCTGGGTGCTGATGCTGCTGCTCGCCCCGCAGGCACTGGTCGGGATCGCGGTGAGCAAGGAACACGTCATCCAGCCTTCATGGACCCAGCCTGACCTCTACGAGGTCGTCCGGGCCGATGCGGGCCCGGGCTTTGATCCCTCCAGCCAGCTCGTGGCCTGGCAGGATTTCATCCTGACTGCCGCCGCCGCGGAGCACGGCATCACCTACCGCAGCGGCAATACGGGCGAATTGCTCGGACCGATCGACTGGCGCCACCGCATCCAGGGCCATGTTGATCCCATCCTGGCGACCCATGCCACGCCCTATTGGCTGGTCTGTGGCGACTGCGAGCCCGCGCTGGCGGCGATAGAAGAAGCGGGGCGGACCGCCACTGAACTGGCGACGACGACCAATTTCGACGGCGAGGTTTCGGCCTATCGCATCGAATAGAAGCCAATCCGGTTAGCTAAATTCTTACCAGTTAAGCATTCTGCTTAAGCCTCTCCGCAAGTCGTTACCGTCACGGCAAGGCCACGGCCCTATTATGCGCCGGGAATTCTGCGGGAGGCTTCTATGGCTGCGAACGGCAATCGGCTCGGCTGGGTGGATATGGCCAAGGGCATTTCCATCTTTCTCGTCGTCATGATGTATGCCGCCTCGAGCGTCGGCGAAGACACCGGCGGCGTGGGCCTGCTGCATTGGGCCATCGCCTTTGCCACCCCATTTCGGATGCCCGAATTCTTCCTGATTTCCGGCCTGTTCCTGTCGCAGGTGATCGACCGGCCATGGAATGCCTATGCCGATCGCCGCGTGGTGCATTACCTCTATTTTTACGCGCTCTGGGCGCTGATCCACATTGTCTTCAAGGTCGGCCTGCTGGCCATGGATCCCCTCGGCGCCGTCGAGCAGATCGCCTGGGCCGTGATCCAGCCCTATGGCGTGCTCTGGTTCATCTACATGCTGGCCGCGGTCAGCGCCGCGACCAAGCTGCTGGCTGACCTCAGGGCGCCGAAATGGGGCGTCTTCGGCGTCGCGGCCATCCTTCAGATGGCGACGATCCAGACCGGCAGCTACCTGGTCGACCAGTTCGCCGAATATTTCGTCTTCTTCTATGCCGGCTATGTGCTGGCGCCCCACCTGTTCCGGCTGGCGGCCTGGGCGGTGGATCATGCCGCGCTGGCCTTGGTGGGGCTGCTCGCCTGGGCCATTCTCAATGCCGCCCTCGTCTTCTCGCCGGGCTTTGCGATGCATCCAATCCATCCGGCCATGGGCTATGCCGGCCTGCCCGGCGTGCATCTGGTACTGGCACTGGTGGGCACGGCCGCGCTCTGCGTCATCGCGGCCCTGCTGACCCGGCTGCCCTTCATGGATTGGCTGCGCTGGATGGGGTCGCAGTCGCTGGTGATCTATGTGGCCTTCGTGCTGCCCATGGGCATTTCCCGCACGCTGCTCATCAAGCTGGGCGTGGACGAGCCCACGGTACTGAGCCTTGTCATCATGGCCATCTCGATTGTTTCGCCGCTGATCCTGTTTTGGATCGTCCAGCGCATCGGTTTCGGCCGCTTCCTGTTCGAGCGGCCCGGTTGGGCGCACCTGCCGGGCACCTCTCGTCGCGGCACTGTTGCGGCCCCGGCAGAGTAAGGGTCGAACACCTACCCGCTACACAGGGTCGGGATATGCAATTCCGGCCCTTGCCTTTTGCCCCAAGACTCATCACAAGGGCCTCGCTCACTCCTGACATAGCGAGGACCAGTCGATGAAATCCGCAGTCATCGTCTTCCCCGGCCTTAACCGCGACCGCGACATGATCGCGGCGCTGACCAAGATTTCCGGTACCGCCCCCGCGACGGTCTGGCATCAGGATGCCGACCTGCCCGATGTCGATCTCATCGTCATCCCCGGCGGCTTCTCCTATGGCGACTACCTGCGCTGCGGCGCCATCGCCGCCCGCTCCCCCATCATGGACAAGGTGCGCGAGCGTGCCGCCAGGGGCGTCAAGGTGCTCGGCGTCTGCAACGGCTTCCAAATCCTCATCGAGGCGGGCCTGCTGCCCGGCGCGCTGATGCGCAATATGAGCCTCAAATTCGTTTGCCGCGAAGTGAAGCTCGAAGTGGTCAATGCCGATACCGATTTCACCCGCGGCTACAGCCAGGGCCAGGTGTTCCGCTGCCCCGTCGCCCATCACGACGGCAATTATTTCGCCGATGCCGAAACCATCGCCCGTCTCGAAGGCAACGGCCAGGTGGCCTTCCGCTATGCCGAGGGTACCAATCCCAACGGCTCGATCAACGACATTGCCGGCATCTTCAACGAAAGCAAGAACGTGCTGGGCCTGATGCCCCACCCGGAAAACCTCATCGAGGCCGCCCATGGCGGCGATGACGGACGGGCCCTGTTCTCCGGTCTGCTCGGCAAGGCCGCCTGATGGACCTGCGCGCGCCCGTCAATCCGCGGACGCTGCTTACCTGGCTGGGCCTGTTGTTCGGCGCTACCGGTCTCGTGCTGCAATTCACCATTTCGATGCAGTCCATGCTCGGCAGTGGCCGCGACGTCTTCGGCTCGCTCGGCGCATTCTTTTCCTACTACACCATCCTTACCAACCTCGCCCTGGTGCTGGTCTATTTCTCCGAGATCGTGCCCACTGTGGGACTGGCGCTGTTCCGCCATCCGATCGTGCGGGGCATGATGGCCGCCAACATCACATTGGTGGCGCTTTACGTCTTCTTCGTGCTGCGATTCCTCTCTTCGCTCACCGGCCTGTTCCAACTGGCTGACAATATCCTGCATTACCTCTGCCCGGCGCTTTACCTGTTGTGGTGGCTGACCGCCCAGCGTCACGGCCGCCTGCGCTGGGGCAACCTGCCACTCATGCTGGCGCCAACCCTGGTCTATTTCGTCTATGCCATGGCCCGCGGCCTCTGGGTGCAGGAATATCCCTACCCCATCCTCAACGCCATCGAACTGGGCTATGCGCAGGTGCTGCTCAACGCCCTCTACATGACTGCGGGCCTGAGCGTGCTCACCCTCGCCGTCATCGCGCTCGATGGCCTGCTGGCCCGTCAAACCCGGACTGTTCAATGACCTTCGACAACAACATCGCCATCACGCCCCAACTCGTTGCCGATCATGGCCTCAAGCCGGAAGAATATGACAAGATCGTCAGCCTGTTGGGCGGCCGGAACGCGCCGACTTATACCGAACTGGGCATTTTCTCGGCCATGTGGAACGAACACTGTTCCTACAAGAGCTCCAAGAAATGGCTCAAGACCCTGCCGACGTCAGGCCCGCGCGTGATCCAGGGCCCCGGCGAGAATGCCGGCGTGGTCGATATCGGCGACGGCCAGGCCGTGGTCTTCAAGATGGAGTCGCACAACCACCCCAGCTTCATCGAGCCCTATCAGGGCGCGGCCACCGGCGTGGGCGGCATCCTGCGCGACGTCTTCACCATGGGCGCCCGTCCGGTCGCGGCGATGAACGCCCTGCGCTTCGGCTCACCCGACCATGAAAAGACCCGCCACCTGGTTTCCGGCGTCGTGGCCGGCGTCGGCGGCTATGGCAATGCCTTCGGCGTGCCGACCGTGGGCGGCGAAGTGGAATTCGACGAGCGCTATAACGGCAATATCCTGGTCAACGCCTTCGCGGCGGGCCTGGCTGATACCGATGCCATTTTCTATTCCAAGGCCGAGGGTGTCGGCCTGCCCGTGGTCTATCTCGGCGCCAAGACTGGCCGCGACGGCGTGGGTGGCGCCACCATGGCTTCGGCCGAATTCGGCGACGACATCGAGGAAAAGCGCCCCACTGTACAGGTCGGCGACCCCTTCACCGAAAAGCGGCTGCTCGAAGCCTGCCTCGAACTGATGCAGACCGGCGCCGTCATCGCCATCCAGGATATGGGCGCCGCAGGCCTGACCTGCTCGGCTGTGGAGATGGGCGCCAAGGGCGATCTCGGCATCGAGTTGGACCTCGACAAGGTGCCGGTGCGCGAAGAGAATATGACACCTTATGAGATGATGCTGAGCGAAAGCCAGGAGCGCATGCTCATGGTGCTGCATCCGGAAAAGGAAGCTGTGGCCCGCGCCGTGTTCGAGAAGTGGGAACTCGACTTCGCCACCGTGGGCAAGACCACCGACGACCTGCGCTTCCGCGTGAAGTGGCAGGGTAAGGAAGTCGCCAACCTGCCGATCAAGGAACTGGGCGACGAAGCCCCTGAATATGATCGCCCCTGGACCGAGCCCAAGAAGCCCGCGCCCCTCGCTGCGGACGACGTGCCGCAGATGGACGTAGCCGACGCCCTGCTCAAGCTGATGGGCAGCCACCAGATCGCCTCACGCCGCTGGGTCTATGAGCAGTATGATACACTGATCCAGGGCAATTCCCTGCAGCGCCCAGGCGGCGATGCCGGCGTGATCCGCGTCGAGGGCCATGACGCCAAGGCCCTGGCCTTTTCCTCCGACGTGACACCGCGCTATTGCGAGGCCGACCCCTATGAGGGCGGCAAGCAGGCCGTGGCCGAATGCTGGCGCAACCTGACGGCTACGGGTGCCGAGCCGCTGGCCGCCACCGACAACCTCAATTTCGGCAATCCCGAGCGCCCCGAAATCATGGGCCAGCTCGTCCACGCCATCAAGGGCATCGGGGAAGCCTGCACGGCGCTGGAATTCCCCATCGTCTCGGGCAATGTGTCGCTCTACAACGAAACCAATGGCCGCGGCATCCTGCCGACCCCGACCATTGGCGGCGTGGGCCTGTTGCCCGACTGGAACCGTATGGCGCGCATCGGCTTTGCCGGCGCTGATCAGGTGATCCTGCTGGTGGGATCGCCTGCCAGCCGCGGCACCCATCTTGGCCAGTCGATCTATCTGCGCGACCTGTTCGGCCGCAAGGACGGCCCGGCGCCCCATGTCGACCTCGCCCATGAAAAACGCACCGGCGATTTCGTCCGCAAGCTGATCCGCTCGGGCACGGCGACCGCGTGTCACGACCTCAGCGATGGCGGCCTCGCGGTCGGGCTGGCTGAAATGGCCGTGGCCTCGGGCATCGGGGCTACGATTACCGATCTCGAGGACCAGAACCCGATCCTGCAATATTTCGGCGAAGACCAGGGCCGCTATCTCGTCACCGTCGCGCTCGACCCGCAGGGTGAGGCGCTGGCCGCGCTGTGGCGCGAGGCCGAGGCCGCTGATGTTTTTGCCCCGTGGATCGGCACGACTGGCGGCACCGATCTGGTGCTGGGTGCCGCCCGGCCGGTGCCGGTCGCCGCGCTCAAGGCCGCCCACGAAGGCTGGTTCCCCAGCTATATGGACGGGAAGGCTGCATAATCCGCGCATCTGCCATATGATCGCCGCTCTTTGGAGCGTTCTGGCCCCTGCGGCGGCGTCATTTATGGAGTATTGCGATGCGATTTTCACCGGCTTTTGGCGGCATTCTGGCCTTGTCCCTTTGCCTCCTGCCGGTAGCCGCTCATGCCCAGAATGCCGGCATCAGCGGCTCGCCGCTGCCTGACCAGCCCTATACGCTGATCTATCCCGATGTGATGGTGACGAGCGGCGAACCCGGCGGCCCGCTGACGATCAATCACCCCGGCCTGCCGCTGCAATGCGTGCTGACCGTCGTGCCGGTCGAGGATACCGGCTGGACAGCAGAAGGCGCGCTGGCGGCGCTCGACCCGGCAACCGTCGCGGCCGGCTGGAATCAGACCTTCCCCGGCTTCACGCTCGGGGCCAGCCTGGTGACCAACTACCAAAGCAATCCGGCCCTGCAATATGAAGGCACCAGCACGGGCGGCGAACAGGGTCCGATCACCCTGGTGCATACCGAAACCGTGGATGGCGGCAACGGCTATACGCTCGACTGCTTCTACGCCACCGAAATGGCCGCCGAAGCGCGTCCGGTCGTCGATGCCATCATCGCCAACTTCTCCACAAGGCAGGACGCCCAACCCGTCGTCACGCCCTGATCGACGCTCCGCGATATTGAAGGCGCCGGACCCCCATGCCATATCATGGGCATGGTTCGGCGCCCTTGCCGGACGTTATTGAGGAGTCGGGCCATGGCCATGGATGCCAGCGAAATCGAACGCAGGATCAAGGCAGCGCTGCCCGATGCCCAGGTCGAGATCCGCGACCTGGCCGGCGATGGCGATCATTATGCCGCCACGGTGATTTCCGAGCAGTTCCGCGGCAAATCGCGCGTGCAGCAGCACCAGCTTGTGTATGCGGCGCTACAGGGCGACATGGGCGGAGCGCTCCATGCCCTCGCCCTACAGACCAGCGCGCCGGAATAGCTCGGCCATGTCGCTGCGCGACTCACTCGACCTGATCAGTGCCGTCCGGCCCGATGCCGGCGCGGCCGCGCTCGAATACGAGATCATGGCCGAACGCGCTGCCTCGCTGGGCGCCGCCGAGCAGCGCGTGGCCAAGTCCATCGCGGCGCTGGCCACGGCTGGAGATGATCGCGATCAGTGCCTGAGCCAGGCCCGCCAGACCGTGTGGGAATATTTCGTGCAACGCGAACTGATCGGTTTCCGCAAGCACAATGACGTGATTCGGGACCTAAAGATTCCGCCCGAAGTGCTTGCCGGGCTTGGCGCAATGGCAAAGCCCCGCTGATGGCCGCGGTCGTGCCGGACTGCCGCTTCTGCCTCGAAAACCGGCTGCTGTCCGACCAGCCGCTGTTCGGCAATGACGCCTTCTACTTCCTCGCCAGCATCGATGCCGACGTGCCCCATGCCGGCATGATCATTCCGCGCCGGCACAGCGAAACGCCGTTCGAACTGTCGGCAGACGAATGGGCGGCCTTTGCCGACATGCTGCAACGCGCCCGCGCCCACTTCGACCACCTCGAGCCGGATGGCTTCACGCTGGGCTGGAATGTCGGTGCTGCCGCTGGCCAGCACGTCTTCCACACCCACCTGCATGTCCTCGCGCGCTTCAAGGGCGATCCGGCCGAGGGCGCAGGCATCAGGCGCATCCTGCGCCCGC
>CBIGSA010000170.1:0-7461 GCA_966192215.1 uncultured Devosia sp. | reverse complement strand
AGGAAGCCTCCTTCAAAACTAGTATTCCCTTGAGAGCCGTGGAAGACCACCACGTCGATAGGCCGGGTGTGGAAGCGCAGCAATGTGTGAAGCTTACCGGTACTAATAGCTCGATTGGCTTGATCGTTCTCATTAATCTATGTCCGCATAGATTGTGAAAGATCGGCTCAGACACCAAGACGCGTCTTGCATGGAGACGCGCAAACAAAACAACCAGAATTCACTCATACGTTTTTCGCTGACCTTGTGGTTTTTGCGAGGAGCCCAAGACCCGATCCCATCCCGAACTCGACCGTCAAATTCCTCTGCGCCAATGGTACTAAGTCTCAAGGCTTGGGAGAGTAGGTCGCTGCAAGGTCTGCCAAAAACGTATGATCTCTTTAGATGTCGAAATGAAATTGCAAACCCCTCACCGGGAACGGTGAGGGGTTTTTGCTTTTGGGGTTCGGAATGGCGTGCGGCGCGTCTCCACAAGCATTGAAGCAATGAGAGGGCGCAGCACCCCGCCCTTGATCCCTCCCCACAAGGGGGAGGGAGACGATGAACACCAGCCTCTCAGCCTGCGCCTCCCTCCCCTTGATGGGGAGAGATCGAGGGTGGGGTGGGGCCACGTACTCCGCGGCGGCAAGGGTCTTGCGAAGTCTCTATCCCGCCATCTTCCCCAGCGCCTGCAGCATCACCGCATTGAACAAAGCCGGCCGCTGGACCGGGGCGAAATGGGTCACGCCTGCCATGATCCGCAACTCGGCCCCGGGAATGGTCTCGGCCAGGTAGCGGGCGTGCTCGGCGCGGATGAATTCGTCGCCTTCGCTATGCAGGACCGTCACTGGAACCCGTATCGCGGCGAGCTGGGCTGGCGTGTAGTTCGGCTGGGTGCGTTGCATCAGGCCCACCGCCTCGACGAAGGCGTCGAAATCCCCGGGCGTGGCGGAGAGTGCGGCATAGTCCTGCCTGTGGCGGGAGAAGCAGCGATCGACCACCGGCGTTGGCACGAAGGGCAGGGCGCCAGATGGGTCCATGTTGCAGGCAAAATACAGCACGCCCTCGACGCGCTCGGCCCGGGTCGCGCCAAGAATCAGGGCAATGCAGGCGCCGTCGCTCCAGCCGACGAAGCGGGCACTCGAAATCGACAGCGCATCCATGACGGCGAGCACGTCCTCCCCCATGAGCTCATAACTATAAGGCCTGCCATCGCGCGTGCTGCGGCCGTGTCCGCGGCTGTCGACAAGCACGGCGCGATAGCCTGCCGCGATCAGCGCCGGCACCTGGTGAGCCCAGTTGCCGCTATGCCCCAGCCCGCCATGCAGCAGAATGACCGGCCGGCCTTCCCCGATACTGGCAAGCCAGATATCGGCGCCGTCATGGCTGACGCGACCGATCTGCGCCTCGGCGGGCAAAGGCGGGGTGCCGTCGCGTTCGAAGTGGCGGAGATCGTCGTCGATAAAGGGTTCGGTTCTGTCATGCGCGGTCATTTCGTGCTCCATTCGAGGGCAGGAGGGACGTGCGGCGATTGAACCATCCTTGCGTCCCAGCGTATCCACATTCGACGGCCACGTAATCCTGCCGCCCTGTTTCGCTGATTTTGCCGGATATTGCCCAATGCGCCTTTTGCTCCTGCTGCTGTTATTCGTGTTCTCCCCCATTGCCGCCACGGCGCAGGTTCCAGGGATCACACCCGATACAGAGACGACGAGCAGCGACGCTGGAATCGACGAACTGATCCGCATAATCGAAAACGATGAGACGCGCGCCGTGCTGATCGAGCGACTGAAGCAGAGCGGGGCGGAAACGGCGACCCCGGCTCCCGCCGAAGATGTGCCGCCAGATCTCAGCATTGTCCGGCAACTGGCCGAATATACCAAGGCGGCGGCGGAGGGCACCTCGGCAACCCTGCATTCGCTGGGCCAGGTGTTCGTTGACCTGCAGCAGGGGCTGAGCGGTACGCTCGATGCCGATCTCGAAGCCTTCCGCGACGTGGCCATCGCCGTGCTGCTGGTCGCGGCGGGCCTGTTTGGCAGCTTCCTTGCGCTCAGGGTCGTCGTGGTCTGGGCGCAGCGCATCATCGCCCGGCGCGTGGAAGGGCGCGGCTGGGTGTCGCGCTTGCTGGCTGCGCTGGCCGCGGCTTTGGTCGATTTCAGCTCGGTCCTGCTGGCCTGGGCCATCGGCTATTTCGTTGCCCTGGCGCTGGTGGGCGGCAATACCGGACGAATGGGCATCAACCAGTCGTTGCTGCTCAATGCTTTCCTTTTGGTCGAGCTCAGCAAGCTGGCGGCGCGGACGATCCTGGCGCCGCGCTTTGCCGCCCTGCGGCTGATCCCGATCAGCGACGACAATGCGGCCTATTGGTCCTTCTGGGTGGCACGCATCATTTCGCTGATTGGCTACACCTTCCTGTTTGTCGCGCCGCTACTGGCGGCCAACCTCTCGGTGGGCGCCGCTTCGGCCGCGCAGGTTCTGGTCATGGCCACGGCAGTAACGATCGGCGTGGTCATCGTGCTGCAGAATAAGGACGATGTGCGGACCTGGCTGGCAGGCATTGCCGAGCGGCGCGGCCATGACGGCACCGGGCAATTGCTGATCCTGGTCGGCAACTGGTGGCACATGCTGGCCATCGCCTATCTGCTGACGCTGCTGGTCGTGTGGTTCGCCAATCCCGAACAGGCTCTGCCCTTCATGCTGGGCGCCACTGTGCAGTCGGTGATCGCCATCCTGGTCGGGGTGGTCATTGTCGGCTTCATCTCACGTTTCATCAGCGCCGGCCTGCGGCTGCCGGCCGATATCAAGGAGCGCCTGCCCTTGCTCGAGGCCCGGCTGCAGACCTTCGTGCCCACGGTGATGGAAGTGGTGCGCTGGGTGGTCATATTGGGTGTAGTGGCCGCCATCGCGCAGGCCTGGGCCCTGTTCGATTTCGGCGCCTGGATCGCCAGCGAATCCGGCCAGCAACTGGTCGGTTCGGTGATCTCGGCTGTCCTGATCGTGCTGGTCTGCATCGTGCTGCATGTCGTGGTCGCCTCCTGGGTCGAATATCGGCTCAATACGAGCATCGGCAAGGTACCGACGGCACGCGAGAAGACGCTGCTCAACCTGTTCAAGAACGCCTTTACCATCGCGCTCGTGGTCTTCGGCCTGATGCTGGCCCTGGCGCAGATCGGGGTGAATATCGCCCCGCTCCTGGCCGGCGCGGGGGTGGTTGGCCTGGCCATCGGCTTCGGCGCGCAGAAGCTGGTGCAGGATATCATCACCGGCATCTTCATCCAGTTCGAGAATGTGATGAACGAGGGCGACGTGGTGGCCGTGGGGGCGACTTCGGGCGTGGTGGAGAAGCTCACCATCCGCTCGGTGACTATACGCGACCTCAACGGCACGGTTCACCTGATCCCGTTCTCGTCTGTAGATCAGGTTTCCAACATGGTGCGCGGCTTCTCCTTCCATGTCGCCGAGATCGGCGTTGCCTATGACAGCGACATAACCGAGGTGAAGGCTGCGATGCATGAGGCTTTCGACCGGCTGATGCAGACCGAACACAAGGACAGCATCCTGGACGAGCTGGACATGCAGGGCATTATCGCCTTCGCCGACTCGGCCGTCACGGTGCGGGCGCGCATCAAGACACTGCCAGGCAAGCATTGGGGCACGGGGCGCGCCTATAGCGAATTCGTCAAGCAGGTCTTTGCCGAGCGCGGGATCGAAATTCCCTATCCCCATGTAACCTGGGTGCAGGGCGGCGAGGCGCGGGCCTCGGGGCGGAAGCTGATTTCGGACGAGTCAAAGGGCAGTCCCGCCGGCTGACCCAATCGTGATCGGCCGGGCCGTTTGCCTTAAGCCCATCTTAATTTGGTGGGTTAAAATAGTGATACGCGCGCCAGTTGCGGCACAGGTGGCGCGGTCGTGACTTTAGTCCTTGCGTATCACGAGGCCCATTATGTTGCTTTCGACCGGCAGCACCCTTGCCCGATTCCGTCCTGTTCCGGCGCTGGCGCTTGCCGTCGCGCTCAGCCTTTCGTCTTTGGCCCCGGCCCTGGCCAATAGCGCCGATTTCGTGCGGGGCCTGTGGCCGCAGGCCGAGGCGCGCGGCGTCAGCCGCTCGGCCTTCGAGGCGGCCTTTTCGGGCTATAACTACATTCCCAAGATCATGGAGCTGACGCAGAAGCAACCCGAATTCTCCCAGACCGTGCAGCAATATATCGACAAGCGCGTCACCGCGGCCCAGGCGAAGAAGGGCCAGGCGATGCGGTCCGAATGGAACCAGACGCTGACGGGCAGCCAGCAGCGCTGGGGCGTGCAGCCGGAAATCGTGCTCGCCATCTGGGGCATGGAAACCAATTTCGGCGGCTTCATGGGTGGCGAGAACACCATTCATGCACTGGCGACGCTCACCGAGGGCGGCTACCGCGCCGACTATTTCCGCGACGAGCTGCTGACCGCTTTGCGCATCGTGACCGATGGGCATGTAAGCGCCCGCAACATGACGGGCTCCTGGGCCGGGGCGATGGGCCATACCCAGTTCATGCCGTCGAGCTTCATGCGCTATGCGGTCGACTATAATGGCGATGGCCGCAAGGATATCTGGAATTCGGTGCAGGATGCGCTGGGCTCCACCGCCAATTATCTCCACAGCTTCGGCTGGCGGAATGGCGAAACCTGGGGCTACGAGGTCAAGCTGCCCGCCGGCTTCGATTTCGCCGCCGCACGGCAGCTCGAGCGCGCCCCGCTCAGCCAGTGGCAGGCCATGGGCATTACCCGGGTTTCGGGCCGGGCCTTTCCGCGGCCAAACGATGTCGGCCGTCTCTATATGCCGGCGGGCGCCAGCGGGCCGGCCTTTCTGCTGCTGCCCAATTTCGATGTCATCAAGCGCTACAACAATTCGGACAGCTATGCCCTGGCGGTGGGCCATCTGGCCGACCGGATCATCGGGGGCGGCGACTTCGCCACGCCATGGCCTTCGGGTGACTATGCGCTCACCAAGGCGCAGCGGGCCGAGTTGCAGACCCTGCTGACGCGCGCCGGATTCGATGCCGGCGCAGCCGACGGCGTGCTGGGGCCGCGCACCCGCGCGGCGGTATTGGCCTACCAGGCACGGGTCGGTCTGCCGGCCGATGGTCACATCTCCGGGAGGCTGCTGGAGACGCTCAAACGTTAACAGTCTGTTAACAAATTCGGCTCAATGTTAACGCGCTTAAGTAGAGGGCAGGCTGGTCTCCGATCGTTCGAGGCGCCTGCCCTCGCCCATTTCCGGCGCCACAAAATCCCCCGCTTTCCCCGCTAGACGGGCCTCGCTTCCAATCTGATCGTATTGCCCATGCCCCGCCTGTCCTCGCTGTCTCATCGCGCCTTCGCGCTGCTCCTGCTGCTGGCTTTTTCCTTTACGGGACAAGCCTTTGCGCTGTCGGTGATGGACCCGTTCAACCTGCCGGCCGCCATGGATGGCGGCACGGTCAAGGTCGGCGACGGCGTTGCCTATGCCGACGGCCCGCGGCACAAGCTCGACGTCTATGCCCCCGAGGCGCGGGGCACATCGGCGCCGGTCGTGTTCTTCATCTATGGCGGCGGCTGGAACCGGGGCGAGCGCAGCGATTACCAGTTTGTCGGCCGGGCCCTGGCCGCGCGCGGCTTCGTCACCGTCATCGCCGACTATCGCCTCGTGCCCGAGGTGACCTATCCCGGATTCCTCGAAGACAGCGCCAATGCCCTGCGCTGGGTGCAGGACAATATCGCCTCCTATGGCGGCGATCCCACGCGGTTGTTCCTGGCCGGCCATTCTGCCGGCGCCTATAATGCGGTCATGCTGGCCATGGATCCGTCATTCCTCAGGGAATATGGCGTGACCATGCCCATCCTGGGCGTGGCGGCCTTGTCGGGGCCCTATGATTTCTACCCGTTCGAATATGGCGAGGTGCAGAACGCTTTCGGCGCCGCGCCTAATCCGCAGGGCACCCAGCCGATAAACCTGGTGACGCCGGAAACGCCGCCCATGTATCTGGCGACCGGCACGACCGACCCCATCGTGCGCATGCAGAATACCGAGCGCTTCGCGCAGAAACTCAAGGATTCCGGCGTGTGGGTCACCACGCGCTACTACGAGGGCTTCGGGCATATGGAGCCCGTTATCGCCATGGGCGCGATGTGGCGCTGGCGCATGCCGGTGCTGGATGACATGGTGGCGTTTTTCCAGATGTTCGGCGCCTTCCCCAGCGGCGTGCCCTATGTGGCGGTGGCGCCCGACCCGCCGGAACAACTGCCCGATTCCATCGCCCCGATGGAGCAGATCGTCGACCAGCTCAACGCCATGTTCCAGCCGATCGAGAACTAGCGCTCTCACCGACTGGACAGCGTTATGGATGGCGCTAGCCTTCCATCATGACCGATCATCTCCGATTCTCCGGCATGGGCGAGCAGGTGCAGCGCGAGGCGCTTGAGGCCATTATCCGGGCAGAGCCCACGCTGATGCGCGTCCTGACAACGATCAGGGCCCTGGCGCTTGCCGATGGCTGGCTCGTTTCGGGCGCCATCTACAATTGCGTGTGGAACAGCCTGACGGGCCGGCCGGCGCTGCATGGCGTCAATGATATCGACATCATCTATTTCGACCCCGATCTCTCCTGGGATGCTGAGGATCGTGTCATCAATGCCGTGGAGCAGGCGCTGGACGGTCTGGTGGTGCCGGTGCAGCCGCGCAACCAGGCGCGCGTGCATTTGTGGTTCGAGCAGAAATTCGGCTTTCCCTTCGCGCCGCTGGCGAGCGCCCGCGAGAGCCTGTTGCGCTACGCCTCGAAAACCCATGCGGTGGCGGCGCGTCTCGAAGCCGATGGGGGCCTGACGATCGATGCGCCCTTCGGTCTCGAGGACATGTTCGCCTTTCGCGTGACACCTAATCCCGCTGCCGACAACCGGCTGACGCATGAGAAGAAGGGCGCCCGGATCAGGTCGGTCTGGCCGGAAGTGACTGTCGTGCCGTGGTGAGGCTCAGGCTGGGTCGAGCCTGACCGATTCCGCCGAGCGGCGGACGGGCCCGTGATAGACGGCCTCGATATTGTTGCCGTCGGGGTCGAGCACGAAGGCACCATAATAGCCGGGGTGATAATGGCGCTCGCCGGGCCGGCCATTATCCTTGCCGCCAGCGGCAAGGGCGGCCGTGTGGAAGGCATCGACCATTTCGCGGCTCTGGGCCTGGAAGGCCAGGTGGATATGGGTTGGCACGGTACGGGCATCGGCGGCATCGACGAAGAGTTCGTCGACCTGGAACCAGCCTTCGCCGGCATGCTCGATCTTGACGCCCAGTACGGCCAGCACCTTTTCGTAGAAAAAGCGGGTGGCCAGATAGTTCCGCGCGCGCAGATGGACATGGTCGATCAGGCGGCCGGTATGCCAGGTCATGCGATGCTCCGTGCCATGACGTGAAAAGGCCGCCCGGAGGGTTCCGGGCGGCCAGAATGTGCCTGCGGCTTATTCGGCTTCGTCGGC
>CBIGSA010000169.1:0-7586 GCA_966192215.1 uncultured Devosia sp. | reverse complement strand
GAGCAGGTCGTCGCGGCTCATGCCCGGCTTGCGCGGCACGCCGGCGGTGACGATGACGACATCGGCGCCCTTGATGTCCTTGTATTCGGACGTGCCCTTGAGCGAAGCCGCAAGACCCTGCGCCGGAGCGGACTGGGCGATATCAAGCGCCTTGCCGGGCCCGATGCCTTCCTGAACGTCGAACAGGACGACATCGCCCAGTTCCTTCTGGGCAGCCAGCAGCGCCAGCGTGCCCCCGATCTGACCAGAGCCGATAAGAGCGATCTTCTTGCGCGCCATAAGTCCTCATCCCAGACTGCGTTGAATTGGCGCACGTCTTAACCCTGTCGGTCCGGAGGGGCAAGTGAACCCTTCGTCGTAAAGTCGATTTGGCTCTTGCTGATGGGCGAAGGGGTGATGCCGGATGGGCAAGGAAGCCTGGCTCAGGAGCCGACTTGCTTTCGAGCACTCAACCGCAGCAGATAGAGCTATTGGGCAGTAGGCGGGAGGCAACAATGTCGGATAGCACCTGGACCCGCATTGGCGACGACAAGCACGCACCATTCGGGAAAGGAACCATCGCATTTGAACGCAGTGACAACGGCGTCGAATACAATGTTATCTATGACGATGATGACCAGGATCGCATCTACGTCTCGATCGAAAATGTCATCCTAACGCTTGACGTATTTAACAAGCAGCTATCGCCGGCAGGCATAATTGCAGTCAGCGGCATGATTACGGAAAAAGACGATCTACTGGGTATCGAAGGCGCTGCATGGGGCGAACTTGTGTTCGCCGCGCCACCGGTATTCCATTTCTATGGAAATGCCGTTCTAATTCGAAGTGACACCGCCCTGACTTAGGAGCGTTACTCAACCTGCGGCCAATCTCGAAGCCCCTTGCCCAGATACTCCTCCGACTGCATCTCATCGAGACGCGACACGGTGCGCTGGAATTCGAACGCCGTCTTGTCGTCCTTGCCCAGCTGCTCCAGCGGTACGGCAAAACTGGCCCCCAGCTTGACGCCACGGTCATAGAGATTGTCGATCAAAAGGATAAAGCGCTTGGCCGCATCGGACATGGTGCGGTCCATCTGCGGCACGTCATCGATGATGATGGAATCGAACTGATGCGCGATGCGCACAAAATCGCGTGACCCCAGCGGCTTCTGGCACAGATCGGCAAAGCCGAACCGTGCCGCCCCCATGGCCATGAGCGGCACCGCGATCTTGCGACCGATGCTTTCGACGACGCCCGGCGAGCCGGCTTCGCCGCCGGTGATGCGCAGCCACAGCCGATCCATCTCGGCGCGTACCGACGGGCCGGTGCCGAAGGCATAGACATGCTGGCCGGCAAATTTCATGCGGCGATAGTCCCGCTCCGCGTCGAGCGAGGCCACGACGCAATGCTGCTTGAGCAGTCCGATGAAGGGCAGGAAGAGCTGGCGGTTGAGCCCGTTCTTGTAGAGCTCGTCGGGCACGACATTGGACGTCGCCACCAGCGTGACGCCCTGGGCGAAGAGCTTGTCGAACAGCCGATAGAGCAGCATGGCATTGGTGATGTCATGCACATGAAATTCATCCAGGCACAGCAGGCGCAGGCCGGATTTGACGATGGGCTTCACCACCGCCTCGACTGGGTCGGCATCCCTGCCCTTCCGGCTCTTGCGGAAGGCGGCCATGCCGGCATGGATCTCGTCCATGAATTCATGGAAATGCACCCGCCGCTTTTGCCTTATCGGCACGGCGGCAAAGAACAGGTCCATGAGCATGGTCTTTCCCCGCCCCACCTCGCCATGGAGATAGAGCCCACGCACCGGCTCGCGGGAATCGAAGAGCTTGCCCAGCACGCCCTTTTTCCGGGGCGCCGAGACACCGGCCAGCACCTCGTCGAGCAGGCCAGAAGCCTCATGTTGCGCCGGATCGGCCACCACGGCCCCACGCGCCACCAGCGCCTCATAGGCCGAGGTGACGGGGCCGGTCTTCGCAGATGTGGAGGAAGCCAGGGACAATTGGCACTGAACTCGGTGCGTTTTCGGTCAAGCCGAGTCGAAAATAGTCGTCTTCGAGAACCGGAGCGGAGCGTACATCAGTACGTGAGCACCGCAAGCGCAGAAGCCGGCCATTTGCAGGCCGGCTTCACCGAAAACTTAGCGGGACATCGAAATCGCCTGGCCGCCGCCCATTGTGCCGATATAGCGGCCGCCGGACGGGGCAAGGAAGGCGGCGATATTGCCGTTCTCATCATAGAGCTGGAGCTGGCTGCCCACCTGCTGCCAGCCGGTGACCGAGGCGATCTGCGGCACGGTGCAGCCCGGCGCCGAGGCGCGATAATAGCTGGTGCCGGTCTTGGCCGTCATCGGCAGGTTGATGCGGCAGGTGGCGGTACCCGCCACCACGTTCCACACGCCTTCGGGGCCGGTGCTCATGCCGCCCGCCACGGGCTGGGCCAGCGGATCGAGCGAGACGATGGAGGGCGACGCACCCGGCGTGGCGGTCGCCACGGTGGTCGTCGAACCGGCGGGAACGCCACCCAGCACGGGCTGGCCGGAAAGACCCGGCGCCGGCGTGCCGGTCGCGCCGATGGCCGGCAGGGTGCCCTGCTGGACGGTCGAATTCTGCACGGGCTGCAACTGCTGCGGCTGCCCGATCGTGTTGAGATTGGCCGTATTGGACCCGGTGGACTGGCATGCCGCCAGCACGACGGCCATTGCCGCCACGCCTACCGCGGAAAACGTTCCGCGCATCCAAACCGTCATGGGTTTCCGCTCCTGCCCTGGGGCTTAACAAAGGTTAACAGCTTGGTCGGCTTATAACCAAACACCACGCTGCGTTCAACCGCCCGGCCCGCTTCTGCACCAAGCCTTGCCAATGTGGCGTTTTAGGGGTCGGACGTCGCCATCTCTTTCAACAGATCAGCGGCAAGAACAGTTGCATCCCGCGCTTCTTCTTCAGGCACCTGCACCGGCACGCCCTCCGGCCCGAACAGGTTGGGCACGCCCGGCAGCCCGCCATCGCCCTGTTCCAGCGGATTGAATCCATAGGCCCTCAGCGCCACGATCAGCGCCCGCGCCTGGGATGGGTCTTTGACATGGGCGATGATCTGGTAGGGCATGGCGGGCTCCGGGATTTGGGGGATGGTGAACGGTAGCGACACATTGAGCAAGTGCCGACGCACCGTGCCTCCACCCTTGCCAAGCCGTCACCAAAGTGTTGCACTCGCATCGAACCGCTTCACTTCATGGTGATTTGCCGGTTCGGACGGCCCCGCGCTTAGCTCCACGCAAACTTGCCTGCCCGGAGACCCGATGGGCGCCTATATAATCCGCCGCCTGCTGCTGATGATCCCGACCGTGTTCGGCATCATGGCCATCTCGTTCCTCATCACCCAATTCGCCCCCGGCGGCCCGGTGGAACAGGCCCTGGCCAATATCTCGGGCCAGAATGTCTCCATGAGCAGCCGCATTACCGGCGACGCAGCCGGCGATTTCGCGGCCCAGCCGGGACAGGGCAACAAATCGGCCTATCGCGGGAGCCAGGGCCTGTCGCCCGAACTGGTGGCGCGCATCGAAAAGCAGTTCGGCTTCGACAAGCCGCCGCTGGAACGCTTCGGCATGATGCTGTGGAACTATCTGCGCTTCGATTTCGGCGACAGCTATTACCGCGACATCTCGGTGATCGACCTCATCCTCGAAAAGATGCCCGTCTCCATATCGCTCGGCCTGTGGATGACGCTCATTGCCTATGGCATTTCCATTCCGCTCGGCATCAGGAAGGCCATCAGCGATGGCTCGCGCTTCGATGTGTGGACCTCGACCATTGTCATCATGGGCTATGCCATTCCCGGCTTCCTCATTGCAATCGCGCTCATCATCCTGTTTGCCGGGGGCAGTTTCTGGTCGATCTTCCCATTGCGCGGGCTGACCTCGCCCGGCTTCGAGAACTTCCCCTGGTGGCGGCAGGTGCTCGATTATTTCTGGCACCTGGTCCTGCCCATTATCGCGATGGGCCTGGGTGCCTTCGCCACCACGACATTGCTGACCAAGAATTCCTTCATCGACGAAATCGGCAAGCAATATGTCACCACCGCCCGCGCCAAGGGCCTGACGGAAAACCAGGTCCTCTACCGCCACGTCTTCCGCAATGCGATGATGCTGATCATCGCCAGCTTCCCCGCCGCCTTTATCGGCGCTTTCTTTGGCGGGTCGCTGCTGATCGAGACCATCTTCTCGCTCGACGGGCTGGGCCTGCTCGGCTTCACCTCGGTCACCAGCCGCGACTATCCGGTAGTATTCGCCACGCTCTATATCTTCAGCCTGCTGGGTCTCGTCATCGCGCTGATTTCCGATCTGGCCTATATGTGGGTCGATCCGCGCCTCGATTTCGAAAGCCGCGAAATATGAGCGAGATCACCCAACAGGCCGCTGCCATCGAACCCCCGCGCCGGCGCCTGCTGAGTCCGCTCAACAGCCGCCGGCTCGACAATTTCCGCCGCAACCGGCGCGGCTACTGGTCGCTGTGGATTTTCCTGGCTCTGTTCCTCGCGGCGCTCGGCTCCGAATTCATTGCCAATGACCGGCCCATCGTCGCCGCCTACAAGGGCGAATTGCTCTTCCCCGCTTTCGTCAATTATCCGGAAGCCAAGTTCGGCGGGTTCCTGGCCACCACAAATTACCGCGACGATTTCATCGCCTCCGAGATATCGGCCAATGGCTGGATGGTCTGGCCGCCGGTGCGCTTCAGCTATCGCACCGTCGATGGCTACCAGCCCGGTTCAGGCGCCACCCCGCCCACATGGCTGCTGAGCCGCGAGGAGGCCTGTTCCCGCTACCCGCTGGGCGTGGACGACCCCAATTGCCACTGGGGCAATTTCCACTGGCTGGGCACCGATGGCGAGGCACATGACGTGCTGGCGCAACTGCTCTATGGCGTGCGCATCTCCATCCTTTTCGGCTTTACCCTCACCATCCTCTCCTCGATCATCGGCCTGGTAGCCGGAGCGGTGCAGGGTTATTTCGGCGGCTGGATCGATCTCATTGCCCAGCGCGTCATCGAAATCTGGACCTCGGTGCCCGCGCTTTACCTGCTGCTGATCATCTCCAGTGTCATCGCGCCCAGTTTCTGGGTGCTGCTGGGCATCTTGCTGCTGTTTTCCTGGGTGTCGCTGGTCGGCATTGTGCGCGCCGAATTCCTGCGCGGCCGCAATTTCGAATATATCGCTGCCGCCCGGGCGCTGGGCGTCTCCAACCTCACCATCATGTTCCGGCACTTGCTGCCCAATGCCATGGTGGCCACGCTCACCTTCATGCCCTTCATCCTTTCGGGCTCGGTGGTGACTCTGACCTCGCTCGACCTGCTCGGCCTGGGCCTCGAAGTGGGCACGCCGTCGCTGGGCCGGCTGCTCTACCAGGGCAAGGAGAACCTGCAGGCCCCCTGGCTTGGCCTCACCGGCTTCTTCGCCATCGCCATCCTGATGACCCTGCTGGTCTTCATCGGCGAAGCGGTGCGCGACGCCTTCGATCCGCGCAAGGCGATGGCATGAAATGTGGTATAACGAGCCGCAAAGGAGTTCAGTCATGAACAAGATCGTGCGGGAACACTACCCGGTCGAGAAACTGCCGGAAGATTTGCGGAGCCTGGTCGGCGGAGCAGAGTCTGTGACGGTAGAATTGACCGAAGAAGACGCCCCTCCTCTGAAACCGTTGACCCGTGACGAAGCTGTGGCGATGATGCGGCAGAGCCAGCAGGAGCACGCCGCACGCGGGTCATCAATCACAACTGAGGAAGCCGTTCGTCGCGTTCGTGAACTTCGAGATGAATGGGACGATTGAGTGTCGGCAAAAGTCTACCTCGACACGAACGTATTCATCAGGGCTTTCGAGGGAAGCGATGCGCTGTCGCAGGCGCTCGTCGATCTCCTCGCAATAGACGTTCCTGAGCCCGCCTTTGCTACCAGCGAACTGACATTGGCCGAGCTCCTGGTTCATCCGTACCGCCACGGCGATGAAACTGGGCGACAGCGCTATGACAATCTCCTCAGACCGAGCGCCTGGCTGCATGTGGGCCCAGTCGATCGCCAAGTGCTGATAGGCGCTGCCGTACTTCGCAGCAAGTATCGCCTGAAGCTTCCAGACGCGATCCATGTCTCGACTGCCCTGCATTTCGGATGCGAGCTGTTGATCACTGGAGATGGTGGACTAGATGGAAGCTTCAGCCTCGAATACCACTCTTCGGGACAATCTTGGTCTGGCAAGGCCGTCCGAACCGTCCGCCTGGTGCTGGATGCTGTGAAGGCGACGGCTGAGCAGCTTCGAAAATGACCACCCCCCTCCTCTCCATCCGCGACCTCACCATCGCCTTCGGCGCCAGCCAGGCCACCCGCAACCTGTCATTCGACATCGCGCCCGGCGAAACCGTGGCTTTGGTGGGTGAAAGCGGCTCGGGCAAGTCGGTGACGGCTCTCTCCGTGCTCAAACTCCTGCCGCCTACCGCCAGCCTGTCGGGCCAAATCCTGTTTAAGGGGCAGGACCTCGTGACCGCTCCGCCGGCTGAGCTCCGTGCCGTGCGCGGCAATGACATTTCCATGATCTTCCAGGAGCCGATGAGCTCGCTCAACCCGGTCCACACCGTCGAGCGGCAGATCGGGGAAGTGCTGGCCGTACACCGGGGCCTGCGTGCCGGTGCCGCCCGCAAGCGCATCATCGAACTGCTCGACGCCGTCGGCATTCCCGATCCTGCCAGCCGCCTTGCGGCCTATCCGCACCAGCTGTCCGGCGGCCAGCGCCAGCGCGTCATGATCGCCATGGCGCTGGCCAACGAGCCGGATCTGCTGATTGCCGACGAACCGACCACGGCACTGGATGTGACCGTGCAGGCGCAGATCCTGACCCTGCTCAAGGACCTGCAGCAGCGCCTGGGCATGGCCATGCTGTTCATCACCCATGATCTGGGCATTGTGAAACGCATTGCCGACCGCGTCTGCATCATGACGCAGGGCGAGATCGTCGAGACCGGCCCGGTCGACACCATCTTCGCCGCCCCGCAGCATGCCTATACCAGGCACCTGCTGGCCGCTGAGCCGCAAGGTAGCCCGCCCCGGTCGGACCCCTCGGCGCCCAGCATCGTCGATGTTTCCGACCTCAAGGTCTGGTTCCCGGTCAAGCGCGGCCTGCTCCGCCGCACGGTGGGCCATATCAAGGCTGTGGACGGCGTCACCCTCTCCATCCGGCGGGGGGAAACGCTGGGCGTGGTGGGCGAAAGCGGCTCGGGCAAGTCCACGCTCGGCTATGCGCTGCTGCGCCTGCTCCCGGCCGATGGCCGCATCGTCGTGCTTGGCAGCGAAATCCAGTCCCGCTCGTGGAAGGCCATGCGGCCTTTGCGCAAGGACATGCAGATCGTCTTCCAGGACCCGTTCGGTTCGCTCAGCCCCCGCATGTCGGTCGATGCCATCATCGGCGAGGGGCTGGCCGTCCATGCGCCCCATATCGGCCCGGCGGAACGCGGTGCCCGCGTGATCCGGGCGCTCGAGGAAGTCGGCCTCGCCCCCGAAACGCGCTTCCGCTATCCGCATGAATTTTCCGGCGGCCAGCGCCAGCGCATCGCCAT
>CBIGSA010000168.1:0-7629 GCA_966192215.1 uncultured Devosia sp. | reverse complement strand
CACCTCTTCGGCAGGGCGCGACCAATCGATGCGAGCCTCGGCCTTTTCGATCTTTTTCGCATAGACCGCTCCCTCGTCCGACTGCGGCGTGAAATCCAGGCTCCCGCGCTCCAGGGCCGCCAGTGCGCGGCCCATGAGATCGGCGCCGACCCGCATCATCTGGTCGTGCAATTCGCCCGCGGTCATGTCGGGGCCGATGGGGATCATGTCGATCAGCGCCACCGGACCGGTATCGAGGCCCTCATCCATCTGCATGACCATGACGCCGGTCTCCCGGTCGCCCGCCATGACCGCACGCTGAATGGGCGCGGCGCCACGCCAGCGCGGCAGGAGCGAGCCATGGAGATTGAGGCAGCCATATTCGGGGGCGTCGAGAACGGGTTTCGGCAGCAGCAGGCCATAGGCCACGACCACGGCGACCTCGGCCCCATGGCTGGCAAAGACGATCTGCTCGGCCTCGCCCTTGAGCGATTTGGGGGTGAAGACCGGAATGCCGAAACCCTCCGCGGCCAGATGCACGGGGGACTTGCGCTCCTCCTGCCCCCGACCGGCCGGCTTGGGCGCGCGCGTATAGACCGCGACGACCTCGTGGCCGGCAGACACGATTTCGGTGAGTGTGGGAACGGAAAAATCCGGCGTGCCCATGAAGACGACGCGCATGTGGGCTTCCTCTTATTCCTCTCCCCGTCGGGGAGAGGGTGGATCGCCCGAGGGCGAGACTGGTGAGGGGGATTGCTCCACCACTCCCCTCATCCGGCGCTTCGCGCCACCTTCTCCCCGATAGTGAGGAGAATAGTAAGCCTAACCCGCAGCGCGCCTCGCGGCCTTGTCGAACTTCTTGATGACGCGGTCGCGCTTCAGGCGGCTGAGATAGTCGATATAGAGCACGCCATCGAGGTGATCGAGTTCGTGCTGGATGCAGACGGCCAGCTTGCCCTCGGCCTCGCGCACCACTTCCTTGCCGTCGAGATCGGTGTATTTCACCGTGACTTCGTTGGGGCGCTCGACCTCGTAATAGAGTTCGGGAATGCTGAGGCACCCTTCCTCGGTCACCTGCATCTGCTCGCCGAAATGGGTGATCTCGGGATTGATCAGCACCATCGGCTCGGGCGTCTCGCCTTCGGGCGCCAGGTCCATCACCACGATGCGCTTCATCACCCCGATCTGCGGCGCGGCCAGACCAATGCCGGGGGCGTCATACATGGTGTCCAGCATATCCCTGGCCAGCGTCTTGATCTCGTCATCGACCTCGATGATCGGATCGGCAACGGCGCGCAGGCGCGCATCGGGAATGACGAGAATGGGGCGTACAGCCATGGCAAGAGGTCCGGCAGAAGGGGTTTGCCTCTCGATATGGTATTTGACGCGCCGCGGTCAACTCTTGTGGGTGGTACAAAGAGAACATTATGCGAACACGCGAATCGCGGTAAGCTGTAGGGATGGATGACGTGCTCTTCGTGCTTGGCGATTTCCCGGTGACGCAGCAGGCCGCCCTGCTTGGCGGCATAACCCTCGCGGCCTTGCTGGCCGCCGGCCTGCTGATCGTGGCCATGCGGGCCAGTGGCCGCCGTGCCGAGATGGCCGCGCAACAGGCATCGGAAGAATTGCGCGGCAATTTCCAGGCGCAGATTGCCGAGCGGGACAACCGCATCCGCGAACTGGACATGCAGGGGCAACGCGAACGCGAGAGGGCGAGCGACCTGCTCGATGCCGAACGCGCCAAAAGCGCCGATCTCTATGCGGAACTGTCGGCGCTACGGGCACGGATGATGGAGCAGGCCAAGCAGTCGGAGGCCAACCTGGCGCGGTTCTTCGAGGCGCGCCAGCAGATGACCGACGAGTTCAAGGCCATCGCCGGCGATGTACTCAAGAGCCAGAGCGAGACCTTCACCAGGCAGAACCGCGAACAGGTCGATACTTTGCTCAAGCCGCTCAACGAGAAGATCGTCGAGTTCCAGACCAACATGATCAAGGATCGCTCTGCCATGGGCGAGCAAATCCGGGCGCTCTACGAAAGCAATATCCAGATCACTACCGAGGCGCAGAACCTCACGCGGGCACTCAAGGGCAATTCGCAGACGCAGGGCGCCTGGGGCGAAATGATCCTTTCGACCATCCTGGAGCGCTCCGGCCTGCGCGAGGGTGAGCAATTCATCACCCAGCAGAGCCATGCCGGTGAAGATGGCGGACGCGTGCGCACCGACGTCGAAATTCTGATGCCCAACAATGACCGGCTGGTCATCGATTCCAAGGTCTCACTCAATGCCTTCGAGGCCTATACCAATAGCGACGAGGAGGACCGCACGCTGCACTTGCAGGCGCATATCACCTCCATCCGAACCCATATCCGAACGCTGAGCGAAAAAGGCTATCATCGCCATGCGCGCAGCAAGATGGACTATGTGATGATGTTCGTGCCGATCGAATCGGCGTTGGCCACGGCCATCCACGAGGACCCTGAACTGGTGGAATTCGGTATGAGCCGCGGCGTGATGCTGACGACGCCGACGACGCTGATGACGGTGCTGCGGACGGTCCGCAATATCTGGGACATAGAGAAGCGCCACCAGAATGCCGAGCAGATCGCCGAGCGGGCTGGTGCGCTCTACGACAAGGTGGTCGGGTTCCTCGCCACGATGGACAAGGTCAGCAGCAATCTCGACCGGGCCCAGCAGAGCGTGGCCGACGCCAAGGGACAATTGTCCACCGGCAAGGGCAGCGTGGTGCGGCAGGTGGAAATGCTGCGCGAATTGGGAGCCAAGTCGAACAAGCAGCTTCCGGCCGGCTGGGAGAATGGCGATGACGGCGTGCCAAAGCTGCGCCTGGTGAACGAGGACCCTGGCGACCTTTCCTGATCACGACTGTCGAACCGCTTGGCGTTTTGCGCGTTCTGCCTTGGCAGCGAACCAGGGGAGACTGATATGGCGCAGCATCACGACCAACACGGCACCATGGTGCCGCAGGACACCAATTTCGATAATGCCGACCAGCCCGGCATTGCCCAGCCCTATAGCCAGACCGAGATCGAGGACCTGCTCTATGGCGACGATCGTCCGGCCAGTGAAAGACTGGCGCGCCTCAAGGAGTTGCGCGACGAGGCGGCGATCCGCGAAAGCGGGGATTGGGGCGACCAGGACCCGGCTGCCATGCTGGACGAGCTGGACCGGGCGATCGACGAATTGAGCGCCACCATCGCCAATGGCGACGACGAGGAAACCTATGCCGGGCTTGCCACCAATTTCGACAACGACCCGGAAGATCGGCTCGATGCCCTGTCACCGGACGACGAGGAAGCCCGTCACGCCATAGAGGGCGATGAGGACGAGGCCTTCTTCGACGACGAAGACGAAGACAACGATCTCGAGGATGAAATCTGGGATGGCGGCGACGAGTTCAGGACCGACAAGGACCTGCACTAGCTGTTTGTCGCGTTTCCGATCCCCAGATCACGTCCGAGACGCAAAACCGGCGCCACTTTTGCTGGAAACGCTTCAGATCTCGGTTCGGGCCCGAAGCGCCTGGCTGAGTGTGCCTTCGTCGAGATAGTCGAGCTCGCCGCCGACGGGGACGCCGTGAGCGAGCCGGGTGACCTTGACGTCCGAGCCCGTCAGGCGGTCGGTGATGTAGTGAGCCGTGGTCTGCCCCTCGACGGTGGCATTCACGGCCAAGACTATCTCCTTGAAGTCGCCGGCTCTTTTGAGCAGGTCATCAATGGAGATGTCGTCGGGACCGACGCCGTCGAGGGGGGAGAGGACGCCGCCAAGGACGTGGTAGCGGACGGCGCCGACGCCGGCGCGTTCGAGGGCCCAGAGGTCGGCGACGTCTTCGACCACGATCAACATGCCGCTTTCGGCGCGGCGCGGGTCAGAGCAGATCGCGCAGGGGCTCACCGTATCGACATTGCCGCAAATTTCGCAGGTTCTGACGGCACTTACGGCCCGGTCGAGAGCGGCCGAAAGCGGGATCATCAACTGATCCTTCTTCTTGATCAGGGCCAGAACAGCACGGCGGGCCGAGCGCGGGCCGAGGCCCGGCAGGCGAGCCAGGAGCTGGATGAGCTGTTCGATTTCGGGGCCGCCGGAAGCCATTTTTGCGTTCGCACCTCGCCCATTCGCATCGGGCCGAATTGGTTAGCAGACTGTTAGCATCGACGCGTTGGGCGCGTGACGCTCAGAACGGGAATTTCATGCCCGGCGGGATGGGCAGGCCGGCGGTGACCTCGGCCATCTTGCGCTGCATCTCGGCTTCCGATTTCGCCTTGGCGTCCGCGTGGGCGGCGACGATCAGATCCTCGAGCACTTCGACATCGTCTTCCCGGAAGAGCGACGGATCGATCTTCACGCCTTTCATATCGCCCTTGCCTGACAGCGACACGGTGACCATGCCGCCACCGGAGCGACCTTCGACCACGAGATCGGCAAGTTCGGCCTGCAGGGCCTCCATCTTGCCCTTCATCTCGCTGGCGGCCTTCATCATACCCATGATGTCTTTCATTCGTCGTCCTCTTCAGGTGGCGGCGGGGGCAGGTCGGGCTCGATGGCGGCGGCATCGTCGCGCACCTTCACATTGACGACCTTGGCCCCGGGAAATGTTTCGAGAATGGCTTTGACCAGCGGGTCTTCATGCGCCGCTGCCTGGGCGGCCTGCTGGCGCTGTTCGACTTCCTGACGGATGGTCAGGCCTTCGGGCGGCTTGCTGGACACATTGACCAGCCAGCGCTGGCCGGTCCAGAGCTGAAGGCGGGCCGAAAGCGTGGCGATCATGCCCGGATCGGCCCCATCGGCCAGGGCAACCTCGATGCGTCCCTGTTCGAAGGAAACCGGGCGCATCTGGCTTTCCAGCGCCAGCTTGACCAGCACGTCGCGCTTGGCGCCGGCAAGAGCGATCAACTCCTTGTAGCTGGCAACGGTGGCCAGGGCCGCCTGCGGCTGCGGCGTGGCGGACTGGGCGGCCAAAGCTTCGGTGACCACTGGACGCGGGGCCTCGACCCGCAGGGCGGATGGCCCGCCACCGCCGCCGGAGGGTCCGCGATTGATCGGGGCACTCAGCGGCAGACCTGGCGCCGGAGGGGGCTGGTTGGCCAGGCGGGCGATAAGATCGTCCGGGCTGGGCAGATCGGCGGCATAGGCCAGGCGGATCAGCGCCATTTCGGCGGCTTGCAGGCCATTGCTGGCGCGGGCGACCTCGTCATAGCCCTTGAACAAAATCTGCCAGGCGCGGGTAAGCGCGCGCATGGGCAGCTTGCCGGCGAGGTCCGCGCCGCGGCGGCGCTCGTCGGGGGTGAGCGAAACATCGCCGGCCGCCGCCGGCACGACCTTGATGCGGGTGACCAGGTGAGTGAAATCGGCCAGGTCCGCCACCAGGGTCTGCGGATCGGCGCCCATATCGTAGAGGGCACGCATGGTCTCGATGGCGTCGCCGATACGGCCGCCCATCAGTTCCTCGAAGAGATCGATGATGCGGGCGCGGTCGCCCAGGCCAAGCATGGCCTTGACCGTGGCTGCCGTGACCGTGCCATTGCCGTGGGATATGGCCTGATCGAGCAGGGATAGATTGTCGCGGGCCGAGCCTTCGCCGGCCCGGACGATCATGGCCAGGGCCTCCGGCTCGAAGCTGATGCCCTCCTGCCCCAGGATGGATTCCAGATAGGCCGTCATGATCTCGGGCGTGATGCGGCGCAGATCGAACCGCATGCAGCGGCTCAGAATCGTCACCGGCACCTTGCGGATTTCGGTGGTGGCGAAGATGAACTTCACATAGGGCGGCGGCTCTTCGAGCGTCTTGAGCAGGCCGTTGAAAGCCGCCGTCGAAAGCATGTGGACTTCGTCGATGACATAGACCTTGTAGGGCGCCGAGGACGGCGCGTATTTCACCGAGTCGATGATTTCCCGGATATCGTTGATGCCGGTATTGGAGGCGGCGTCCATCTCGATGACATCGACGTGCCGGCCCTCGATAATGGCGCGGCAGTGCGTACCCTCGACGGAGAGGTCGAGCGTGGGATGGGGGCCGGTAGCATCTTCGTAGTTGAAGGCGCGGGCCAGGATTCGGGCCGTCGTGGTCTTGCCCACGCCGCGCACGCCGGTAAGGATGAAGGCGTGGTGGATGCGGTTCTGCGCAAAGGCATTGCCCAGCGTCTGCACCATGGCATCCTGGCCGACAAGCGTGGTGAAGTCGCGCGGCCGGTATTTGCGGGCGAGCACGAGATAGGGCGAAGTCGGTGCATCAGCCATCGAGCCCTCCATCGCCTCGTATTGCCGGGAATCTGCCTTGGATCATGCGCCGACCATAGGGCAATGCCATGGGTTCCGCAAAAGGCCAGAGGCCGTTCCGCGTCGCCAAATGCCAAGTTTGAACAGTTGAGTAGGAGGCTGGCAACGACCCGTGAAGGTCTCGTTGGGGCTGCTTCCTTCCGGACCTGACCCGGTTGGCGAGGAACACGTCCGCGCCAACCTCCCGATGGGCTATATGCGAATTTATGCGCCGGAGTGCAAGACCCTAGTCGGCGTAGTACAGCCGCAGGGCTGCAAGGGCTTCGGCCAAGATGAGTGGTTCTGCTCTTCCCAGCAGCTTGACGAGGCGTCTCTTGTCGACCGCCCTCGCCTGCTCCAGCAGCAGGAGACCACCTCTGCCGGCGACGTATCAGGATCCGAAACGGCGCCAAACGGCTTCCGGAGGTCAGGGGGTGTGATGGTCGGGAGGCGCAGATGAGCGTTCAATTCGTCAGGTGAAACGACCAGAACGGGTCGAGTTTATTAGTTTCTGCACCGACTGCGGAGTCCAGCGCGGCAAGCCATATTTCGCCCCTCGCTACCACACCCACTCCTGACCTGAGTAAACCATAGTTCCAAAAGACAGCGGACTCCGCCGGTCCTGCCGCGTTAAGGTTTTGTCAACCATAAGCGGGAGGCTGGCATGCGTGTTCCATCGGTGGGCCTTGATCGAGACGAGCGCCGTATCGTGGCCGAGGGGTATCGGTTGGCCGAATATATGCTGCGCAATTACGAGGACCGGCCGACGCTGATTGGCTCGATCGGCAAGTGGGTGGTGCAACTGCGCATCATGGTGCTGGCGCGGGACTAAGGCTGGCCTGGCTCATAAGCTCTGGGCGGGTGCACCAGGGTCACCAGGACGACCGAGATCAGCATCAACAAATACCATGAGCCCAGCTTGGACCAACTGACCAGGGTCCAGCCATCGGCCTGGTCGGGATAGATCCAGGCGCGGGACCAGGTGCCAATATTTTCCGCGATCCAGATGAAGAGTGCCACCAGCAGGAAGGCCAGCAGCATGGGCATGGAATGGCGGAAGCGGAAGACGCGATAGTGCATGAAGCTGCGCCAATAGAGGATGGCCGTGGCAGCGAAGAGCAGCCAGCGGAAATCATAGATGAAATGGTGGCTGAAGAAGTTCACATAGATGGCCAAAGCCAGCAGCACCGTGGCCCAGACGGGCGGGTAGCTGACAAAGCGGATATCGAAGATGCGCTGGATGCGGGCCATGTAGGAGCCGACACAGGCATACATGAAGCCGGAAAACAGCGGCACGCCGCCGAGGCGGAAGATGGCCTCCTCGGGATAGATCCATGAGCCGGCTGCTGTCTTGAACAGCTCCATGCCGGTGCCGACG